>JAFSRW010000099.1 GCA_017445925.1 Bacteroidaceae bacterium | reverse complement strand
TGCTCTGTCCGTCGGCAGTGACGGCGCAGGAGCAAATGACAGAACTGCAGAGATTCAACTTGGCGGTGGAAATCATCAAGCACTTCGAGGGCTGGCACACCGTCCGCAACTATCCATACGTCGGATGGGGTCATCAGTTGCAGCCGGGGGAACGGTACAGTGCAAGGTCGATGACGAAGGCGCAGGGTGACAGGCTGCTCCGTCAAGACCTCATGAAGATGTACAGACTGTTCGAAGGCTACGGCAAAGACCAGATGCTCTTGGCTGTCCTTGCGTACAATGTCGGGCCATACGCGATACTCGGAACGAGCAAACGCCCACGAAGTACGCTGCTGAGGAAACTGGATGCAGGCAACCGCAACATCTTCCACGACTATATGCGCTTCTGCCGATACAAGGGCAGGAAAGTGAAGTCCATCGAGCGACGGCGATATGTGGAGTTTTCGCTGCTATTCATTCAATAAGACAACAATCCCTGATGAGCGTTGACTCGTCAGGGATTGCCGTCTTATCAGATATTGAGACTAACGTAGTAAATCTGCAATCAACTTTGTGAAGTCTGCAATATCGCCCTCTATGCTGGCTTTCTCTAATGCTTGCATATAAGCGTCTCGTCTTTCAATAGGAATTATAGTCCATGAATACCCACCCGTGGAAAGCATCGTGTTCATGATGAAGCGGCTCATTCTGCCATTTCCGTCATTATAGGGGTGTATGAAACTAAACATGAAATGTCCAAGGATGGCTCTGACGGCTGGATCCTTTTCTTCTCGTAGTAAACGGAAATACTCAGGCATAGCGTCACGGACAGCTTCATAGTTCATTGGTGTATGGCGTGAACCCCGGATATAGACAGGGCGGTTGCGGTAGCCAACGATAGCGGACGGTTTGTAAAGTCCTGCGGCTACCATTGGTTGCCACATTTCGAAATACCAGTTCCCGTGATCATCATCAACAGCAGTTCCGGCATCTGTACCCTCTATAATTTTAGTGATGGTGGTCTTTACTGCTTGGAATGCCTGATAGTAACCTCTGGCCACCAGCGCATTATGAGCATCCTTGTCTTCTTCCTTTGGATTCCAGTTGCCACTTTTCACTTTCTCTATCAACTCGTCAGATACTTTATAACCTTCGATGGAAAGAGAATGATAAGCATCCTCCGTATATTTATCATCCAGTTGCTTGAGCAGTTCGGCGATGTTGGTAGGAACACTGGCGGGGACAGGGAAATTGTCGATAACCGTCTGACGCATTTGTCCCCACATCAGTGTAAGTCTTGCTACGTATGGAGAAACGGGAACAGGGGAAATGTTATCAACCTTATCCTCAAACGGGTCTTCCTCACGTACATCGTAACCTAATCGCTTCATATACGCAAGGATATTGTTTGCAATTTTATCCCTGCCTATGTTCCTGAATGCTCCGACAAGACGACCTGCACGGGTGCTTGCTCCCTCATCGGCAAGGATACCGTAAATCTCGGATTCGTCTCTCACCATCTGAAGGCATGTTCTCGCAGAAATAGGGTTCTGACGGAAATAAGTGGGTGAAACAAACACCAAAGCTTCCGCCAAGGAGTACATCCGCACACCATATTCTGAATGGATGAATATGGAGGTTGGCAACTTGGCTTTCAAGTTGAACAAACTAGTACCATATAGTAGCGATGTGACGTTGTTGTTTCCGTCTGGATTGCGTATGATGGTCTGTATAGGAACGGTCGTATTGCCCGAATGAAGGTCAAGAGACTGTTCTGCCGTCAGGCTCCAACTATCGCCAAAACGTGAAGTACAATACTTAGACATGAATGCCCAATAAGAGGTGTACCAGTCTGTGGTATCACCTTCCATGCCGGGACGTGAGGCTATATACCATCCCTTAACAACCTCTTTCAGCCATCCCTCACTCAGCAAGCGAGTCAAGTGTACCCTGCTTAATTGCTCTGTTCCGTGAAGAACAACGAAGTTTTCTGCATTTTGAAGTTGTTTCAATTGCTCCAGAGACTCTGCTATTTTTTCTGCTACTGTTGCCATATAGGTCTTTTGTTCTGTTACACGTTATTTATTTCTGTGGAGTTACACGTCTTTTTTAAACGTGTTATTACACGTCTTTTGTTGCCGTGCGATTACACGTTATTTTGTGCAAAGGTACATAATTCCAACGAAAAAAAAGCAGAAATTTGAAATAAAATGGAAAAAAGTTCATTTTATGCCTTCGGCAAGAAGGAAACAAGGGTTTCTTTTGCTTCGTTTCTTTCTCCGCCACCTGCTCACTGAAAGAAACGAAGTCGGGCGGATTATTCGTCCGTCCGACCTCCTTGGTTAGTTTGTCAGTCCTTTATGCTTCAGCCATTCGTTACGCTTCTCCCTGCATTGCTCCAGTGTCGGGCGGACGATGGTGAACAACTCGCCAGTCTCTGCGCTGCGGAAGTCGTACTTCACTGCCTTCCGCTTGGGTCGTGTGCTGACTACAAAGGTCTCAAACTGTTCTTGTCCTTTCTGAGTGGTGCTTACTCCGTTCTCGGTCATTCTTGTTGCCATTGTATGATGTCTTAAAGGTGGTGGGAGTGCCGATGCTCCCACCTTGTTATTATTATGCGTGGTAGAAGTCGGCTTCTACTACCTCTGCTGCCAGTCCTCCGATATCGGGATGCGAACAGAAGAAAGGGTTGTCTGCATCACGAATGTCCATCACATAGCCATGAGGAAAGTTCGTATCAATGAACGACTGGATAAGTTCTGTGTCTAAATCATCAAGTCCGCTATAATCGCCATACTCCAATGGTACAACGGCGAACAAGGGGATAAGGTATGTTCCTGCAAAGTGTGCCATAATACTATTTTATTAAAATTCAACTATAAGTAATCGGTTCTCTGCTACGCTGCCGTTGTACGGACAAAGCTGTTTTACCCAAAGGTGACGGCTTCCCCATCCCCATTGCAGGTGTTTCTTAAACTGCTCCTTAAAAGGAGATAAATCCAGTGCCTGCTCCAGTTCCCTGCGTGTCTTGGCAAGGGTCAGCAGGTTGAGGAAACGGACAATGACTTGGTCTGTCTCGCTGTCCCACTGGTTGATAACGCTCTCAATCTTTATTGTCATAATCTT
>JAFSRW010000007.1 GCA_017445925.1 Bacteroidaceae bacterium | reverse complement strand
TTAAATCTAAACAATTATGTTGAAAGTAAAAGCAAATGAGAAACTCCAGAAGATTGGCAAGTACGCCGACACCTACCGCTACATCATGGCGCCAGAGTTGTACACCACTCTGAATCAGGAGAAAGTGATTAAGGAAGCTGCCCTGCGCAGCGGAATCAGCAAGGGCGTAATGCAGGCCGCTTGGGATGCAGCAGGCGAGGTAATCAAAGCATGGGCAACTGAGGGTCACAGCGTAGCCATCCCCGGACTGGGCAGCATGCGATTCGGTCTCCGCGCCAAGAGTGTAGCCAACGTGAACGAGGTGAAGGCTGGCCTTATCCGCAGTCGCCGCATCATCTTCACGCCTACGACCGACCTGAAGGATGAGTTGGCAGACACTGCCATCCAGATTACCTGCTACGACCGTACAGGTAAGGAAGTGAAGCGCGTAACCAGTGCAGACGAGGGTATCGTTGAGGACCCTGAAAACGGGAACGATAACGTTAACGGGAACGAGGATGGCGGAACCAACGATAACGTTAACCCTAACCCTAACGAGGGCGGCGGTGACAACGGAGGTGACGACAACGGTGGCGGTGACGACGAGCCAGGAGCGGATGAAGACTAGTGAAGAGTACGGGCCTTCGGGCCCAACTCTTCAAATTGACAATTGACAATTGAAAATTGAAAATTATTCGATTAACCGTAAACGGTAAACAGTAAACCGTAACTAAACATTTTAACCATTAAACATTTTAACATTTTAACATTGTTTTTCTATGAAAAATAAAGAGACTTGGAAGACTATACTTCACCTTGTGGCAAGCATTATTGCCTCTATCATTACCGCGCTGGGTACCACTAGCTGCATGAGGTAATCAACCTTAACGTTAACCTTAACCTTAAACGTTTAAGAACTTTGACCTTCAGTCGAGCCTGCTCACACTCAGCATAATTGATGCAAGCATCATTTTGCTCTCGCTTAATCGCAGCCTTGGCTGTTGGCTGTTGGCCTTTGGCTTCGCTAACCTCTAACCTCTAACCTAAAAGACTGCTATCTTAAATATAAATAAGGTAGCAGTTTTTTTGTGTTATATTTGGAAAATCTCTCACTTAATCGTAACTTTGCCGTGAAAACGGGGGCGATAACTCCTAAAAATAGATATAATATGTCTCAACTTGAACCCTTAATTGCCGACCTTGCTTTAATATTGATTTGCGCAGGTCTTATGACATTGCTTTTCAAGAAACTTAAACAGCCCATTGTTCTGGGTTATATCGTAGCGGGATTCCTTGCATCACCCAACATGCCCTATATGCCTAGTGTGAGCGATGGGCATGGTGTACACTTATGGAGTGAGATAGGTGTTATCTTCCTGTTGTTTGCCCTGGGTCTGGAGTTTTCATTCAAGAAAATCCTGAATATGGGTGCAGCACCCATAATTGCTGCTATTGCCATTATCCTTGGTATGATGTACCTAGGCTCGCTTGCAGGTCATCTGTTCGGATGGAGCAATATGGACTGCATCTACCTGGGCGGTATGCTGGCTATGTCATCTACCACCATTATCTTTAAGTCCTTTGACGACATGGGGCTGCGCAACGAGCGTTTCGCCGGCTTGGTACTCAGCGTGCTGATTATCGAGGATATCCTGGCCATCGTTCTAATGGTGATGCTCTCTACGCTGGCTGTCAGCAAGGAGTTTGAGGGCACTCAGATGCTGATGTCCATCCTGAAGTTAGGCTTCTTCCTTGTCCTCTGGTTCTCTGTGGGCATTTATCTCATTCCCCTCTTCTTAAAGAAGGCAAAACCATTGATGAACGAAGAGACGTTGCTCATTACAGCCCTTGCATTCTGTTTCGGCATGGTGGTGTTTGCCTCTGCCGTAGGTTTCTCCGCTGCGTTCGGAGCCTTCGTTATGGGTAGTATCCTGTCTGAGACGGTTGAGGCCAAACAGATTGAGCACTTGGTTTCACCTGTGAAGAATCTTTTTGGTGCTATCTTCTTCGTGTCCGTAGGTATGATGGTTGATGTGTCTCTCATAGTGGAGTATATAGTGCCTATTCTCTGCATCATCGTCGTTATCATGTTGGGACAGGCCATACTGAGCACAGGCGCTTTCCTTATCTCCGGACAGACGATGAAGACTGCCATGCAGTGTTCGTTCTCGTTGACACAGATTGGTGAGTTTGCCTTCATCCTTGCCACCTTGGGCACATCGTTGCACGTTACCAGCGATTTCCTCTATCCCATCGTTGTGGCGGTGTCTGTCTTTACCACGTTTACCACGCCTTACCTAATTCGTTTGGCAGAACCGGCATACAATACATTGGAGCGTGTGGTACCTGCCAAGTGGATAGCCAAGTTGGAGAGCCACGCCGCCGAAAACGAAGAAGAGCAAGAAACTGACGAGATGCACCTGCTTTGGCGTACCGAATTCAAGCGGTTTGTCATGATCATACTTATCAACAGTGTGCTCTGTGTGGCCATTATCGCCCTTATGTACTATTACGGCGCGCCACCGATTTACAAGTTGCTGCCTGAACCTTGGTCTGGTATCGTTACTGCAGTTATAGCATTGTCCCTCTGCGGCCCTTTCCTATGGGCGCTGATGCGTAGAGGCGGCAATAGCGACAATGTCAATAAGTTGTGGTACGAAGGAGGTAATATGGTACGTGTAAAGATTTGGGCCTGTGCCATCTTCCGTCTTGTACTGGGTGCTCTCTTCATTGCTTATATTATTGGTAACACATTGCCTAATAGCGGTTTGATGGGCATATTCGCTGTTATAGCCATTACGCTGTACATTTTATTATCACCTAAGTATGAGAGGCGTAGCAATCGGATGTCCAAGACCTTTATTGAAAATCTGCATATCAATGATCAAGTGCAACAATAATTAATGGGAAGACTAGGAGACATATACAGGCATTTTAAGGAGTGGCAACTACAGCCCTACCAAGTGGCGCCACTCTCTGAGGAACAGCGCGAGTGCGCTACTTGCGGTACGCACTACCAGGGCAACTACTGTCCACGTTACGGACAGTCGGCTAAGATAAGCCGCTATTCCCTCAAGAATGCATTCATGTTGTTTCTTGATGTCTGGGGTTTAGGCAATAGGAGTATGCTCCGCGGCATCCGCGACCTCCTGTTGCGACCCGGCTACATGATTCGCGACTACCTCAGGGGCATGCATATGGCCTATTTTCCACCCTTCAAGATGTACTTCCTGCTCTTCGCATTGTCGCTGCTGATAGATACGGGCCTAAACATCAAGGGCATAAACCGCTTGGAACAACAAGAGAAGGATATTTCTGAAGTCATTATTAGGGCCACTGCAGATAACAAAGAGGATGATGTTCAAGAAAAGAAATCACCAAAAATGACAGAAGAGGAACTCGACAAAGAGAGAAGGTTACATCAAGCAGACAAACAGTTTGAAGGCATACTGGAAACTTTCAGCAAATGGATGGAAGATCACTATTCAGGAGTGTTACTCGTTAGCCTGCTGCTCTTCTGCTATCCGCTCTGGCTGCTATTCCGTCATTGTCCTGCCATACCTGATCTACGCCTTTCGGAGTGCTTTGTGGCGATGGTCTATATCAGCAATATGCTTATCATCTATAGCCTTATCCCCTCGCTACTGTGCTTTAGCACGAATGCAGAAGTCATCTACGGGATACTTACCCTGTTGTTAGTGCTCTTTCCCATTAAACAGCTATCGGGCTACGGCTACTGGAGCACCATCTGGCGATTAGCCATAGCCGCCTTGTATCTCATCGTGGCTCTGATATTGCTAATCGCTGTCTTAGTATTGGTATTTTTAATATGCTATATGAAACAAAGCTAATAATATTTAATAATCTTCAAAACAGACTCTAACAGGATAAATAAGGTATGGAATCATTTATGTTCTTGGGATTTGGCATTGATGCCTGGATCACTATCATTACGGTGCTGGGCATGTTCAGTATTCTGCTGTTTACCAAGTGGCGTTCCGATATCGTGTTCCTCGGAGCTATCGGTGTGCTCTACGTAACGGGAGTGCTTGATGCCAAGGAGGCTTTCTCAGGATTCAGTGGTACCTCGGTAGTCACCGTAGGTGTGCTGTTTGTGGTGGTTGCAGGACTGATGCATACAGGCGTGTTGCATTATATGGTGAGGTATCTGTTGGGGCAACCTGACAGCTACGCAAAGGCTGTCACCAGACTGATGTTGCCCGTTGCCTTTCTTAGTTCATTTCTCAGCAACACCACCGTTGTGGCCATCTTCGTGAAAATCGTCAAGATGTGGGCTAAGAAACTCGGCATCTCACCCTCTAAACTGCTTATTCCCCTCAGTTACGCTTCGGGGATGGGTGGCGTATGCACCCTTATCGGTACGCCACCGAACCTGATTATCAGTGGTCTCTACGAGGAGAATACTGGAGTAACCATGAATGTGTTGGCCACTACTATTCCGGGATTGTTCTGCCTGTTTATCGGGGTGCTTTCTGTCATTGCCATGCGTCGTCTGCTTCCAGACCGTGAGGCACCGGAATCTGCATTTGAGGCCACGTCGGAGTACACTGTGGAGTTGCGTGTTCCGTCGGATAATCCTTTCATCGGCCAGACAGTGGGCGAGGCCGGTCTCTTCCATATCAAGGGTGGTAGCCTTATAAAGATGTACCATTTCGATGATATCCCGTCGCCCTTTACCGAGGATGAACCCATTATGGGAGGTGACCATCTGGTTTATGCAGGACAAATAGTTGAGATCTACGAAATGGCTGTGAGCCATCAGCTGGTTGCCGCAGATCATCATGTCTTCTCCATGAGCGAGGTAAATGACGACAGCCAGATACGCACGGCATACGTTACCTTTGGCAGCAAACTCATAGGCACTAGTATTGCCAACAGTTCATTTGAGAAAGACAATAATCTACATGTTGCCGCTGTCGCCCGTCGTGGCAAGCGCATTAACGAATCACCACGCGAGGTTATATTACAGGCTGGCGACACGTTGCTATTAATATGTCCGGGTCACTTCAACATTGATACCTCATCCCTGAAAAACGACCTTCACTTCTTTGACTCAGATGACGTGCCCAACATCGGGCCCGGCACACTCATCTCCACTATTATCATGATAGCTATGGTGGCACTGTCGGCATTCGGTGTCATGCCGTTGTTACAGTGTGCCTTCCTGGCCGCTGCAGCCATGCTCATTTGTCGCTGCTGTAATATGGAGCAGGCTATGAAAGCTATCAACTGGGAGATTCTCATGGTCTTCGCCGGAAGTGCCGTGCTTGGCCTTGCCATTCAGAAAACTGGCATCGCCGAGTGGATGGCCAATGGTATCCTGGATGTTTGCGGCACCAACCCGCTCGTGGTGATGACGGCTATTTGCTTCGTCGGCACCTTCATCACCGAGTTTATCTCTAACACGGCAGCGGGTGCCATGTTTTTCCCCATCATGTACGAAGCAGCCGAGAAGATGGGCTATGATCCTTTCCCCTTCCTGATTGCTCTTATGATCAGCGTCAGCAGCAGTTTTGCTACACCTATCGGTTCGCCCACGCACATGTTGGTCTATGGCCCTGGTGGCTACCGCTTCAGTGATTTCATGCGCATTGGTCTGCTGATGAATCTCATCATCCTCGCCGCCAATATCTTTATCGTTAACATCGTTTATCCGTTAACTCCATTGCAATAGACACTTGACGATGAATTAAGATCTGATAGGATCACTTTTTATTAAGGTATATACTATTGGTGATGCATTGCGGGAATTCTTCCTTGTAATGCGTCACCATTACCATTGTTTTGTGTTTGCGACTGCAGAAGGTGTCGATAATCTCCTTTACAAGGGCACGATGCTGAAGGTCGAGTCCATGCAATGGTTCGTCTAGTATCAACAACTCGGGGTCTTTAACGAAGGCTCTGGCCAACAGACACAGGCGCTGTTCTCCACTGCTCAGTTTCAGGAAGGTGCGGTCAGCCAGTTCTTTTATCCCAAATATGTTCATCCAACTGAGACAAATTTCTTTCTGCTCTGGTTTTGGGCGAGTGTACAGACCTACGGAATCCGTAAGTCCGCTTGCCACGATGTCGATGGCGGGAAGGTCTTTGAGATAAGCGCGGTGCATCTCAGGACTCACATATCCTATGTGGCGTTTTATTTCCCAAATACTCTCGCCCGTTCCTCTTTTGTGTCCGAAAAGTTCGATGTCGCAGGCGTATGCCTGTGGATTATCTGCACATACCAGACTCAGGAGGGTACTTTTGCCTGCTCCGTTCTCACCGCTCAAAGCCCACTTCTCGCCTTCGTTGACTGTCCAGTTCAGGTCTTTCAGAATGGTGCGTGAACCATAGCGGATGGTAACATTGTTGAACTTCAGGATTTCTGTTCCTTCTTCGGGATAGAAAGACTCTTGGGTCAGGTCTTTCTGTGGAAGAGAGAAAATCCATTCCTTCTTTTCTTTAGGGAGTGATCTCAACACCCTTTTCTGAAGCTGCTGCTGATACTCCTTGCGTGTTATCTTAGGCAGGATGTGAAGACCTTCTATTGGAATCACATGCGTTATGAAATCGGGTATGTTGTCCACCTTGCTTTGCACCAGAATGATGAGCAGGTGCGTTTCCTGAGTCAGCTGTTCCAAAAGATCGCGGAGTTGGTCGCGTGTCTGGGCATCCAGTCCTATAAAGGGGTTGTCCATGATGAGGACACGCGGACCTGTACCCAATGTTTTGGTTAGTTGGAATTTCCTTAATTCTCCACTGCTGAGGGAAATGATGTACTTATCCATCAACTCATTCAAGTGGAATATTTCCGTCAATTTATTTCGGAAGGCTGTACGTTGCTTCTGAGCCGCATCCCGTTCCTCTTCTGAGAGGCCGCGACCTATAGATTCGTCAGCCTGCTGGAAAGCTTCTTCTAAGAGTTGTCCGGCAGTAGGGGTGTTCTCGTCAATGTCATGCTGATTCCATCGCTGTTGATAGTAATAGGTGCCGTCTGTGTCGCCGTATGAATCACGGAAGGTGATATACTTCAGGTTTTCGCTCACCATCTTCAATGGGCTGGGGGAGAAGTCATATTTCACCTCGTTCATCAGCAAGGGGAAATGACCCGTCAGTACTTCAATCAGTCGACTCTTTCCTGCAGCATTGTCACCAGCAATGGCTATCTGCTCGCCTTGCCGAATCTCTACGTTTATGGGTTTTGCCATACGCCATTCGGGGTGGCGTGTTATGCCATTGTGGATTCTTATCATTATGAGACTTTATCTTTGTTCTTGGCTACAAAGTCTTTCCAGGAACGGTATTTCTTGTCTGTTTGCGGACGGCTCATCTGCAGATAGTGGCAGTAGGCAGCACCCAGGGCATCTGTGGCGTCAAGAAATTTTCCCATTTCCTCTGGTTCTATCTTCAGCATACGGCGTAGCATGTCGGCAACCTGTTCCTTACTGGCATTACCATTGCCCGTAATGGCCATTTTGATTTTTGTAGGGGCGTATTCCGTAATGGGAACCTGTTTGCTGATAGCTGCTGCCATTGCCGTTCCCTGAGCTCGTCCCAGTTTAAGCATACTCTGCACATTTTTTCCGAAGAACGGGGCCTCGATGGCCATCTCATCAGGTAAGTATGAGGCTATGATGCCGCTTACACGCTCGAAGATGTGTCCCAACTTCAGGTAATGGTCGGCAAACTTACGCAAGTCTATAACACCCAGGGCCAGCATTTCGGCCTTGCGGTCAATTATTTTCAGTACACCATATCCCATGATATTGGTGCCGGGGTCTATGCCAAGAATTATCTTTTCCAACTTTGTGAGCCAACTTGTTAGCGTGCAAAAGTATAAAAATATCTTAAATAATAAGGTAAGATTATTACTTTTCTTGTTTTTGTGGGCTCTATTTACAGAAAATAAGCTATATTTGCAGAAAATTTATTGATAAAGAACGATGAAAAAACTCTTGATAATGGCCTTTTGCATGCTGTCAGTATCAGTTGCCCAGGCCCAGACACAGAAGCAGAAAGTAAGTACCAGCGAGGTGAAGGTAACTGGTGCAACCAAGGCAGAGAACTATGCCGAGATTAAGTTTGATACCTTGCGTCATAACTTTGGTAAGTTCAGCAAGAACGACCCCATTGTTAAGTGCAGCTTTAAATTCACCAATACGGGAACGGCTCCTCTGGTTATCCATCAGGCTTTTGCCAGTTGCGGCTGTACGGTTCCCACTTTCACGAAGGAACCCATCAAGCCAGGCGAGCAGGGCGTAATTGACGTTACTTACAATGGTACCGATAAGTTCCCTGGACATTTCCAGAAAACTGTTACCGTCCGTTCTAATGCTGTATCAGAGGTAACCCGTCTGATTATAGAGGGGGATATGGAGTGATTTAGTTTAGAGTTTAGAGATTAGGGATTAGAGATTAGAGAATAGAGTTGAGAGACTCATTATAAATCTTAATACCATAACATTTTATGCAAGCCAAAATTTATTTTTTTAGCCTGTGTTGTATTCTATGTGCTTTTACAGGCAAGGCACAGTTGTCTTTCGATTTTTCTACTTCCCAGCGAGGCCCGCTGCTAAGTCCGCTTCAGTATGGTATTTTCTATGAGGAGATTAACCATGGAGGTGATGGTGGTCTTTATGCTGAGTTGATTCGGAACCGCTCCTTCGAGGATAATGCAACGGCTCCCGATGGATGGCAGAAACTGGGCGATACGGGTCTGAACATGGTCAGTACCAATCTTCTTAACAATGCCCAAGCTCATGCCTTGAAACTGACAATAAACGAAAACTACGCAGGTGTTCGCAACGAGGGCTTCTGGGGTATGAATATCGTGGAGGGTGAGACCTATACGCTTACATTCTGGGCAAAGACAGATGGCACGTTCGATGGTAGGATGGTTGCTGAACTGCAAGATGACAAGCAAAACAACTATGGTCGGACGGAATTCAGTGTGAATCTTACAGATGAATGGCAGAAATATACCTTGCAGTTGAAAGCAACTTCTTCGAATACCAAAGGCTGGTTTGCACTCAGAGCTTTACAACACATGGTTCTCTATCTGGATGTGGTGTCCCTGATGCCTCCCACTTATAAAGACCGTCCTAACGGCTGTAGGCGGGACTTGGCCGAAATGCTCTCTGAACTTCATCCCACCTTTGTCCGCTTTCCCGGTGGTTGCTACATTGAAGGTACATGGCGTGATGGCCAGACCAACCGTTTTGAGTGGAAGAAAACCATTGGCCCTATTGAGGAACGACCCGGACACTGGAATGTGAACTGGGGCTATCGGGTGAGCGACGGTCTGGGATTGCATGAGTTGCTGCAACTGACAGAAGACTTAGGTGCCGAACCGCTTTTTGTCAGCAACATCGGCCTTGGGCACGGATGGATGCAAGACTATCAGAATCTGGGTGACTATATTCAGGAGACACTGGATCTGATAGAGTATTGCAATGGAGACATCAGCACACCTTACGGATCTATGCGAGCTGCCAACGGACACCCGGAGCCTTTTGGCCTGCGGCTCATAGAGATAGGTAACGAGAACTATAATTATTCCTTTAATAATAATAACGATCAGAGCGACCACTACGCAGAGCGCTATAAACAGTTCTATGATGCCATTAAGGCCAAGAACCCTGATATGATTCTGATAGGCAACGTAGAGTCGTGGGGAACGGATGATCCCGCCTGGCGCAACGGAAATCCTGTGGATGCAGTGGATGAGCACTACTACCGCAGCACCACTTGGTTCGGTCAGCAGTATAACAAATATGATCATTATAACCGCGACAGCTATCGCATTTATGCGGGTGAGTATGCCGTTACCAGCGAATTTGGCACTTTGGGCAATCTGAATGCAGCCCTTGCCGAAGCCGTTTATATGGCAGGCATGGAGCGAAACTCCGATGTGTGTGTCATGGCTTCCTATGCTCCCATCTTCTGCCACGAGAGTCATCCTTCACCATGGATGCCCGATATGATTCGTTTCAATGCCTCTGCAGCCTTTGGCACCCCGTCTTATTGGGTACAGCAGATGATGGCCTCCAACGTAGGCTATCAGAATATCACATGGGAGGAGAACGACAACTCTTTCAATTTCTCCAATAACGCCATCGCCCTTAGTTCTTGGTCCACAGCCGTTACATACGATAATATTAAGGTCACAGATGCACAGGGGCAGATTCTTTATGCTACCGACTTCAGCGATGCTGAGGAATATCAGCATCATTGGACGGCAACAGGTGGCTCATGGAACATCAACGGTGACGCGCTTAACCAGACAAGCACCACTATGCAAGGTCAATGCAATGTGTGCCCCATTCCATGTGGAGAGAATTATAACCTTGAACTGGATGCCACCAAAAACTCGGGCAACGAAGGCTTCCTGGTTGCTTTCTGCTATGACGACCCCAACAACTACATTTGGTGGAATCTTGGCGGGTGGAATAACTCGCAACATGCCATAGAGCAATGTGTAGGCGGTTCCAAGCGTACCCTGACAACCCTTGCAGGTTCGCTTCAACAAGGACAGACCTACCACTTACGCATTGTAAAGGAAGGCGGTGATGTTTATTGTTATGTGGACAATACGCTCTATCACCACATCACATTGCCTGCTTCACGTAAGCTTTATGCATGTGCTGCCTTGAATCAGGCAGAGGACACACTCATTGTAAAGTTTATCAACCTGGGACAAGCTCAGGATGCGATACTCCGTTTCAAGGATTTTCAATATACGGGTCAGATAGAGCAGCAATTACTTACCAGCGCCAGCGGTGCAGACGAGAACTCCATGACGGATTTAACCAAAGTGAAGCCCGTCACATCTTTTCTCCCCATAAAGGGGGAGCCAGAGGGAGTCCTTTCATATACAGCGCCTGCTTACTCCCTCAGCATCCTACGCATCCCCGTTATAAACGTCACTCCCGAGCAGAAGCCCGAACCTACTGATGATGATTGGACTAACATTAGCGACCAGTTGCAGAATGCATCTTTCGGGCAGGGTAGGGAAGGCTGGTCGGGTACGCCATTCCTTGCCGCTCCAGGTACGGTGGCAGAGTTCTATAACCAGACGTACGATGCATACCAGATTCTCACTAATATGCCTAAAGGCGAGTACCGTTTTACCATCGACGGGTTTTACCGGTATGGCAGCATCGAGAATGCATGGGTGGCTCATAATAACGGCACAGAGGGACTTAATGCCCAACTCTATATTCAGGCCGATGGGGAGACACAGCAGACTCCCTTTATGTCCATTTTCGATGAGTCAGCCCCCTTTACCTATTCGCCATACACCTATCCCGACAATGTGACCGGTGCCAATGTGGCCTTTAATGTAAAGGGAGCCTATCAGCGGAATGCAGTAGAGATAAAGCTGTCAACCGATGGGGGTGAGCTACGTGTAGGAATGCGAAAAACAATGGCTACAACATACGATTGGACGTGCTTCGACAATGCCCGTCTGTATTATCGCAAGGGGATTGATACTGATGGAATTAACAATAATGTACCTTGTTCTGTGATGAATGCTCAATCTTTTTATGACCTAAATGGACGGGAGGTTAATTCAAAATTCAAAATTCAAAAATCAAAATTACCAAAGGGAATTTACATTGTAGACGGGAAAAAGAAGGTGCTTAAATAAACATCTTGGAATAAAATCTCATTTTAGATTTATTTGCCCACGTACCAACAGAAATCAACGAAAATATCGGCGTTCTACGGCTTTAATCGGTACACGGCCAATTTTCGAAAGTATTTCGAAAGTAAGTGAAAGTGCAAATGCTTGATAATAAGCACTATGGCGATTCGACTTGTACCGCGGCTTTTTGCTCGACTTGAGAAATTCTCGTGCGATTGTATTATCCCACTGGATATCAACGAGTTTCTCTTTGTTCGCTACATGTTTCAATTCTGCTGCGAAGTTACACATTTTTCACGAAAAACGTGCAGAATGTTTAACTTTTTTAAATCCACATCTCATAGTTCCAAATTTTCCAAAAGTAGGGGCAAAAAAATATGAGAAATTATCCAAAATACACCCCAAAACCAAAAGTATTGGCAAAATATGGTCTTTTTTATCAAAAAGAAGGGGCAAAATATGACCTCAACAGAAAAAGTAACATCCCTTTTCTGTCGAGGTCACAATCAGAACTTAATGTATTTGCATTTACGGTTGTCAAGATATAAAAACACTAGTGTCCACTAAAAATGGACGAGTTAAAAATTAAATAAATTAGGTTCACCAGAACCGCTTCGGTCTTTGTCATTTTTGAATATAGTTATGTCGAAGAGATCTCTTAGATGCGTTGTGTCAGTGAGTGACATGCTGA
>JAFSRW010000098.1 GCA_017445925.1 Bacteroidaceae bacterium | reverse complement strand
CCCTTGAGTGAAGTTGCCATAAAGCGGGCAAAGTCGTCATAACAATCGTCCTTCAGGTTGATGGTGCCACCTCTGCCTGTATTGGTGGCAAGGCCATTCTGAGTGAAATAGACAGGAGCCGAATTCAGGAAAGCTAAGAAATGTGGTACGCCACGCTGCTTGGCCATACGCAGAAATTTGCGCTGCCCAGGTTGTTTTGTCCAGTCGTAAGTACCATCCTTGGTAAGGAAGCATTCTGTGCGTGTACCAGGATTAATCTGGGATTCCCGTCCTTGCTCAGCGCTTCCGGCTCCTAAATTAAAGCGCCAGACAGATAGGCCGATACCTTTGGGCTGTCCCTGCGCATCGTTCTCTGTGGAGAAGAGCCAGTCGGCAATCTTCTCTTGTTCTGCTTCATTGTCCCATAGGCCAATGGACTGCATAGACCACGCATCTGAAGCACCAAAATGACGGATGGTCTGACGAGGTTGACTTGTCTCGATGGTGTAGTCGGTAGCACGACTAACCGTTGCAATGGTAGTAAATACCAGTAACCAATAGTATTTCATGGGGTTAATAAATTTATTCGTCCAGGTCGAAATCGAAATCGGCAAAGAATTCGGGAACTTCGCTTTGGAATTCATCCAGCGAACGACGGTCTTTCTTGGTAGGACGGCCTGTTCCCTTGGCGCGGTTCACAAATCCGCTTATCTTGCTCATCTCAAGGATTTCATACTGTTCAGGAGCTGTGATGTTCTCCAGAATCTCAGGGATGAGTTTGGCACCTACGCGCCTTTCTATAGCTTGCAGCACGCGGAAGGAATAAGTGATGGGCGGTTTGCGTACATCTATTACGTCACCTACCTTAATCATTCGGCTTGCCTTAACGGGAGTTCCTTTCAGGCTAACCTGTCCCTTCTTGCAGGCTGCGGCAGCTATGGTACGCGTCTTAAAGATGCGTGCTGCCCAAAGCCATTTATCAATGCGTGCTTCGGTATTCATTTGTTGTTGTAATTACACATGGCAAACTGCATGCCGCTGAGGGCAAAAGCTTTGATGGCATCGGCACAGACGGGCGCCTTCTGCTCTATGACTTTCTCGTCTTCAGGACTGAACTTACCCAGTACGAAATCGACCTGAGCACCCTTGGGAAACTCATTGCCTATACCAAATTTGAGGCGATTATACCCATCAGTTCCCAGCATCTGAGCTATGTGCTTGAGTCCGTTATGCCCTGCTGCACTACCATTTTGACGGAGTCGGATGGTACCTACGGGCAGACTGAGATCATCAACCACCACAAGGAGATTCTGTAACTCAATCTTCTCCTGTTGCATCCAGTAACGGACAGCATTACCGGAAAGGTTCATATATGTGCTGGGCTTGAGAAGGATGAGTTGAGTGTTCTTAACCCTCATTCGAGCCACGAAGCCGTAGCGCTTGTCCTCCCATTGGGCATTAGCCGACTGCGCCAACGCATCTACAATGCGGAAGCCAATGTTGTGGCGGGTGCCAACATACTCAGGGCCTATGTTGCCCAGTCCTACTATCAGGTATTTCATAATGGGGTTCTCTTCTTCAGCCTTCACCTTGTTTCTGGAGGGGAACAGAAGCGAGAGGATTTCTTTAATCAGTTTCATTGTTTCAGAAAAATAAAAGGCGGCATAGTGGGTGCCGCCTTTATATTGCTATGGTAAGGAATTATTCCTCCTGAGCCTTTGCAGCAGCACTCATAGCGCTACGTGTCATCTTAACCTGACAAACTACAACGCTGGGGCTGGTAACAAGTTCCAGACCTTCGAACTTCAACTCACCTACCTTGATGGTCTTACCCAAACCGAGGTTGGTAACGTCGATGTTCAGCTTCTCAGGTATAGCGGTGTAAGGAGCCTTAACCTTAAGTTTACGTACACTAGCAGCCAGCTTACCACCAGCTCTAACACCTTCTGCCAAACCGTTCAACTTGATGGGCACTTCCATAATGATGGGCTTGGTCTCTGTAATCTCATAGAAGTCAACGTGCAGCAGGGCATCTGTTACAGGGTGGAACTGAAGCTCCTTCATAACAGCCTTGCACTCCTTGCCGTCGATGTTCAGGTTTACACTATAAATATCGGGAGTGTAAACAAGCTTACGCAACTCTTCCTGAGTAGCGGTGAAGCTGAGAGCTAAGGGCAGACCATTCTCACCCTTTGCCTCGCCATAGAGGTTGCAGGGAACAGCACCAGCCTTACGAATTTCACGACTTGCCTTCTTTCCTGTGTTAGGACGGGCAGTACCTTTTACGTCAATACTTTTCATTGTTTTTTTGTTTTTGTGTTACTCTAAATTAAGTTAAATATTGCTTAATTCGCCATCACACGGCTTCAAAAGCGGGTGCAAAGGTATAAAATAATTATGGATTACTCAGTAAGAATAACAAATTATTTTATCCAATAGCACAAATTTTGTATTCTAACGGTGTAATCAGAAGTCCAAATCTATGTTGATTTCTCCCTCTTCCTGGGTTCTCTGCTCCGAAGGCCCCTGTTGGCTGTTGATGTAATTAATAGCCTCATTCAGACTTTCCTGGAATTTCTGGAAGTCTTCCTTAAAGAGAAAAATCTTATGCTTCTCATAATTATACTGTGGCATTTCCGTCGTGCCGGAAACAAGTTTCTTGCTCTCGGTAATACTGAGGTACATCTCCTCTTTCTTATTCATCTTTACATCTACATAATAGATGCGTTGTCCGGCCTTGACAGCTTTGGAAAACAGAATGTTGCTTTCGGCCTCAGTTTGCGTTTTTTTGTTAGGTTCCATGTTTGCAAATATATAAAAGCGGGTTCAAAATTCTTCATATTTTCTTTATCTTCCAAAAAAAACGCCAAAAAATTGCCAATATGGGGCAAAATGAGTACTTTTGTACCCTCATTTTAAGTGTAATAGTATGATAAATCGCGAATTAATTCGACTGAAACTTGTTCAAATTACCTATTCTTATTATCAGAATGGAAGCAAGAATCCTGCAGCGGCAGAGAAAGAGTTGCTCCTGAGCTTGTCTAGAGCTTATGACCTGTACAACAGTATGCTGCTGCTTATGGTGGAACTGAACCGTATGGCATTGCGTATGCTGGAGATGCGTCAAAGCAGAGCAAAGCGTCTTGGCGAGAATGCCTTTTTGAGTGCCAAATTTGTTGAGAACCGCTTCATGCATCAACTGGAATCTAATAAGCAGTTGCAGAAGTACAGAGAGAATCAGCGCTTCGACTGGGCTGACCAGGAGGAGTATGTGCGCTTGCTGTATGGGAAGATAGAAGAGAGTGAGTACTTTAAGACCTATATGACATCGGGCAAGAATTCCTATGAGGAAGACAGGGAGATTTGGCGTCTTATCTATCGTCATTTGATTTGCAACAACGAGGAGCTTGATTCCGTTTTGGAGGAAATGGATCTCTATTGGAATGATGATAAGGTAATTGTGGATACCTTTGTGCTGAAGACTATAAACAGGTTCACGGCAGAGAGTACAGCCGACCAGCCCCTGTTGCCTGAGTACAAGGATGTTTCAGACCAAGAGTTTGCGACCTGTTTATTGCAAAAGGCAATTGCCAACAAGGATTATTATTACGATCTGATAGCATCTACCACCCGTAAGTGGGATATCAATCGTGTGGCATTGATGGACCGTATCATTCTGCAATTGGCTTTGGCAGAGATTATTTCCTTCCCTGGCATACCTGTCAGTGTAAGCATCAACGAATATGTTGAAATTGCCAAGATGTACAGTACCAGCAAGAGCGGCAAATACATAAATGCCACGTTGGACAACATCGCAAAGAGGCTGATAGAAGAGAATAAACTGATTAAGAATAGTTAATTTAAATAATAACAAAATGCAGCAATACAGTGGACTTTTGATGATTGTGGCACTTTTTGCCATCATGTATTTCTTTATGATTCGTCCTCAGCAGAAGAGGCAGAAGGAGATTCAGAACTTCCGTAACAGTATTACCGTAGGCCAGGCAGTAGTAACAGCTGGTGGCATCTATGGTGTGGTTAAGTCGATAGATGAGAATGATAATACGCTGATGATTGAGGTTGCCAACGGTGTTCGTATCAAGGTTGACCGCAACTCGGTGTACGCTCAGGCTCAACCTGCCCAATAAGCACTTAGGGGGCTACACTTCTTTCTTAACATAAGTCTGCACTATGGGATACGGACTGGCAAAGGTATGGGTGAGGATAAGAAACATCTTCTTTGGCAAGAAAAGCCATGAGTTTTTTGTCTTCCTCTTCTTCTTGTTCGTTTCAGCAGGCTTTTGGCTGTTACAGACCCTAAACGAGTCATTTGAAACGGAAATATCTGTCCCCTTAACGCTGAAGAACGTCCCCGAAAAGGTTCATATCACAACGGAATTGCCTTCTGAGGTTCATATAACCATCAGGGATAGGGGAACAACGCTGTTGCGTTTCTTCCGCTATACGGTACAGAATGCTATAGAGGTGGACTTTGAAAAGTACGACGCTGGCCTAACCAATGCCAGAGTGCAGGTTCCGCTAACTGATTTGCAACGGTTGATACAGAGTCAGTTGGGGGTTACCAGTCGCATTATTTCCGTACGTCCTGATACTTTGGAGTATTATTATAACAGAGGTGTCCCCAAGCAGCTCCCTGTTAAAGTCTGTGGTAGCATAGGTGCATCGCCCCAGAATTATATTCAGTCAGTAAACCTTTCTGAGGACAGTGTAATGGTGTATGCTCCAGGCAACGTGCTTGATACCATGCAGTATGCGTATACTCAGGCGGTAAATCTGTTGGGATTAAAAGAAAATTACACTCAAAACATTTCGTTCCGACGGATGAGGGGGGTGGAATATTTGCCTAATAAGGTGGAGATGACGGCGCTTGTGGGTTATTATGCTGAAAAGACGGTGGAAGTTCCCATCATAGGATTGAATTTCCCAGGCGACCAAGAGTTGCGTACTTTCCCCTCAAAAGCTAAGGTCACATTCCGTGTAGAGTCTGGGCGCTATCAGCGTATTACGGCAGATAATTTTGTATTGGCCGTTACATATGAGGAGTTGTTGCAGAATCCGTCCGATAAGTACCGCCTGCACCTGAAATCCCTTCCTGAAGGCGTTACCAATGCCCGAATATCTCCGCAAGAGATTGACTATTTGATTGAAAGGGCTGAGTTAGAAGGCACCAACTAATAGGTTCAAGAACGCACAGAATATGGTTATCTTGGGAATCACAGGCGGTATAGGAAGTGGGAAGAGTTACATCTCTTCTCTCTTACGGGAGCAAATGGATGTACCTGTCTATGATTGTGATGCTGAAGCAAAGCGCCTTATTTGCGAGGATGAGGAAATAAGACAGAAACTGACTGAGCTGACAGGCGCTCCTATTTATAAGGAAGGAAAGTTACAGAAGAAAGTTCTGGCCGATTACCTGTTTGCCAACCAACAACATGTACAGAAGGTGAATGCTATTGTCCATCCGGCTGTCAGAAGGGATATCGGCAAATGGGTGGAACAGCAGGATTCCGAAGTGGTAGCAGTAGAGAGTGCCATACTTTATGAGAGCGGATTTGATACGCTTGTTGATAAGGTCCTATTCGTAAATGCCCCTTTGGAACTGCGCATTCAGCGGGCTATGAAGCGCGATGGCAGTACACGTGAACAGATAGAGGCCCGTATAGGCATGCAGCAGTCTGAACAACAACTGGAGAAGGCTGATTACGTTATAGATAACGGAACAGAAGGACAGACCGCTTTGCTGGATGCCTTGCAAAGGATGCTGAAAAAGATTACAGTCAATCAGACTGAAACATAAAAACAGAAACGTAATTATTAACAAAACATTAGATAAACAAAAGAAACATGTTAGAAAAGATTTTGGCAATATCCGGCAAACCCGGTTTGTACAGGTTATTATCTCGTGGAAACAATAGTCTTATTGTAGAAACATTGGATGCTCAGAAGAAGCGTATGCCTGTGTTTGGTGCCGACAAGGTAATCTCGTTGGCTGACATCGCTATGTATACCGATGATGAAGAGGTGCCCCTGCGTCGTGTATTCAAGAACATCCTGGAGAAGGAAGGCGGCAAGAAGACGAGCCTCGATTATAAGAAGGCAAGTAAGGATGAGTTGGCTGCCTTTATGGGAGAAGCCCTTCCTAACTACGACCGCGACCGTGTATATCCTGCTGATATGAAGAAACTGGCTCAGTGGTACAACATTCTTATAGAGAATGAAATTACCGATTTCGAAGAGCCTAAGACCGAAGATACAGAAGAATAATCCTAAAACTAACATAAAATGCGACTGCTTTATGCAGCGCTGCTAAGTTTGTGCTCCCTTTCCCTGGGGGCGCAGACCATAGCAGAGCAATACCATGATTTGCTTGCTAAATCCAAGGAGATATATCAGCAAGCCATCGAAAACGAGTTGGAAATTATACGCGTTTCCGGCAATCAGTTGAGTAGTAATGCCAGTGATTACGAGGAAGGCCAGCACATAGATAATCTGGTGGACGGCAATCCTAATACGTTCTGGCATAGCGACTGGCACAACCAAGTTTATGATACTCATTACATACAGATAGATTTTAATGAGCCTGTATCCGACAATATCGGTCTGTATGTGGTAAGGCGCAGAACAGAGGCTAACCATGTAACGCTGATGGGCGTTTTGGGCAGCAACGATAATGAGAATTGGGACGACTTGGGAGAAATCTGGTTGGGCAATGCATATTACGGATTGGAATATACCTCAGACCTGATTTCTTTAGGCGAAGAGTCCTACAAGTCTTTGCGCTTTACAATTCTGGAGAATACAAATGGAACCATTTTCGGTCATTTTGCAGAGTTTCATCCTTATCATTACCCTGGTCCCTTTTATCAGTCTGACTTGGGTAACCTTGCAAACAATCTGAAGTATCAGATTGAAGAAGGAGAGTATCTGACGGATGACAAGATAACTTCCAGGATGTTGCAGGAATTGCAGGAAGCATATGACGCTTTTTGTGCCGAACTAGGGATGAGTGTGGCAGGGCAATACCGTGAACTGCTGGCTAAATCCAAGGTACTTTATCAGCAGGCTGTAATAGAGCCGATGGAGCAGATTCCTGTTTCTGCTAATCAGTTGAGTAGTAATGCCAGTGATTATGCCGAAGGGCAGCACATAGAGTATCTGGTGGATGGCGACCCTGACAGCTTCTGGCATAGCGATTGGCACGGTCAGGTTACTGAAACGCATTACATACAGGTGGACTTTAGTGAGCCTGTATCTGATAATGTCGGCCTGTATGTGCTCAGACGCAAGACGGCAGCTAACCACGTGACGCTGATGGGCGTTCTGGGTAGTAACGACAATACACAGTGGGATAACTTGGGTGAGATGGAGCTTGGTGATGCCAGTTCTGGTCAGGAATATACTACAGACCCTGTATCCTTAGGCGGAAAGTCCTATAAATCTTTACGCTTCACTATTCTGGCCAATACAGATGGAAATATTTTCGGCCATTTTGCAGAGTTCTATCCCATGCACTATCCTGGGCCCTTTTATGAGTCTGTTTTGGGATACACAGCCAGCAATCTGAAAAAACTGATAACAGAAGGCGAGAACCTGAAGGACGAAGAGATAACCTCGGGAAAGATGCAGGAGTTGCAGAAAGCATACGATGCTTTACGCCTCGAAATGGATGCTCCCTTGGTAAAGGAATACCGCGAATTGCTTGAGAAATCCAAGGATATATATAGGTTAGCTGTAGGAAAAGAGTCTGAGGTGATTTATATAACAGCAAACCAGTTGAGCAGTAATGCCAGCGACTGGCAGGAGGGCCAACACATAGAGTATCTGGTGGACTACAATCCGTATACCTTCTGGCATAGCGATTGGCACAGTCAGGTACATGAGACACATTATATCCAGGTTGATTTTAATGAACCTGTGGGTGGCAATATCGGTCTTTATGTGGTGCGCCGATTTGAGTCCGGTAACCATGTTACGCTGATGGGTGTCTTGGGAAGCAACAATAATTCACAGTGGGATGATCTGGGCGAAATAGTACTGGGCAATGCCAGTTCTGGTCAGGAATTCACTTCCGACCCCGTTTCGTTAGGCGATAAAAAATATAAGTCTCTGCGTTTCACCATTCTGGAGAATTCATCTGGTAATCACTTTGGCCATTTTGCCGAATTTTTCCCCACTCACGTAACTGTTTACGGCCCCTCTTATATTGCTGATATGGGACACTATGCTACACGTCTTAGGATGCTGATTGATGAGGGGAATACAATGGCAGATGGAGATATTACCGATGATGATTTGCAGGAACTTCAAGAGGCTTATGATATATTCTGTGCCGAATTGAAGAATCTGCAGGATGGCGGATCACCCACATATATGAAACAGCTTACCAATCTGCCAGCTGTTTATATCAATACTTACGACGGCTCAAATATCGACAGTAAGTACAACTACAAATATGCCAAGTTGTGGCGCATTCAGGATGGAGAGACCGAGTTTATCGACTCGCTGCAGATTCGTGGTCGTGGTAACAGTACATGGGGTGTTCCCAAGAAACCTTATCGTATAAAGTTCAAGACGAAGGAGAAATTCCTTGGTAAAGGGTATGCCAAAGCACGTAACTGGACCTTGATGGCTAACGCTGTTGACAAGACACTTATCCGTAATGCAGTTGCCAGCTTCATTGGCGAGCAGTTGGGACAGAAATTTGTTCCTGCTGCCAAGTTCGTTGACTTAACCCTCAATGGAAATTATATTGGAAATTATCAGATAAGCGATCATATAGATATACGACCACACCGCATCGATATAGTGGAGCAGGAAGAGATTCCTACAGAAGATTCTGACATCTCAGGTGGTTACTTTATGGAGGTAGGCTCGCCTGGTGGCAGTCAGGAAATCAACTTTAGAACAAACAGAGGGGTGTCTGTAGGTGTGAAGTCACCTGACGAGGATGTGATTCAGTATAATCAGATTGAATATATCAGGGATTTCATGAACAATGTAGAGTCTCATATCTTCTCGGCTGATTATCAAGACCCTGAAAATGGTTATCGTGCGCTCTTTGACAGCCTTGCTCTTGCATCATGGTATCTGACGGTAGAGTACACTGCCAACTGCGATGGTTTGTACAGCATCTATTGCTATAAGGATCAGGCTGACGACCATTTGTATATGGGCCCCATCTGGGATTACGACATTGCCTTTAATAACTGCTATCGTTTGGGTGAGATGACGGACAAACTGATGATTGATTACGGATATAGCAGCAACGAAAGACAATGGTTCAGAAGGATGTATAACGACCCCTGGTTCCTTAACCTGATAGGACGCAGATGGCACAAGGCCGTTCTGCAGGAAAACCTTGTGGATAAGACGCTTTCCTTCGTGGATAGTCTGGCTGCTGTGATAGATGAGAGTCAGCAACTCAACTACCAGATTTGGCCCATCAACCAGCGTACTTGGGACGAGCTGCAACTCTTCAGTACGTATCAGGAGGGTATAGACTATCTGAAGACTTTCTTGGTGGAGCACGCAGCTTACCTGTCAACGGTATTCCCCAATCCTGATGGAATACAACCACCCGACCCAGAGCCAACCAATCCTATGGGGATAGACAAAAATGCTTATTATTATATATATAATGTAGGAGTGGATCATCCTGTGGACATATGCGACGGAAGCGACTTGTTGGGTACTTGGAATCCCGATGACAACAGATATATGACCCAGCATTGGCAGATTCAACCTGTCACAGCCGACTACTACCGCTTCGTGAGTCGTGAGAGTAATCTGGCTATTACCGATATGGCTGAGGGTTCTGATGATGGACAATATGCAACAGGGGCACAGTTGCAGGTGCAGCCTGTTGATGAGAAGGACAATCGTCAGTTGTGGCGCTTTGTTCAGGCTGGTGACAACTGGGCCATTGAGAACAAAGAGACCCATCTGGCTTGGAATAATTCCAATGGGGGCAGTGAAGACGGTAACCCTGTTATCAGTTGGACCAATAATGCCGATAATGCTTCTAAGCCAACGCGTCAGTGGTACATTGTGAAGGCTGATGAGAGTATTGTGGATGGTATAGCTTCTGTGTGGAAAGAGGACTTCGACTATCGTATTACAATGGATAGCAACAAGCAGATTCACATCAGAATCCCCAATGGCGTAGAGAATGTACAGGGAACCATAGCCGTATATGACCTGAACGGACGTATGCAGGCATCTGGTAGTGTATCAAAGGCTGTTGATGCCTCAATGCTACCCAGCGGTGTTTACCTGGTTAAGTGGACGGTAAACGGACACAGCCGTTCGCGTAAGGTGAAGTTATAAGATAAAACTTATATAGATAGATGTTGGGGGAATGCTTCTGTTGTTAAAACAGGAGCATTCCTGTTATTCCGCATAACAGAATAATAAGTATGGGGTTTGTTTTGTAAACGCGGTGGGCAATCATGGCAAAGCAGAAAAGCCCTACGCTTATCCAGAACTGCCAAGGGGTTTTAGATATGTTGCCAAAGTTCTCCTCGTTCATGAGCAGTAAGGCAGCAGCTGCCAACAGGCCGACTACAGCTGGACGCAAACCTTGGAAGGTACTCTCTACGGCACTGTGGTTCTTGTACCTCATCAGGAACTTGCTGATGATAAGCATAAGTACAAAGCTGGGGAAGACAACGGCAAAGGTGGCAATAAAGCTACCCAGAATGCCCCAAGCAGGGTCAAAACCAGCATTCACCATTGCAGTATATCCCACGTAGGTGGCGCTGTTGATACCGATAGGGCCAGGCGTACTCTGGCTGATGGCGACAATATCCGTAAACTGTCCCATCGTCATCCAGTGCTGATGCGTAACCACCTCAGTCTGAATCATAGATATCATGGCATATCCTCCACCGAACCCAAACAGCCCGATAAGGAAAAACGTCCAGAATAATCTTAATAACAGTATTACCATGATAATTAATCCCTCAAGTACTGCCCGTATGCGTAGCCACCTAATCCGGCAATTAATATAATGTATATGGGGCTGACCCCCATCAGCCAGATGGCAAAGGTTGCCAAGACGGGAATCCATACGTTGTATCGGTTAATCTTTGCACTCTTGGCCATACGGAATACAGGAGCAGCTATCAGAGCCACTACTGCAGGGCGCAGGCCTTTGAAGAACTTCTCCACCCAAGGATTGTCCCTGAACTGCAGGAAGGCAAAGGCTATGAGCAGGATGATAATGAAGGAGGGTAGGCAGGCACCTAATGTGCTTACGAAGGCTCCCCATACGCCCTTTCGCTTGTAGCCGATGAAGATGCTGATGTTTACAGCAAAGATGCCCGGGCAACTTTGGGCTACAGCGATTAGGTCGACCAGCTCGTCATGGCCAACCCAATGCTTTTCATCTACCACCTTCTGCTCAATGAGCGGTATCATGGCATAGCCGCCGCCGAAGGTGAAAAGTCCTATCTGAAAGAATGTCTTAAAGAGATCAAACATAATGTTCAATGCTCAATGTTCAATGTTCAATGTTCAATGCTCAATGTTCAATGTTCAATGCTCAATGTTTAATGTTCAATGCTCAATGTTCAATGTTCAATGCTCAATGTTTTCTTAATCCATTCCCTTGCGTTTACGAATGCTTCAATCCAGGGTGTCACCTGATCCTGTGCCTTGCGCTCTTCAGGATAGAATCCGCACTGCCAGGGGAAGAAGGCACGCTCCAAGTGAGGCATCATAGCCAAGTGGCGACCGTCGGCACTACAGATACCAGCAGCAGAGAAGTCGCTACCGTTGGGGTTAGCAGGATAACCATCGTAGCTGTATTTCAGAACTACGTTGTAATCCTCCTCCTTGCCAGGCATAGAGAACTTACCTTCGCCGTGAGCCACCCAGATGCCTAACTTACTGCCGCTGAGGCTTTCCATCAGTACGCTCTTGTTGGGCTGTACTGTCAGACCAAGGAAGTTCGACTCGAACTTGTGGCTATCGTTATGCAGCATCTTCATAGTTGACGAGTTGACGAGTTGACGAGTTGACGAGTCGTTACCTTCTTTAACAGCCAACTTGTCAACTTGTTCACTTGTCAACTTGTCAACTATAAGACCCAGTTCCACCATCAGCTGGCAACCGTTGCAGACACCCAGTGACAGAGTGTCCTTGCGGGCATAGAAGCGGTCCAGGGCTTCCTTAGCCTTGGGGTTATACAGGAAGGCACCAGCCCATCCTTTGGCGCTGCCCAATACGTCGCTGTTTGAGAAGCCGCCGCAGAAGACGATGAAGTTGATGTCATCCAGTGTCTCGCGACCTGTGATAAGGTCGGTCATCATAACATCCTTTACATCGAAGCCTGCCAAGTAAAGCATGTAAGCCATCTCGCGTTCTCCGTTTGTACCCTTCTCGCGGATAATGGCAGCCTTTGGTGATTGACCATTGAGCATTGAACATTGACCATTTTTCCAACGGTCAGGGTTCAATCCGTACTGACTGAGCTTACCTGTGAACGAAGGTAAGATTTTCCATTCGATGGGCTGCTGCTTGTAGTTCTGATAACGTTCTGCAGCCTTGCCGTTGAAGCTCTGCTTCTGATCCAGCAGGAAACTGCTCTTGTACCAAACGTCGCGCAGGGCATTGATGTCGAAGTCCAACTTCTGACCGTTCTTCTCAACAGAAAGGGTGCGACCCTCAGCAGGCTCACCAATATTAACGTAACCGATACCCTCGTCCTCCAGGAACTTTTTTACCTCTGTACGGTTACCGTTAGCCACCTGGATTACTACACCGGGATTCTCAGCAAAGAGAATCTTGGTCAGGTCATCGGTCTTTATCTTGTCCAGATTGATGTTCAAACCGCCCTTTGTATTGGCGAAGGTCATCTCCAGCAGGGTAGTGATAAGACCACCCGCGCTGATATCGTGACCTGCCAGGATGAGGCTCTTCTGAATCAGGGTCTGGATGGCATTGAAACAATCACGGAAATACTCGCTTTTCTTAACGGTAGGAACATCGCTGCCCACCTTGTTGTTAACTTGTGCAAAGGCTGAACCGCCCAGACGGAGTTCGTCGAATGAGAAGTCGATGTGATACAATGTAGAAGGTACGTTCTGAACAACAGGAGAAACAACCTTCTTCACGTCGCTCACCTGTCCGCCGCTGGTTACGATGACGGTACCCGGAGAGATAATCTTCTCGCCGTTGGGGTACTTCTGTGTCATACTCAGCGAGTCCTTACCTGTGGGAACGTTAATCTGCAACTCGCAGCAGAAGTCGGAGAGAGCCTTGACGGCAGTATAAAGACGGGCATCCTCACCCTCCTGGGCACGACAGGGCCACATCCAGTTGGCACTCAGGCTTACGCTGTCCAGCCCTTCCTCCAGGGGAGCCCAAACAATATTTGTCAGAGACTCGGCAACAGAGAGCACGGAACCTGCAGCGGGATTAGCCAAAGCAGCCTGAGGAGCATGACCCAATGCTGTGGCTATACCCTTTTCACCACGATAGTCGAGGGCAACCACACCGCAGTCGCTCAGCGGCAACTGCAATTCGCCCTGGCACTGCTGGCGTGCCACCTTACCTGTTACGGAGCGGTCCACCTTGTTGGTCAGCCAGTCCTTGCAGGCAACAGCCTCCAGCTGGAGAACCTTTTCTAGTTGAGAGTTTAGAGTTGAGAGTTTAGAGCTGTCATACTCTACATTCTCGTATTTACGTTCAACGGTATTGTCGCGCATAATGGTCTTGGGAGAGTGACCGAACATCTGGCTAACCTCCAAGTCGAAGGGACGAACACCGTCGCCCTGCTCGAAGCTGAAGTGTGCATCGCCGGTTGTTTCACCTACCACATACAGCGGAGCACGCTCGCGCTCTGCAATCTGACGTACGTGGTCGATGTGCTTCTCGTCGATAAGCAGGCCCATACGCTCCTGGCTCTCGTTGGCTATGATTTCCTTGGCTGATAGGGTAGGGTCGCCGATGGGCAGCTTGGTCATATCTATGTGGCCGCCACATTCCTCTACCAACTCGCTCAGACAGTTTACATGTCCGGCACTTCCGTGGTCGTGAATGCTGACAACGGGATTCACTTTTTCTTCGCAAAGGGAACGAATCAGATTGTAGGCACGCTTCTGCATCTCTGGGTTGGCACGCTGAACGGCATTCAACTCGATGCCGCTGTTGTAACGGCCTGTCTCTACTGATGATACAGATCCGCCTCCCAGACCGATACGATAGTTATCGCCACCTACAACAACCACCTTGTTGCCCTTCTGGGGAGTACCTTTCAGGCAGTCGCGCTTGGTGCCGTAACCTACACCACCTGCCAGCATGATAACCTTATCGTAAGCATACTTCTCGTCCTTTTCCTGATGCTCGAAGGTCAGCACAGAACCACAGATCAGTGGCTGGCCGAACTTGTTACCGAAGTCGCTGGCACCATTAGAAGCCTTGATAAGAATCTGCTCGGGAGTCTGGTACAACCATTCGCGAACGGGCAGAATCTTCTCCCATTCGCGGTCCTCCTGAGTGCGTGGGTAACTTGTCATGTAAACGGCAGTTCCGGCTATAGGCCAAGAACCTACACCACCGCCCATACGGTCGCGAATCTCACCGCCTGTACCAGTAGAAGCTCCGTTGAAAGGCTCCACCGTAGTGGGGAAGTTATGTGTCTCAGCCTTGATGCTGATAACGCTTTCTATGTCGTTGATAACAAAGTAATCGCTTGTGCTGTGGTCCTGAGGTGCAAACTGCTCCACTACGGGACCTTGGGCAAATGCTACATTATCTTTATAGGCAGAGATAATCTGATGGGGATTCTCCTGCGTAGTCTTCTTAATCATCTTAAAGAGGCTGCTCTCCTTCTCCTCGCCGTCGATGATGAACGTACCACCGAAAATCTTGTGGCGGCAATGCTCACTATTGATCTGAGCGAAACCGAACACCTCGCTGTCCGTAAGTTTGCGGCCCAACTGCTTCTCCACATCGTGCAGATACTCAATCTCCTCAGGAGAAAGGGCAAGGCCTTCCTGCTCGTTGTACTCCTCCAGATTCTCGATGCTCTGGATGGGGGCAGGCTTAATATTGATGGTGAAGATATCCTGATTCAGCCCCTTGTACATGCGCTGCAACATAGGGTCGTATTCGGCATTTTCGTCAGCTACCGGATAGTACTCCTCAATACGCTGAATGCCCTTGATGGCCATATTCTGCGTAATCTCTACCGCATTTGTACTCCAAGGAGTAATCATCTCACGACGGGGACCAATAAAGAATCCGCTCAGGGTGTCACCCTCCAAGGCTGTAGCTCCACCATAGAGCCAGCACAGTTTTTCTATATCTTCGCTTGTAAATTTGTGGTCACAGGCAGTAGCGATGATGCTCTCCTGCGGCGTCTTAAAGAATGTAATTGCCATGTCTTCAGATACGTTTTTTAATTTGTGTGCAAAGATAGTGCAAAATTTCGATTAAGCGAAAAGTATACAAATGTTTTTGTGTAATTGAACGTCGAGATGAATAGTTCGCTGAATAAAATGGGCGTTTCGTTGAATAGATTTGGGGTGTTAGTTGTTATATCCGTATATTTGCGCTAGAAAATGATTGTTGAACTAAACTGGATTTGCATCATGAAGAAAATAGCTTTATTACTAATTACCTTGGTAGGAACACTATCCATGCAAGCGGAAGATGCCTATTCCTACCTGACCTTTGAGACAACGGATGGGACGAAGATTTCGGTGCCCGTATCTTCGCTGACAATCAGTATTAGCGGAAACACGCTGACGGCTGGGAGCCAGCAGTTCACCCTCACGAATCTGTCGAAGATGTACTTCTCAACATCTGACGAGTCAGTGACGACGGGTGTTGAGGCCATATCCAATGCTACGCTCGATGAAGCCACAGAAATCTACGATTTGCAGGGGCATAAAGTCTCGAAGGCACAGATGCGGAAGGGCGTGTATATCTTGAAAACTAAGGATAAAACCTACAAAATCGCAGTAAAATGAAAAAGACATATGCATTCATCACAGCCCTTATGCTGACGATAGCAGCTACGGGTCAGACGCTGAACGTACATGTAGGCAGCGTTATCTATCAGTTTCCCGCCTCGCAGACGGGTGTTATAAACATTGCCGATGGCGAGTCCATGACCATCATGGGCAAGACCTTCACACTCGCCAACGTGAGCAGCATGACGGTAGACAATAGCGAAGTAACAGACAATCTTGTCCGTGTGGAATATGGTACATCTTCGGCTACGGTTTATGTGGCTGGTAATGTGGCGCAATATGTGGATGCTTCCTTCAGTGGCGCTCATGTTACCCTCACGCAGAGCAACAGCGACGCCATTGATGACGATGAAATTACCTATCAATTGTCAGGAACAACCACCGACGGTTCATTCAACTTGGCCGGTTCCTACAAGTGTACAGTCTCGCTGGCTGGTCTGACGATGACCAATCCCAGTAGTGCGGCCATTAACATCACCAACGGCAAGCGCATTCAACTCAGCGTGAAGGGCGGCACGGAGAATACGCTAACCGATGGAAGCAACGGATCGCAAAAGGCCTGCATCTATAGTAAGGGACAGTTGCAGTTGCAAGGCAAAGGTACGCTCAACGTTGTTGGGAATACCAAGCATGGTATCAAAAGCGGCGACTACATCACGGCGAAAAACCTGACGCTGAACATCACTAAGGCTGTGGGCGACGGCATCAGTTGCAACGAGTACTTCCAGATGAGGAGCGGTACCGTAACCATCAAGGGTGTGGGCGATGACGGTATACAGTGCGACCTGGACGGCTATACTTCTACTGGTGAGACTGCCGACCATGACGACGAGGACAGCGGGAACGTCTATCTGGAAGGTGGCACGCTCAACGTCACAGTTACGGCTGCAGCCTCCAAAGGCATCAAGGCCGCTGGCGATATGAAGATCAGTGACGGCAACATCACCGTGACCACAACTGGTAGCGGAGCCTATGATAGTGATGATCGTGATGCAAAGGGATGTGCAGGTTTGAAGACTGACGGCAACATGACCATTAGCGGTGGTACACTAACCCTGAAATCGACTGGTACGGGTGGTAAGTGCATCAAGGCAGACGGCGCGTTGTCCGTCACAGGCGGCACAGTTGAGTCCACTACCACAGGTAGCACTTACTCCTATAGCAGCAGCAAGGCACAGCCCAAGGCTATCATGGCCGATGGCAACATGACCTTCAGCGGCGGTAATATTTCTGCCACCTCATCCAAGCACGAGGCTATCGAGACCAAGGGCACATTGACCATCGAGGATGGTACGGTCTATGCCCTCAGTACGTCCGACGACGCCATCAACTCGGCAAGCCACATGTATCTGAAGGGCGGCACGGTGGCGGGAGTCAGCAATGGCAACGACGGCATCGACAGCAACGGTAACATGTACATCTCTGGTGGCACAGTCATCGCTTGCGGTACAAGAGAACCTGAATGTGGGCTTGATGCGGCAGAGCGTTACGCTCTCTATATCACTGGTGGCACGGTGCTCGGCATCGGTGGAGGCAACAACTCCGTTACCGCGACTACCGGCTCACAGTGCGTGCTCAGCACCAGCAGTTCCACCTATTCGGCAGGAACAGCCGTTGCAGTCAAGAACGGCTCAACTGTGTTGGCTTCGTTCACCATACCCACAGGCTACTCTCCCTCATCTGGTGGCGGCTTCCGCGTACCTGGTGGTCCTGGTGGCGGCCCCGGTGGTGGTTCTGGCTTCAGCTACCTACTCAGTTGCCCAGGCCTGACTTCCGGCACCAGCTACACAGTGACCATTGGCTCCACATCGGCATCGTGCAAGGCCTCAACCAGCTATTCAGGAAGATAAATAAAGCTTGACGAAGGCTGAAACAATATTTCCCTCGAATCATACGTTATTAATATGGTAAGAACATTCTGGATGAAGCAATCACGTCAGGAGAATATTATCTACTTGATTGTGTGGGGCTTGCTCTTTGCTGCCCCACTACTGAGTTTGTATGTGCGTATGGTCAATGACTCGACTGTCGTGTTCGACTGGTCGGAGGTTTTCATCGTCTGGCGCAAGTTCGTCGTCTATCTTGCGTTGTTCCTTGTTCATAATTTTCTGCCGGCACCGCTGCTGGTGCATGGTCGTAAACATGTGGCGTATTTCTCCATCGTGGCCGTTCTCATTGCGACATTCACGATTTACCAGTGCAGTAATCGGCCCGACATGAAGAAACCGATGGAACACAGACCGCCGATATCACTGGACGGCGAGCGGCCTGCTTTACCGCCCGATGATGCTCCTCCGCATTCCGACAATCGTCCGCCACATTTGTTCCGGCCTGCTGATGCTCCGCCTCCCATAGTTGGCGAGCATGATATTATGGCTATCATAATGCTCATCCTGATGATGGGCGCCAACCTCGGCATCAAGGGATATTTCCATAGCCGCGATGACCGCAGGCGACTGGCTGAACTAGAGCATGAGAACCTGGAGCAGCAGTTGGAATATCTGCGCTATCAGATCAACCCGCACTTCTTTATGAACACGCTCAACAACATCCATGCGCTAGTGGACATCGACCCCGAGAAGGCGAAGGACACCATTCTGGAATTGTCGAAGATGATGCGTTTTGTTCTATACGAGGGCAACAAGCAGAGTGTGCCGCTCTCTCGCGAGATGGACTTCATCCGCCATTACGTTACACTGATGCAGTTGCGTTATACCGACAAGGTGCTCATCTCGTTCGACCTGCCCACCGAAGTGTCTGACCGCCATATTCCACCACTGATTCTCGTCAACTTCATCGAGAATGCCTTCAAGCATGGAATTAGCTATCAGCACGAATCGTTCGTCGAGACGAATGTCGTAGTAGAGAGCAATGAACTGCGGTTCTCGTGTCGCAACTCTAAATTAGAGATATCTAATGAGGAACAGGGCGGCGTTGGTCTTGCCAATGTCCGTAAGCGCCTCAATCTGTTATATGGCAATAACTACGTCCTTCGCATCCACAATGATGCCGACGTCTATTCGGTTGAACTCAACATACCTCTATTATGATACGTTGTCTCGCTATCGATGATGAGCCATTGGCTCTGCAACAGCTCGTTGCCTATATTGGTAAAGTGCCGTTCCTCCAGCTCGCTGCCCAGTGCCAGAGCGCTTTGGAGGCGCGGGCTTTTCTGGAACACGATACGGTAGATGCCATCTTCTGCGACATCAATATGCCCGACCTCAACGGCATGGACTTCGTAAAGTCGCTTGCCGTACCTCCACTTGTTGTCTTCACCACAGCTTATTCCGAGTATGCCGTAGAGGGCTTCCGTGTTAATGCCGTCGACTATATTCTGAAACCCTTCGGACTGCAGGATTTACAGCGGGCAGCAAATCGTCTAAAGGAGAGGCTGGATAGTAACGCACCTGTGGTCAGCAGTCCTGCGGTAGGCGGTTTTCCCGCCGACAATACGCTCTTCCTCAAGACCGATTACCGCATTGTCAAGGTCAATGTCGCCGATATCCGTTACATCGAGGGTATGAGTGAATATCTGAAAGTGTGGATAGAAGGCGAGGCGAAACCCATCATTACTCTCCTGTCGATGAAGAAGATGGAAGAGCACCTGCCAGACTGCTTCATGCGCATCCATCGCTCATATATCGTTAATCTCACTAAAATTCAGGAGGTTAAAAAAAAACGTGTCATCATGGATAAAGACACAAATCTTCCCATCGGTGAACAGTATAATGAAACTTTCCAGGCCTACCTTGCCATCAAGTTTCTGGGGAAATGAGACTATCTATAACACAAAAGATATGAAAATTAGGAAAATTTTTTGCTTAGCATTTTTAGCTGTCAGCATGGTTGTCTATGCTCAGAGTACAAGCCCCAGTACCAAATGGCATTGGGACAAGGGAACTATCGTTGTTGACACTCCTGCTCGTCCTGCCGGACAACAGTCTGCCCTTCGTTTGGCCACTCCTAAACTGGAAACAGTCCGTGTTGGATTTGCAGGTCTTGGAAGCCGTGGTCCTTGGGCTGTGAACCGTTACTGTCACATACCCGGCGTGCAGATTGTGGCACTTTGTGATTACGAAGAGGGACGGGCAAGGGATGCCCAGAAGTACTTGAGAAAAGCCGGTCTGCCTCCTGCTGACATTTATAGCGGAGAACTGGGATATGTTGATATGTGCAAGCGCAATGATATCGATCTGATATACGTGGCTACCGATTGGGACCATCATTTCCCCGTTGCCAAGTGTGCATTGGAGAACGGCAAGCATACGGCCATCGAGGTGCCAAGTGTCATGAACCTCGAACAATGCTGGCAACTTATCGACCTGAGCGAAAAGAACCGCCTGCATTGTATGTTGCTGGAGAACTGCTGCTACGATTATTATGAGATGTGTGCCCTGAACATGGCTCAGCAAGGACTCTTTGGCGAGATCATTCGTGCAGAGGGTGCTTACATCCATATGTTGAACGAAGCAAGCATTTGGAAAGGATATTGGCAGAATCCTGATGGCTCCGACCCAGAGAACCTTCATTGGCGCTTGAAATACAATAAGGAAAACCGAGGCGATATCTATCCCACTCATGGACTTGGCCCTATAGCTCAGGCTTTGAATATTCATCGTGGCGACCGCATCAAGACGCTTATCGCTATGGATACCGAGAGCTTCTGCGGGCGTGAAGGTTATAAGGAGGTTACAGGCAAGGAATGTGATTACTTCCGTAATGGTGACCATACCACTACGCTCATGCGAACCGAAAAGGGCAAGGTGCTGGAGATTCAGCACAATGTAATGAGTCCGCAGCCCTACAATCGTATGTACAAACTGACGGGCATGACGGGTTTCTGCACCAAATATCCCGACCCTAAGATATATATCAGCAAGAAGAGTGCCAGCGATATGGGACTTGCCGAAATGGCTGGTAAGATATCAGGCCATAACTTCCTGCCCAAGGAAGAATATGATGCCCTGATGAAACAATACTACCATCCCATCCTGAAGAAGTTCGGAGACCTAGGTCGCGAGTTCGGTCATGGCGGTATGGACTATACGATGGATGCCCGCCTGGTATATTGCCTGCAGAACGGTTTGCCCTTGGATATCGACGTCTATGACTTGGCAGAATGGTGTGCCTTGGCAGAGCTTGGTGCCTTGAGCATGGACAACGGATGTACTGCCGTTTCTTTCCCTGATTTTACTCGCGGAGGATGGAACGAGCAACAAGGCTTCCGTCATGCTTACGCCTCTCCCGAGGACGAGGCAGCTGCAGAGAAAGCCGCTCGCGAGAGTACTGCTAGGCAGCAGGAGTTAGCGGCGAAAAAGAAACTATGGGAGAAATACGACAAAAAGCAATCCAAGAAATAATCAGTCCATCTTGAGCGGCTCAATGTGATGTGCGAAAGCTTCGGCAGCAGTGCAGCGGCACTCTATACCACGAAATTGCTCCATTGGGGTATGCCAGCCTTCCATAACTTTGGTCAGGTGCTGGCTTTCGTGACAGTAGCAAGCCTGATACTTGCGCTCACGCGTCGTTGTGATGTCCACAAAGTCTGTAGGATGAAACATCTGTGTCTGCCAGCCGCTCATCACCTCGAAATAGTATAGATCAAAACATCGTTTCAGCTGTTTCCAAGCAGCGAGTACGAGGATGCCGCAGTTAGCATGGTCGCGATGTCCGTCTATGGGCCAGTGAGTAATCACCACATCGGGTTTCTCGCGCTCCAGCATCTCTTGCATTTCACGGAAACGGTCGCGGTTTACTTCAGTATTGCCGTCAACTTGGGTTAGGAAAAGCGGTCTTGCGTTCATAACGGCGCAAGCAGCAATGGCTTCCTGTTCACGTATAGCTGCAGCTTCATCGTGACTCTTTCCACGGATGCCGGCCTGACCTTTAGTGAGATAGACACACACCACTTCGTGTCCCGCATCAGTAAGCAAGCATATTGTTCCGCCAGACGATGTTTCCGGATCATCAGGATGTGCACCTATAATCATAATCTTCTTCTTGTCTCGTTTTTGAGTAACACCATCGGGTGTTTCTGCCGCCGTGCTCAGTGGAATCCCGCCAAGAATCGTAATTGCTGCCGCATTACCGGAAGCTTTTAACATAGATCGTCTATTCATAACTTCTATGTTGCTTTCCAAATAATTGGAAAATATTTATTGTTTATTAACTGTTTATTATCAATCACTTAGCGTGAAGTCTGTTAGTACGATGGCTTTTGAAGAAGCCGTAGCTGTCAGCCCAACGCTTTACGCTG
>JAFSRW010000097.1 GCA_017445925.1 Bacteroidaceae bacterium | reverse complement strand
TCTTTGGCATTTTTTCTTTCAAAATGGGAAACGAAAGGCATTTTCGTTATAATTGGCTATGTCCAATAGACAAACGGGCTGATCACTTTTTTATTTCCCCCAATAACATGGATATATTATTAAAATATAGCGGATAGGTAAACACTATCCGTTTATTTTTGTATAACAGAACGATAGTATGGAACAGAAATTTGGGAGAAATAAGCTTTTCATTTCACTTTTTCCACCGAAAGCAGAGGGGGTTATCCGTTTGTTTCGTATTATTTATAATGCAAGACGGAAACCTATATTGTTTTCGTTGTTGCTTGGCCAAATGCTGCGTTTGCATGATATGCGGCAAGCATCAACATCATCCACCCACCAACTGCCACCACGAATAGCACGGAGTTGGATAGTGTCATCAAGTAAAACCACATCCTCGCACCATTCAAAAACGTTGCCACTCATGTCGTAAAGTCCCAACTCGTTTGCGGCCTTCATCTTTACAGGATGAGTCTTCCCTTCAGAATTGTTCCAGCACCAAGCCACCTGGTCAATACTGTCGCTGCCACTGTACTCATATCCTTGGCTCATGTTGCCGCCCTGAGCAGCAAATTCCCATTCGTCCTCAGTAGGCAGACGGTAATCCTTGCCTGTCAACTTGTTCAGTTTTGTAAGGAAATCGTGACACTCATTCCAATTCACGTATTCCACAGGGTTGTCCTTCCCTTTGAAATTGCTGGGATTGGAACCCATCACAGCCTCCCACAGTTCCTGCGTCACCTCGGTCTGGCCAATAAAGAAGCCTTCTAACTGATCCTGACCATCAACATGTATCATCTCGAACGAAACACCATTTACGGTCTCGACGAAAGAATCCTTCATGGACTTTTCTGTGCATCCAGTAAACGCAAAAGAAACAAATAGCAGGAATCCCCAAACCATTTTCTTTGAATAATCCATCTTTGCCATAACGTATTAATTATATTTGAGTTGTTTGATGGTGCAAAGAAAAGCAAAAACGTGATTGTATTAAAAGGGGAAACCCGAAAACTTTTTTGGGATGGGCAATATTTAACAATTATTATTAGTTGTCAACCATATTTCCTTGCTCCAACACCTCCTGCACCTCTGTCTTATACTTGCGGGAGATGGAGAGGCGAAGGTCGCCCAAGATGATGTTCTCACCTTCGCGCCATTGGCAGGCAGAGATGCGGACCAGATTGGAACGATGATGCAGGAATTGGAAGAGGTGGAATGACTCTGTCCAAGAAAGCCATCATTACCATCTCACTCGCATTTCTGCTGCCATATCCGTTTCATTTCGCCCCAATTTCCGGCTAAAACCAGATAAAACACTAAAAACAGGAGGGGATGAGGTAGATTTCTGCCCTTGGGGGCTTGGAAATCCATAAAAATGTGCTACTTTTGCAGTGTAAACAGGCAAAAATGTAAAGATATGGAAGATTTGGTATTATCAATTCCCTTGCAGGACGCAACTTTCATCGAAACATTAGCTTCACGTATGGGATGGACGATGCGACGCCGTCGTACATCCATTGAGCGTTTTATCAGTTCCTGCCCGAAGACTCCGCAAATGACAGACGAGGAGATTCAGGCTGAAATCAACGCATACAGGCAGGGACAATGAAGGTTATTTTCGACTCCAACCTTTGGATTTCGTTTATGATTGGCAAACGACTCTCGTCGCTGGCAGAAGTGTTGTGTCGTCACGACGTGGAAGTTTATGTTTGTGAACAACAATTAGACGAAATCCGTAACGTCATTGCTCGTGAGAAGTTCGACCACCTCATTTCCGCAGAAACACGCTACTATTTCTATGAAATGGTCTACGATGTCTGCTACTTTACCGACATTACAGCCAAGGCCCAATCCGACATCCGCGACCCGAAGGATTTATACATCCTGTCAATGGCCGAAAGTGTTCCTGTTGATTACATCGTCAGCGGTGACCGTGACCTCACCGACATGAAACAACACGCAGGAATACCAATCTTAAAGTATTCCGAATTGCTTGACATATTAAAGATTAAGACGTAATCACTCATCGCGTGGAACGGAGATTATTTTGCAGAAGCAAAGTTGGTCCTTATCTGCAAGAAGATGTATGCAGCAGAGTTGCAAGAAAGCGGTTTTATTTATCAAGATACCATCAACGAGAGCTATCCCCAGCACGACTTCCACACCATGTACATGGGCAAAATAGAAAAAGTACTGGTACGTGATGACGAGTATCTGAAAAACTAATAGTATATCAGGAAGATTTTTATATGGAGAAATTTGAGGATATAATAGGGAAAGATCTGCATCAGTATCTGCTGAGCATGAAAGAGGTGGATGACCGATTGCCAGACTGTCCCGATGTAGAAGATAAATGGGAGGAGATAGCCCAAGCATACCTGCCGGATGGCATCAGGGAGTTTCAGGGTTATTCTATAACCTCTCTTGGCTGGATGATGTACATTGGTATGGCTATAGCTAAGTTCTGGGATTCTACAGAATGGGAAAGCTATTCTAACCTGCCAGATCTCTATGCCAGCATAAGGAACAAACGCGGCTACGATGAGATGGATGAATACATCCGTCAGGAGGTTCTGTTGCTGAAAGGCAATGACTATGATGCATTGGAGAGACTGGTAGGCGAATGTGCCTCACGCGTTAATAACGCCCTGCACCATCAACCTTTTGAACCTGGGACAAAGGAGGCTTTTAACGGATATGTTGCCTGTCTGCACCAGCTCTACCTGATGGGTGCTGCCATACAGCTAAAGCGTATGGGATATCACATGGAGAAGTTGAACTAAAGGAGTGGAAACAAAAAGAATAATGAAAAGCTTTAAACCAAGTGCATGGCTATTGCCACAAAGTATATTGGCTGTTATCTTGTTCTTTTGCATGACAACTGCCGTGGCCTCTACCCTAAAGGATAGTGCGTCTGTTGATTCCATTGGAAAGATCCGTTATCATTGCGCCTCTAAGGCCGAGGGACAGCAACTGATAGCTGCCAATACCGACTACTACAACAGCCTTACGCAGATGGACCTGGACTGGCGCATGAGGAAGAAAGGAGCCACGAAAGAGGAACTGATAGACTTTGCCAAGTCCTGTGTTCAGGAGTTTACCGACAAGGAGAAGGTAAAAATAGCAGCAGCCATAGCGTATATTGAAAAGAGACTGCACGATATGGGTGCCAACCTACCCTTCCCCAAGGATGATATCGTCTTCGTTAAGACCAACATGAAGGAAGAGGGCGATGCAGGTGCCTATACCCATAAGACGGAGATTTATATAGGGGCAAATGTCGTGCGTTGTAATGAACGGGAAGATGGAATGATGCGTCTTGGTGGTCTAATAACTAGATTGGTGGCGCACGAGCTCTTTCACTGCCTCACGCGCAATTCCCCAGAGTTCCGTCGCGGCATATACAAACTGATTGGCTTTACGGTAATGGACAAGGATATTGCCTTTGGCCCAGCCATCCAGCAGAAGATACTGAATAACCCCGATGTAGAGCATATAGACAACTATGCCGAGTTCACCATAAAAGGCAAAAAACGTAAATGCGAACTGACGGTACTCTATACCCATTCATGGGAAGAAGCTGTGGCAGAAGAAGGTGAAGGCGCAACCTTCTTTGATTACAACCAAAGCGTACTTGTACCCATAGATAAGCCGAACAAATATTACTCCATAGAAGAAGCTTCTGACTTCTGGGACGTTATAGGGCACAACACAGAATATGTGTTAGCCCCCGAGGAAACGCTGGCCGACAACTTCTCCGACGCAGTGATGTATGGGCCAGGTAGAAATAGTAACATAGCAAGTGCTAAAGAAAAAGAGGAAAGTCAGATAAAATACCCTACGCCACAGTTAATAGATGATATAATCTCTTTCCTGAAGTCATACCAACAGAAAGATTAAATGAATATACTGATTCTATCCGGAAGTCCCCGCAAAGGGGGCAATACAGAGTTGCTGGTAGAAGCCTTTGTAAAGGGGGCGACAGAGCACCATCATGTGGAGATAGTTTCTGTACGTGATTATAAGGTGAATCCATGTTTGGGATGCAACGCATGTTTCAAAACCAACGGCATTTGTGCGCAGAAAGACGACATGGCCTTTATCTATGAGAAGATGAGTCAGACAGATATGCTCGTCATTGCCTCGCCAGTCTATTTCTATGGTATCAGCGCTCAGTTGAAGGCTATCATCGACAGGCTCCATAATCCCATCCGCGACTCGTTCCCCATCAAAAAGATGGCGTTATTACTTGTTGGTGCAGCTTCGCTTCCTGAATTGTTCGATGCAGTTCTGACGGAGTATAACCTCTGCTTGAATTTCTTCAATTTAGAGGATGCCGGTAAGATACTCGTGAGGGGAGTAAAAGACAAGGGTGATATCAAAGGAACACATTTTTTAGAAGATGCCTATCAGTTGGGCGCATCAATATAGAACCATTCATCACAAATGTATGAAATTAAGACCATTCACCATCCTGCTTGCCTTTTTCGCAATCGTTGGGCAAGGACAAGAGTTCGCTCTCGTTGTGAGACGCGGGAACCTCTTTCCTAATTAAACCTAACACCCCCGCGTGTATAATACATAATAGGTATAAACCATGACCTACCAACGAGACATACAGAAACAATCATCCCTCTCGACCCAGAAGGGGAGAGGGATGAGTATG
>JAFSRW010000096.1 GCA_017445925.1 Bacteroidaceae bacterium | reverse complement strand
CTTTCACGCAACGTGAGATGTAGAGGTTCTCGAAGCGGAGCGAAGAGGTTCTCTGCAACTCACGCTGCGGAATATTTCTTAGCCTAAGAACTATCTCCTATCGGCTTATTGGTGTTTCCGACTGCAAACATAGTAACTATTATATTTAATGTTTTTCTACGGCAAAGTTACATGATTACCATATAGACTCGGGGAATGTGAGGGAAAAAAACAAAATGCTCCCCAAATTTTAACATTTGTTTTATTTTCACCGGAGCTGTTATTAGTTATTAACATTTTTTAGGCTGTTCAGGAGTGCTAAAAGGGTACCGGAGTAAGAATCCCACCACACGGTGGAGTGATATTATTGAGCTGAAGTAGGAAGATAATGAATTATCTTCTCCGAACTTACCCAGTTACCCACTTACCCACTTATGACATTTAGGTTTTTCCATTTTCACAATGGATAAGATAGAATGAGGAAAATGGATTACATGATAGAGGAGAGTGATGATTTATGATAATTTATAATAATTTATAATAATAATTACTTTGTATATAATATAAAGTAAAATTTCTGGTTCAAGTTTTTCCAGAATACAGATGTCATAAGTGGGTAACTGGGTAAGTGGGTAACCTAACCCGATGGAAGAGGGCTGAAGGAAGATGTAATTTTCTGAAAAAAGTTGCTCAAAAATTTGCAGGATTCAGGAAAAAGTTGTACCTTTGCAACAAAGTTGCAAGAAGGACATAAAGCAACGAAATTTGCGGCATAACTATGGAGAAAGTTTTTCTTAGTGCACGAGAAAGTTCTGCATAGTATAGCGGCAAAAACACGGAAGGAAGGAATAGGTTTTAAGGAATAGGAAAAAGTTTTACAACCTTAAAATTTATCATTTTATGGCACTTAAGGTAAAGGCAGTGGAAAGACTGCTGAAGTTTGACAAGGATTCGGCGGGCGAGTACCGCTATGTGATGAAGCCTGAGATGTACTCCACTCTGAGTCAGGCAAAGGTGATACGCGAGGCTGCTCTGCGCAGCGGCGTTAACCAGGGCGTGATGCAGGCATGCTGGGATGCAGCTGGCGAGGTAATCAAGGCATGGGCTACCGAGGGTCACAGTGTGGCACTGCCCGGACTGGGAAGCATGCGCTTCGGTCTGCGTTCGAAGAGTGTGGATAACGTGAACGACGTGAAGACCGGACTCATCAAGAGTCGCCGCATCATCTTCACTCCAAGCGTGGGTCTGAAGGACGAGTTAGCCAACACCTCTATCGTAATCACCTGCTACGACCGTAACGGCAACGAGGTGAAGCGTGTAACTTCTACCTCTGGTGAAGTGGAAGATGAGGAGAACAGCCTCACCCCCGACCCCTCTCCCGTGGGCGAGGGGGGAGAGAACCCAGGCGACAACGGCGGTGATGAGCCAGGAGCGGATAAAGACTGATGAAGAGAGCCCCTCTCCAACCCCTAACCCCTCCTCCCACCGTCGCGAGTGGGGACTCGCTCCCCTTTGTGAGGCCGTAGTGACATCCAGTCACTACTCTAAAGACCTCAGTCGCCCCCAAATGGGAGGTGGGGTACCTTGGAGAGATGATAGTAATTAAAGATTGTTTATTTGACTGCCCATACCCCTGCTTGCAGTCCCCTCCCATTTGGGGGAGGGTTAGGGAGAGGGGCCGATTATGAAAAAAGAAACGTGGAGGGCAATCCTCCAACTGATAGCGAGCATCATAACAGCAGCTATCACAGCATTGGGCACAACCTCTTGCATGAGGTAACGCTACCCGTTAAACCAAAAACTGCTATCCGGATAGCAGTTTTTGGTTTAGCGGGTGAGTTCCTATAAGGGGAAAAGTAGAATCCAGCCAAAGGCAAGGACGAATCCAGTAATGCCAATGATGAGTCCCACAATGAGCATGTCGCGCGTGGGAACAAAGCCGGTAGAACTGGCAATAGCATTGGGAGGCGTGGAAATAGGCAGGGTCATGGGTAGAGAGGTGTTGACTGCTACAAAAAGCAGCATTGACGTTACACCACCAAGGACTGCCAGATTGTCGCCCATAGCGGTTCCTACCAAAGCCAGAATGGGCATAAGCAAGTTGGCCGCTGAGGTATTGGAAATGAAGGTTGAGATGGCGTAAATAACGAATCCCGACATGAGGAATACCAGCCAAACTGACCACGACTTGAAGGGTATGGCATTGATGAACATATCGCCTAACCCCGTGTGGTGGAAGGCGGTACCAAGGGCAAAACCACCTGCTACCATCCATAGCACAGCCCAGTCAATTTGCAGGAAGTCTTCCTTGGCGAAAATACCTGTAACAGCAAATACGGCAAAGGGTACCATGGCAACAACGTTGGAATCAATACCTGTCCATTCCTCGGTAACCCACAGTACTATGGTAAGCAGAAGGGTCATGACCACTATCCAGTAATTACGGTCGTGAGGCTTCTTTTCTCCAAGATCAACCTCGATGTATTTCGTTTTAAACGGATAAAGCAGGAGCAGCAGTCCCCATGCCAGAAGCAGCATTACCAGCACATAGGGAACCATGTGCAGCATCCAGGTACTAAAGCCTACCTCGATACCCAACTGTGACAACTGTCCGATTGCTATGGCATTGGGCGGGGTTCCGATGGGGGTGCCTAAGCCTCCCAGATTGGCTGCAATGGGTATGGACAGCGTCAGGCCTATGCGTCCACGTTCGTTCTGAGGCATTCGGCTGAGAACGGGTATCATGAAGGTGAACATCATGGCAGCTGTGGCCGTGTTGGACATAAACATAGACATCAGACCGTTCAGCAGCAGGAATCCGAGCAGCACAAATGCCGGGCGTGTGCCAAGTATCTTGAGCATGCCTCTGGCCAAGTCTGAGTCGAATCCGACTTTGGTAGCACAGTTTGCCAGTATAAACCCACCCAGAAACAAGATAATAATGGGGTTACCAAATGAAGCCATCAAATCAGGATGGGGCACAGCTGTACCCTCGGCGAAACCTCCGCCAGTAAGGGGTGTAAGAAGGATAGCTTCGTCACTAACGGTTAATAGTAATACGGCCATGGTGCAGACCGATGTGGCCCATGCAGGGATAATCTCGAATATCCACATCAGGGCAGCAAATATGAACACTGCAAGGGTACGTTGCTGCAATACGTTCATGGCGTCAAGTCCCAGCCATGAAGCTGGTACGAGCCAGAAAAACAGCGTGATGGCCAGTACCAGTAAGGTTTGTTTCTTCTTTTTCATACGTTTTACTTGATTCCGAAGAAGATTATGCGCTTGTCAGAGGTTACGGTAACGGTGCACGCTGTAGCCACCTCGAACTCGTACTTGTCGGCATCTGTAACGGTGAGGGTGTAGGGTGAGTTCTGATTTGCGCCATCATTCTCTTTCACCGTAATGGTCTTGATGACCTCTTCGCCCTTCTTAAGGATTACATCGGCGGTGCCGGTTCCCTTCCATGTAACGGCATAGAAGCTGTGCTTACCTGCAGGAACCGTGAGGGTGAAATCGCCAGCAGCCTTAGAGGTTCCAATCTTAAGCACCGGACAGTCTGCTACACCATTAATGGTAGCCACGCCATTGTCATAGAAGTTGGTACCACCTGTGTAAGAGAGGTCGATGCTGTATGCTGAGTCACCGCCTTGGTCGCCTCCCTGATCGCCACCACCTTGGTCGCCTCCCTGATCGCCTTCTTCCAGAATCACCACGTTTCCGTTCTTCATCTCGGGAGTAACTTCACCATTCTTAACGTACTTCTGCAGCTGGCCGGTAAGTTTAATCTTTGTGCCAGCAACAAACTGGCTTACGCCCTCGGGCAGATTGGTCCAGAAGGCATAGAATACATGACCGCCATCCTGGGTATCTGCCATCCAGAAGCTCTGCTGGTTCTTGTCGACTCTGCCTACCACTTCTGTAATGTAACCCGTAAGGGTATAGGTTTCTTTAGAGATGGCACCATTATCCATAGCCATGATAAGTTCAACGGCCTTTGCACAAGTGACTTCTATGGACTCGCCTTGCTCGCCACCTTCTTCTCCACCTTGCTCACCGCCACCTTCTTGTTCTCCTGTTTCGGGGTCTATACCGTAGGCTTTATCGCCAATCTTCACCCATGAAGTACCCTTCATACCTTGGGTTCCGAAGTACCTTTCCAGAGAGCCATAGAATGTTACCTCCTTCTTTAGAAGCTCGGGATGTGCATGGAGTTCTGCCGCATTTGTAACATCGCCAGCAGGAAGCTGAATGGGTAGTGTGTTGGCAGGGTCGGTCTCATTGGGAGAGTCGGCCAGCAGGACTTCGGTTTCGGGAGATGGGGGTACATCAAATTTGGAACCACTGGCAATGCTGGCTCCGTCCACCCATCCTACTATGTAGCCCTTGACATAGTTATTGCCATTAGTTGTCTTGGCTTGAGCCACGGTAAGCGGATTCTCCTTAGTGGAAGCCTGTGGATCATCGCCGCCGCTATCGCCTTGGCCGTTAATAGAATAAACGTAGGCCTGTCCACGGTTAACGGTCTCGGGCGTATTGCCCTTGTAATTGACAACCTTTCCGTAAACAATAACCTCGTCGCCCTTCTTAATATCATTAACGGACGTGAATCTCTTGTTACCTGGTGCCATAACCTGCCAAGCCAGGAAGGTATTAGAGGAGTTGCCCTCGTCGATCATGGTAAAGCTCATGTTTCCATGCTCTATGATGGTAGCCTCATCGGTCTTGTTGACTAAAACCTTACCCTTCACGTAAACTGGCTTGTCTGATTCCACATCGGGCTGCAGGGTGCTGATAAAGGCCAGCACACCAGCTACATTGTACGGGTTCTCTAATGTTCCATCACCTGAAGGAAGAATTATCTGGTCTGGTTTTTTCTCTTCCTTATTAGGTATCTCATACGGTGCCGGAACGTCCTCGCAGCAAGTGAGAGCAAATACGCCTAACAGGGCGAGGAGGATGTTTTTGAAAGTCTTTTTCATTTTTGTATAGTTTTATTATTTGTTATCGTTATCGTTGACGTTATCGTTGACTTACTCCACAATATCACTCATGGTACGAATACCTAACTGCCAGTCATCTACGTAACGGCTCAGCACGCCATAGATGGTATATACATGGTCTGGCTTGATGGGATAGCTGGCAAAATCGGCATAAGTACTGGTACGAACAGCCAACGTTCCGCCACCCTGCAGATGGATGGTATTGGTAACGCCGTTACCATCGTCAGCATCCTCAGGAGAAGCCAAAACCATGTGTTCTGGATTCACGGTAGTGATGGTTCCACGTACACGGACAATACAGCCTGCCCATTGGTCTTTATTGAGATTCTTAACGGCATCGAAGTCGAGTGTGTCGATGCGAGAGGGGTCTGGAGTGCCTAAGAATTTTACGCGACTCCAGAAGTCCTGTTGGCTCATACGGCCAATGCGTTCCCTTTCCTTGGCATTCTTAGTGGGATAGCCCAACTGCCCGTTTTGTCCGTATCCGCCAATAAAGGCTCCCTTCAGGCTGAAAAGAATCTCCTGCCCTGGCTGAATGTAATTGTAAAGGGCGTTCATGTTGACGCCAATAATGATGAATCCGGGATTCTGCTTGGTGCCATCCTGCAGCACAAGCTGCTGGGTAAGGTTTCCTCCATCATCGGTACAGATAACGGTTCCACGCAGCATACTGTCTGTGGTAATCTCTGCAAACATATCCTGACCGGTGATATAGCCCTGGTATTTGCTCTTGAGTTCCTGAATGGAGATAACGTTATGCTCCAGGAGCGTCTTGTTCCAGATGGTGTAATTGGTGTACACATCATCTTCCCAACCGCTGTCCTGACAGGAAGAAACGGCAAGGCCCAATATAAAGGTGAACAGTATATAACTCTTTTTCATATCTCTTTTCTTTTAATATAATAATGTATAGGGGTTAGAAGCGGTAGTTGATATTCAGCATAAAGTTGAATCCCTGAGCATAGAACTTCTTGGGGTTCTTCTGGAAATCGTAAATACGCTCGTTGCCTTGCGTACCGTTCTTATTAGTGCTGTAGTTGCTTCGGCTCTGCTCGTAACCGCCTGTACAGATGCTGCGGTTATTAAGGATGTTGGTAAGTGTGAGGTTGATGCTCATGGGGTGATGAGCAACGGTTATCTGCTTACCTATGCTGGCATCCAGCATGAAACCGCCATTGCCTCGGCTCTGTTCAGGTATGGCTCTGTCATTGGTAACCTGCAAACCTGTAACGGGGTCGGTGGTAATATAGGGGATGCCATATTCATCTTCAGGATTCAGACTCCTGAGTGCTTGGCCGTAACGCAGACAAGGGCTGTAAGAGAGGTAAATACGGTCGTAATAGTTACCTATGAGTGAGAGGTACCACCTGTTAATACGATAGTTAAGTGCTAAGCTGTACACGGATAGGGGAGTACCGCTCTCACGCATACCCTTGTTGCGGCAAATGTCGTGTCCCTCTGTTCCATAAGTACTGATGGTATAAACACACTTGGAATCGTGGTTGTACTGGTTGTCGCTCCAGGTTCCCATAGCAGTAATATCGAAGCTGCTGGTAATCTTGAACTTAGCACCCACTTCCACACCATAGTAGCTCTTGCTGACATCGGTCAGGGAAACGTAGGTGAAGCTGTTTACATCGTCGAAGTAGAAGTTCTGCCACTCTGTACCGTCGAAGGTGCGAGAGTAGTAACCCGTAACGTTCAGCTGTAACCAGTTGTTGTTCAGACGGTAGCCCAACTCAGCGGTAGTTATCTTCTCGTTATAGAGGTTCTTTACAAAGTTATTGTTCATCTCAGGACTTACGAAGGCTGTGCTGGCAAAAGGAGCGCGAGTCTCGAATCCTGCACCAAGGGTAATACCATGACCCTTGCTCAAATTAAAGGTAGCCCCCAGCTTGGCTCCACCATCCAGGAAGTTGGCCTTCTTGCTCTTTCCGTATGAGAATTTTACTTCGTGTCCGTTCTCATCTACATAGTTACGGCAAATACCATTATTCATGTAACCTACACGCCACATATCCGTACCGCCAATCTTGGCTGAAGCAAAGTAGTGACCGATTCCCTTGTCCCAAGAGATAGAGGTCCATGCCTTGGCGTCACGAACGGTGATGCTGTAATCATAGGCAAAACAGTCACCCTCGGTAAGACGGTGGGGAGAGGTATAAAGCTTATCGTACAGGTTGTAATAGGTCTCGTCAGATCCTGGCAGATAAGTACCAATAGCATAGTTGTTGACATTACTCAGGTATTTGGCTCCCATCATATCATCTATGGTCTGATAGTGCATACCCTTATTGGTACCCAACTGAACACCTACACGCCACTTAAGGTTCTTGGTGATGCTGTAGTCGAAGGTGCTGCCAAGTCGGAAGTTCAGATGGTCGTTATGACGGGCTGTAATAAAGTAGGCAGCATCCTTACCCAGAGCGTTATTGGTACGGTTGGCAGCGTAAAGGCGGTCGAAATCGATTTGACGGTTAGCCTCGCTCCGTGTCCAGTAATCATAGCTTTCCTGCCATGCATCTACAGCATAGTCCCAGTTTCGCCTGTTTCCTTCATCTCCTGTCTCTACGTCAGCAACATCCCATACATCGTACTGAGCACTGGGGAAGTTCTTCCAGTAGTCGGGAGCAGGATTCTGAGAGTCGTTGTACTGCAGACGGGTAGCGCTGTACTTCACATACTTACCGATGAGGCTGGTGGTAAGCTTCATCTTGTCGTTAATCTTGAAGTCCCAGGTCAGCAAGGCTGTGGGTTCGAAGTTGTTGACAACACGGCTGGAGCGCATCTTGCCATTCTGATAACCCCAATATGGGTTATACTGACGGTCGTTAGCAAGCCAATAAGCCTCGTCGGTAGAAGCACCCTGCTGAGCGCGTTCTGTGGGGTTGCCCCAAGTGGCAAGGTTGAGTGAGTGCTTGTCGTTAAACACCTTCTGCACGCTCAGGAAGTAAGCGAGGCTGTTATAGAAGGTACCTCTAACGGCTGCCGTTTGCATGTTGGCCCAACGGTATCCAATGGTTCCGAAGAAAGCCCAACCCTTGTCGGTGAGTCCTGTTCCGTAAGTGTATATACCACGAAGGGTATAGTTACGGTTGGCTCCGGAAACGGTTACCTTATGACCTGCAGGCATTAAACTGGCTCGGAAGTCGTAGTTGTTACTTCCACCCATGTTGGCGATGCTGAACGAGTTGTCCTCGAAGGGACTTGCCGCATCCTGGTTACGCGTGGCATCGTTCATGCCACCAATGGTAGAGTAGTTGAATCGCCCGTTCTCGATGTTGTTCACCAATACGCCGTTCATGTAGACATCATTGTAACGGGAGTCGTAAGCACGGAACTTAAAGCGTACCGGGCTCCACTGATAGCCGATGTTGCTGGTGTAAACATTGTTGGCCGAGCCAACCTGAATGATGTTAACGGTCTGGTCATCATCTTGGCCCAACTGCGACTCCGACAAGACAAACGAGGAACTCTCCTGATGGATTTCCTCCTCTAATTTACTGACGACAGTGGTGTCAGTTTCAGTCTGAGCGTAGCATAATGGCGCAGCAAGAAATGTCAAGACCAAAAGCTGATGCTTCTTTCTCATGATAATAGTTGTTTGATATTGATATATATTTCTGCAAACTTACAAAAATTATTTTGTCTTTTTACAAGGTTATAACAAAAAAATGAGAAAAACCCCAAAATGTTATATGTGTTATGCAAAAAAGTCATATCTTTGCAAAGAATCAATTAATGTGAACAACTATAGACTATAAACAAGATACCATAGAAAAAAGAATGAAAAGAATAACATTAGCATTTATGTGCGCGATGCTGGTGGCTGCATCGGCTTGTGTGAGAGCTCAGATTCAGTGCCACGCCGTGTGTTTCTACAATCTGGAGAACCTCTTCGATACGGTTCATGATTACGGTAAGAACGACTATGACTTTCTGCCTAACGGTTCATTTCACTGGACCAAGAACAAATATGAGAACAAGCTGAAGTGCATGGCTCAGGTAATCTGCGAACTGGGTACAGACAAAGTACCTTACGGAGCCAGCATCATAGGTGTATCGGAAGTGGAAAACGATAAAGTGCTGGAAGACCTTTGTGCTCAGCCCAACATGAAGGAGCGCGGCTATAAGTTCGTCCATTTTGAGGGACCAGATAAGCGAGGTGTGGACTGCGCCCTTATCTACAATCCTAAAGCTTTTGAGGTAACCAAGGCGTTCCATAAGCTGTATGTCTATGAGAACGGAGATACCACTCACGCCACCCGTCCCTTTCTGTGCGTACAGGGCATCTTGGCTGGTGACCCCCTGACGGTTATTGTCTGTCACTGGCCCAGCAGAGGCGTTGAGAGCCCCTTCCGTGAAGCAGGAGGAAGGCAAGTGAGGGCCCTTACAGACAGTATTCGTGCTGCCGACCCCGATATGCGCATTATGGTAATGGGTGATATGAATGACGACCCCGACAATGCCTCTATGGCTAAGTGCCTGGGTGCAAAGCGTAAGATGAAAGATGTGGACGAGGGTGACTTCTACAACCCGTGGTGGGATATGTTGCGCAAAAAAGGGCAGGGAACCCTCTCGTATCAGGGAGCCTGGAATCTGTTCGACCAGATTGTGCTCAGCAAGAATCTGCTGGATGTAAACGAGACGAAGGACTACAGCCATCTAACCCTTCATTCACACCATATCTTCAAGCGCGACTATCTGATTCAGCAGTCTGGCAAGTACAAGGGAACGCCCAAACGTACCACTTCGGGTGGTGTTTGGCTGAACGGATACAGCGACCATTTGCCAACTGTTACCTATCTGGTAAAAAAATAAGTTAAAGTTTCTGTTTATTCATAAAAAAAGTGTACCTTTGCAGCCGCAAATTTAGAATAAAATTGTAAATAGTAAATTATAAAATCGTAAATCCTATGACAAGTTACAAAGAATTGGGTTTGGTAAACACCCGTGAAATGTTTGCCAAGGCAGTAGCAGGTGGCTACGCTATCCCCGCATTCAACTTCAATACACTGGAGCAGATGCAGGCTATCGTACAGGCAGCAGTTGAGACCAAGTCTCCCGTTATCATGCAGGTTTCTAAGGGTGCCCGTAACTATGCTAACGGTACTATCCTCCGTTACATGGCTCAGGGTGCTGTTGAGTATGCTAAGGAACTGGGTTGCGAGAATCCTCAGATTGTTCTTCACCTGGATCACGGTGACAGCTTCGAGCTTTGCAAGGACTGTATCGACAATGGTTTCTCAAGTGTAATGATCGACGGTTCTGCTCTTCCTTACGAAGAGAATATCGCTCTTACCAAGAAGGTTGTAGAGTATGCTCACAAGTATGATGTAACCGTTGAGGCTGAGCTTGGCGTATTGGCAGGTGTAGAAGATGAGGTTGCCAGCGAGGTATCTCACTATACAAAGCCCGAGGAGGTAGAGGATTTCAGCAAGCGTTCTGGTTGCGACTCTCTGGCTATCTCTATCGGTACCAGCCACGGTGCTTACAAGTTCACTCCTGAGCAGTGCACACGTGACCCCAAGACTGGCAAGTTGGTTCCTCCTCCATTGGCATTTGATATCCTGCACGAGATTGAGAAGCGTCTTCCCGGTTTCCCCATCGTACTGCACGGTTCTTCATCAGTTCCTCAGGAAGAGGTTGATACCATCAACGCTCACGGCGGTAAGTTGCCCGATGCAGTAGGTATCCCCGAGGAGCAGTTGCGCGAGGCTTCTAAGAGCGCTGTTTGCAAGATTAACATCGACTCTGACTCTCGTCTGGCTATGACTGCTGCTATCCGTAAGCACTTCGATGAGAAGCCCGGTGACTTCGACCCCCGTCAGTATCTGAAGCCCGCTCGCGAGAACATGAAGAAGATGTACATGCACAAGATTATTGATGTGCTGGGCAGCAACGACAAGTTGTAATTCATTGAACATTGAACATTGACCATTGAGCATTGAACATTTAGTTCTGTGCTATAGCATAAATAAAGGAGGCAAAAATTTTGCCTCCTTTATTTGTCTCGTTATTTAACGCATCTTCCCAATGCATTCACAGATACAACACTTTCATTATTGAAATAAACATACTTCTTGTTTGTATTCATTAAATGTTCTTCGTATTTGATACAATTGTCTTTCTACGAGGTCATTAGTGTTTTGTTCGAGTCTCATTTTCGCCATATTTGAGGTTTTTTCAAAAATTTCTCGATTTTCTTGTTACAAAAAGATGAGTTATGCGTTATTATAATAAAGAGTATGGGAAAAATGTGAACTTTTATTTGTATTTTTGGGGAGTAAAAAACAATAGCACGTGGTAAGTTCATCATTATAGACAGTCTGTTTAATAGCAAGAAATAAAAACGATTATCATGAATAAAACCAAAAACAACAATTTTTTATGGAGTGAAGTCCTTTTCATTCTTTGTTTATTGTATTCCTGTTGGGAACCATGGGTTCGACAAGCGGCATTCAATAATTGCACGAATGATACACTCTTTATATGCCCATCTCATTATAATTGTTTTGATAGTATATATAGTATAATGCAACCTTATTCATCTTCCTTTTGTAAAGAAGATACGTTCGTTGTTGATTTAACTGAATCGAATGGTTTTTATATCAATAATGATGAAGCTTTATTACCAGACTCTACTTGCTGGATATATGATGATTGCTTGTTCAACAAGTCTGACACCACTTATTTCTTCCTAATCAAATGGAGTGATGCGAAGCAGTACTCATGGGATGAAATCCGTGAGAATAAGCTGTATCGTAAATGGGTGGTCACCAGGGACAAGAACGGTGAATACGATACGAATATAAGATATTTGGATTAATGGGGAAAAGGGCGGATAGTACTCTTGCCAGAGTACTCAAGTATTTCAACGGGAGTACTGGAGTACTTTAGTTAGAGTACTGGAGTATTCCTTAGGAAGTACTGGCTTAGTCATACCAGTTAATGATATCATCGTATTTATCGAACGGAATCTTTTCTGTAATACCTACTTTGCGAAGTGCTGCAAGAACGATTTCCTGCTCCTTGGGCGATAGGGGAGATTCACCGCGACGGCGCTCAAAATAAGCATTACGTCCAAATTTTCCTATCAATGTGCACATAAAGGTCTGGTATTGCCCTGGGAACATCTTCTTTTGGAAGTTGGTGAATCCAAAGGCATAGGTCACAGGCTTGGAATCACGATAGAACGGACATTTCCTGTTCTTGGAACACTTCTTGGGATTGATAAGACGCAGGTAGGTTTCGCTTTTCAAAAGCTTGGGATAGGCTATCTGATGCAGGCATGTTGCTGCCATAGGGCAATCTGTATGCTGGCATACCAGATAGTCTGTTGGCAGGGCTCTATAGGTTTTCTTGGGCATCTAAACTCTTTATCTCTCTAAACTTTAAACTGACTCTAAACTCTAAACTTTCCCTCCCCCAAGGGGGAGCCGGAGGGGGCCTTTACTTTGTAACGTCCTTTATCCCTCCTGTACTTTGGAAGAAGGTGACCTTGGTGGTTGCCTGTTTGTCGAAAAGTGTGTTGGCAAGAATCTCTACAACTCCAAACTGACCCATAGGAAGTTCTGTGGTGCAGAACTCCTGCTGGTTGTTGAAAATGCTGACCTTGGTACGCGCTGGTACATTATAGAATACACCCTTCTCCATCTTGGCTTTCTTCTTAGCAGCATCTTCATCCATTACTGTCTTGGGGAGAGTCTCCAAGCATCTTACACTAACATAGATGGGAGCACCTGCCAAATCATCTTCATCTACAACACCCAACTTCTGAGAGAAACGGAAAAGGATTTCCTTATCTGTTTCCTGATTTGGGAGGAAATTGAACGAGGTGACTTCGGTGCTGGTCTGCTGTGTGCCCTTGAACATGGATTCCAAAGCGGCAATCTGTTTGTCTAACTGGTTCAGCATGAGTTGTAACTGAGCACCGTCCTTGGGCATATTATCAGCTTCGCCCTTGATAAGGGAGTTACGACTGTCGCGCAGGTCGTAAATCTCCTCGGCACAAAGTTCAGCCATCTTGGCGGTGCTACCTGCAGCCAGCATCTCCTGCGTCATGTAAGAGCGAAGGTCCTCTGGTTTTGCTGCAGGAATAGCTTCAGGTAATTCAGGCATGAATTCTTCCTCGGCTTCTGTGTTGATACTCAAGAGAATACCGTCGGAACTCAAACCCACCAAGGGGGCTACGGTCTTGCTCTTAATCTTAATACTGTAGGCCTTTTCCTTATCTGGCACACCAAAAGGTTCTAACTTGATGCTCTTGATGGCCCAGTCCACAGTTTCCACCGTAGGAACGTTGGGCATACGAAGGTAACGATTGGCATACTTGTTGAAATCACCAGGTTTGGTAACCGTCTTTTCTGTTATAATGGTGATGCGGAAAGCGGTTTTGGGAAGGAAGTAAGATACGCCTTCAAGGGTGCTTCCTGGTACAAAATCTGTTACATCGGTCTGTGCCTGCATCCCTAAAGCAGAGAGGCAGAGTGCAAGTCCTAAAATGTTTCTTAGCTTCATAAATCATTTGTTTTGCATGCAAAGATAAGGTTTTTCAATGAATGTGGTAAGGATATGGGGTATTTTTTTCGCTTCTCGCGTGTAATTTATGAATTATGAATTATGAATTGTGAATTATCTTTCGTACCTTTGTACCCAAATAATAAAAATCATGCAGACAATTCAGGTTAAGGATAAGACATTTTCCCTTTTTATTCCGGAAGAGAAGATTCTGAGGGAAGTAAAGCAGGTTGCCATGCAAATCAATAAGGATTTTGAGGGGAAGGAACCTGTAGTTCTGGCCGTTCTGAACGGTTCGTTCATCTTTGCTGCTGATTTGCTGAGAGAGGTGAATGTGCCCTGCGAGATTTCCTTTGTAAAACTGGCCTCATATCAGGGCGTTAATACAACGGGGGAGATTCGCGAGGTGATTGGGTTGAACGTCGACCTTACGGGCCGCCCTGTTATCATTGTAGAGGATATTGTAGATACGGGTCTGACTATGGCCCACATGCTTGAGGAACTGAAGAAGCAGAATCCGGCTAGCATAGACATCTGCGCTTTACTGTTGAAGCCCGGAAAGTTGCAGGTAGAATTGGATATCAAGTACTGCTGCCTGCAGATTCCCAATGACTTTATTGTGGGCTATGGCCTGGATTATGACGGCTACGGACGCAATACAAGGGACATTTATTCTTTAATTCAGAATTGATAAATTCAAAATTCAAAATTGATAATTATTCAGAATGCTCAGAGTATTCTGAGTACTCCGATAAAGAAGAAAATAAAGACAAACAATATAGTTAAATTAAGGTATGAAGAATATTATTATCTTTGGTGCTCCAGGTTCAGGTAAAGGAACCTATAGCGATGAAATTGTAGAGAAGTACGGAATGGGTCACATCAGTACAGGTGATGTGCTTCGTGCAGAAATCAAGAACGGCACAGAGCTGGGTAAGACTGCTAAGGGTTACATCGACAATGGTCAGTTGATCCCAGATGAGCTGATGATTGACATTCTGGCTAAGACATACGACAGCTTGCCTGCAGGTATGGGAGTTATCTTTGACGGATTCCCCCGTACTATTGCTCAGGCCGAGGCGCTGAAGCAGATGCTGGCTGAACGTAAGCATGATATGGGCGTGATGATAGAGTTGATTGTAGACGAAGACACCCTGATGAAGCGTTTGCTGAATCGTGCTATTGAGCAGGGGCGTGCTGATGATAACGAGGAGACCATCAAGAAGCGTTTTGCCGTTTATCATAGTCAGACAGAGCCTTTGGCAGCATGGTTCCAAAAGGAAGGCATCCGCCACACTTTCACATGGGAAGGCAGTAAGGACCAGATGCTGGCCAATATTTTTGCCTTCCTCGATACATTGAAATAAGATAAATGGCTGAAAGCAATTTTGTAGACTATGTAAAGATCTGCTGCCGCTCTGGTAAGGGCGGTCGTGGATCTATGCACATGCATCGTGCCAAGTATATCCCTAACGGAGGACCTGATGGCGGCGATGGTGGTCGTGGTGGTCATGTATTCCTGCGTGGCAACCATAATTACTGGACCTTGTTGCATCTGCGCTATGAGCGTCACGTCTTTGCCACTCATGGTGGAAATGGAGGAAAGAGCGGAAGCACGGGAGCTGATGGCGAAGACCGTTACATTGATGTACCATGTGGCACCGTAGTCTATAATGCAGAAACCGGTGAATACATTTGCGACGTAACAGAGGACGGTCAGATTGTAATGCTCCTGAAGGGTGGACGTGGTGGCTTGGGCAACAAGCACTTTGCTACCAGCACTAATCAGGCTCCTCGCTTTGCACAGCCAGGTGAGCCTATGCGTGAACTGACCATCATTCTGGAGTTGAAACTCTTGGCTGATGTGGGTTTGGTAGGTTTTCCTAATGCAGGAAAGAGTACCTTGCTGAGTGCCTTGAGCAGCGCTCGTCCCAAGATTGCAGGCTATCCCTTCACCACGCTTGAACCTTCGTTGGGCATCGTTTCCTACCGAGACGGTCAATCCTTTGTAATGGCAGACATTCCTGGTATCATAGAAGGTGCTGCCGAGGGACGTGGCCTTGGTTTGCGATTCCTTCGTCACATAGAGCGTAATTCGCTGTTGCTCTTCATGGTGCCAGGCGATACAGATGATATCCGTAAGGAATATGAAATTCTGCTTAACGAGGTAAAAACCTTTAATCCGGAGCTGTTGGACAAGCAGCGTGTTTTGGCTATCACTAAGACAGATTTGCTGGATGAGGAGTTGCAGCAGATGTTATCGGAAGACTTGCCTGATGATCTGCCACACGTCTTTATTAGCGCCGTAGCCAATAAAGGACTGGCGGAACTGAAGGATGTTCTTTGGCTGGCCTTAAACAGCGAGAGCAATAAGTTGCAGGCTATTACCCAACAAGAAACTATTGTTCACCGAAACAAAGACCTTGCCTGGTTACGTTCTGAAATGGAGGACGAAGGCGAGGATGAGGAGATAGAATTCATTGACGAGGACGAGATAGAAGACCTTGAGGACTTTGAATACGAGGAGGACGAATGATTTATGAAACACCTTCGTGGCTATTGGCCTTCTCAGTGGGGAGGGGCGTTCATGGGACGGAACCTGGAGTAGATGCCCGTGAAGTAGGTCTGCAAGGTGAAAACTTACTGATTACCCCCGAGCAGATTATGATTCCCCGTCAGACGCACAGTACAAACGTCAGATGGGTGAATACCTTTGGCGAAGTGCCAGATACCGATGCTGTTATCACCTCCGAGAAAGGATTGTGTATAGCTGTCAAAACGGCTGATTGCATACCTATTCTATTATATGATGTTCGTAAGCATCTCATAGCTGCCGTTCATGCAGGATGGCGAGGAACCGTGGGACGCATCGTAGAGGAAACACTCAGTCAAATGGAAAGTAAGGCTGAAGACCTGCACGCCATTATAGGTCCAGGCATTTCAGAAGAAAGCTTCGAAGTGGGTGATGAGGTCTACGAACAATTCCTGCAAGCAGGCTTTCCTATGCAGCGAATAGCCAGAAAATACCCCAGCAAGGATGGGGAACGATGGCACATCAACCTGAAGGATGCCAACTGCTGGCTTCTGGGACAGTACGGGGTGAGGGACATCAGGGTTTCCGATGTTGACACCATGCAAAGTCCGCTTTACTACTCTGCCCGTCGTGAAACTATCAATACAGGACGTATTATTAATGGAATAATGATAATCCATTGAGTGAAGAATGAAGAGTGAAAAGTGAAGAATAATAGTTACAGTGCCCGTCGATTTTGACGACCGTAAACCGTAAACCGTAAACAGAATAAAACTAATATACATGAAGAAAATATTCTTGCTATTATTACTTAGCCTTCCGCTTTGCGTGCTGGCTGCCAACAAGAAAACCACAGTTTCAAAAGTTTCTGAGCCTGTCACCTTGACAGAGGATGTGGATTATAATATCACCAGCGCTACACCGTTTGAGGACGAGGGACTGGTGAATATTGAGAATACAGAACATGTTGTGGTAATTCTTTCCCAGATTAAGCCGTCCGAGGCCATCAACAAGTGGCTCTCTAAGATTCAGATTAATGGCGTAAGGGCTTCCAACAACAACAATTGCCAAGTGAAGCTTTACAATCGTGGTTGCATCATTATGCCCTATGGCAGGAACATCAAACCACTGACCGTTTATACCGAGCAGAATTTCGAGGGCGATAACTGCGATGATTATGGTACTGAGAATTCCAGTGGCTATATGAACACCCTCACCACCAAGAAACTGAACAACCGCATTCGCTCCTTCAAGTTGAAGAGAGGCTATATGGTAACGTTCTCTACGCTTGCCAAGGGGCGTGGTTACAGTCGTTGCTTCATTGCGGCCAATAAGGATTTAGAGGTTGCTTCCCTGCCACCCGTTCTCGACCAGAAGATTTCATCGTACCGAATCTTCAAGTGGTACGATACGGGCAAACAACAGGTGGCAGCAAGGGGAGGCGACAATGCTATCTGCTCAGCCTTAAAGGTTACCAGCACTTACACTTGGGGTACCACTACCGATATGTCGCCCGATGTGGAGAATGTTCCCCATCATATTTATGAGAACTATCCCTCGCCTGCTTCCCTCGGCGCTTGTACTACTTCGCCTCACATGAAGACCAACAACGAACCTATGAACACAGCCGATGACCCTAAAGGCAAAACCGAAGATGTAGATGCCGTGCTGGCCAATTGGGAAGACCTCATGGCTACAGGTATGCGTCTCTGCTCACCCTCTTCGTGGGACGGAAGCGATTATACCAATGGAACGGGTTACATAAAGCGGTTCATCGACAGTATCGATGCCCGGGGTTGGCGTTGCGATATCATCGACCTTCATTGCTACTGGCCCGAGAGCAACTTCAGTACCATAAAGAACTGGACTAATTCCACGGGGCGGCCTGTATGGATTTCCGAGTGGGTCTGGGGGGCTTCATGGAACAACAACGGTGCCTTTGCCAGCGGTGTTACGGAAGCACAGAATGCTGAGACGTTGAAGCGCATCTGTCCCGTACTGAACAACAACGACTGCATAGAGCGTTATTACTATTGGAACGAGGAGCGCGACCCCTCTAAGCTCTACAAGAACAACACCCTGACCAAGACCGGCGAGTACTACGCCACCATCAATTCCGGCGTGGGCTATAACGGCAAGTATGACTTTGTTCCCACTACACCTCCACAGTATGGCCCTTCTAAGTTCACGCAGAAAGTGCTCTCCACTGGCAAGATTCGCCTTTCGTGGTATGATGCCAACGGAGAGTTCAACCAGTTGATGGAAGTGCAGATGAAGGATGCCCAGGGCCTTTGGGTGGTGCTGGATACCATTGCCCAGAAAGAGGCGGCATCAAACTATACATACGAGGTTGATAACGATGATGAGTCTGTTCTCTACCGACTTCATCTTATAGATTTGAACGGAAAGGAATATTTCACCTCCGATGAACTGGAATTGGGCGATGCCTTTGAGATAGACGGCCAGCTTTTCTATGCTGGTGGCAATCTGTTTCCCAACGGACAGTTCGACCTCGGCTTTACCACCTGGATAAGCGGGACAGGCAAGATTCTTGGTGAGCCTCAGTTCCAGGTTGTGGGTGATGGTGGCTATCAAGGAGGGCCTTATTTGCAGTCTCACCTAACTGGAGGTAGTAGCAATGTTGCTTCCGTCAAGACTGCCGTTTCTTTGCAGGAAGGCCAACCGTATGTTTTCCGCATCGCTGCTAAGAATGGAGGTAGCGCCATAAAGTTCTATCTTTCTGCAGATGGCTCAGCCAACAGTAAGGAGGTTGCTAAGGCAGCCAATAGTGCCGACTGGGGTGTGAATACCTTCCTGTTCAATACCGATACTTACGCCTATGGCATCCTGTCATGTTATTCGTTGGCGGCTAAGGCTCAGATTGACGATGTGCAGTTACGCCAGCTTTTCCCGACCCGTGAGGAGGCCATTGCCGATGGCATAGAGAAGGCCAGGCTCAGAGTCGAGGCGCAGCAGGCCTACAATACGGAATACCCCGCCCTTAACGATGACTTAACAGCATGTATGGCTGCCGTTACAGATATTAACGAGGCAGAAACGGTACTCTCCAATCACATGACAGCTATCAGCAAGAAGAACGAGGCCAAGGTTTTGGCTGCTACGTTGAAGGCTGTTGAGCAGAAGCCCTGCCCAGCTTACGATGAGATGCTGGCTCTTCTGAACAATGCCGATGAGGCTCAGACCTGCACCGATGTGATAGCATCCGTTAACCAGTTGCAGGAGTTGATGGACAAATACCTCGCCTTCACCCGTTCCAGCAAGCAACCCAGAACGCCTTCGTTTGCCAACGAGAAGTCAGACGGTTGGCAGGTGAAGCAGGGAACCTATAAGGATGGCGATCAACGCACGGCTACCAAGTTCGGAAAGACCTGTTGGAATGCCTGGTGGAGTACCACCGACAAGGGCGCTACTATGGAAATCAATCAGACTCTCACCAACCTTTCCGAGGGTTACTACCAGTTGGAGTGCAAGGCCACAACGGAGCATTTCTGCATTGCCGACCAGCACGCCTTCCTTCGTAGCGGAGACTATGAGGCCGTATCGCCCATCATGACAAAGGACTACTTCGACCTCCCCGTTCCCGATCATTGGGACACCCTCATCACCATTCCCATCTATGTGAAGGCGGGTGGCTCACTCACCTTGGGTTTCGTCGGTTCCAAGACCGGGGCCCAGAAGGGCAAGTGGCATTCCTTCGGCAACGCTACCGCTACCAGCGACAATCGCGAAGGCTGGTGGTGTGCCACAGACTTTGTGCTGAAATATCATGCCATTGATTCCGAGGACTCTTTGAATGAAGAGTTAAGAGTGAAGAGTGAAGAATCAGATAATGCTGTATATGACCTCAGTGGGCGGTACCTAAGCAAGCCACAGAAGGGCGTGAATATCGTGAACGGGAAAAAAATGGTCAGGCCTTAACTGAATGTCACCACATCTCCCTTATGTAAGGTTACACGGATAATATCGTTCGTGGAACCTTTCATTTTCTTCCCCTTCACCTTTATTACTTGTATTCCGTCTGGGATTTTAATTTTGAATTCGCCGTTGCTGGTAGCTTTCAGTTTGGCATTAAGCACTTTACCTGAAGCCCATTTGGCAGAAACCTCAGCACCTCCGCGAACGCAAAGACCCGTGAACTGTCCTTCGCTCCACGCTTTTGGAAGGGTGGGCAGGTATTCTATGTATCCTGCATGTGATTGAACCAACATTTCTGCCATACCTGCAGCCCCAGCCATATTTCCGTCTATCGCAAAGATATCCCAAGGTGCTCCTGCAATACCCTTAGGAGAGACGGTAAACAGGTTTTCGCGTGAAAGTTTTCCTATGAGCTGGTTGATGCTGTTATAGGCTTCCTGGCTGTGACGGAGTCTGGCAAAGTAGCAGATTGCCCATGCACGGCTCCACTCCACATCTTCCCATCCTTGGGCTGTAAGTCGGCGTTCTAATGTGTTGTAGGCTGCCTTTGCAAGTTCGGGCGTGTGCTGTGTGGTAATCTGGTAATAGGGATAGAGTGCCAAAAGATGGCTGGTGTGCCTATGGTTTACGTTCACATCGTCGTAGTCCTCTAACCATTCACGCACGCCTCCGTATTTATTTGTGCGCAATGGGGGCAGCAGTCTTAATACCTTACGCAGTGAATCTGCAAATGCAGCGTCTGTATTTAAAAGTTCTGTGCTTCTGAGGCAATCCTGAAAAATTTCACGTGCAAGTGCCAAATCCACTGTCGGCATCATACTGGCACTATGAGTTTGACCCTCATAGCCGAAAGAGTTCTCGGGTGATATGCTTGGCCCTGTTACAAAATACCCTGTGTTGGGGTCTATGCACATATAGCTTAGCAGGAACTGAGCATTTCCCTTCAAGAGGGGATAGGCTGTATGACGTAGGAAATCTAGGTCCTGAGTGTATTCCCATTGTGTCCATAAGTGAGTAGCCATCCAACTTCCTGCTGTTGGGAACAGGCCCCATGCTATGCAGTTACAAGGGGCGGTGAAGCCCCAAATGTTTGCTGTTGTGTGTGCAGTCCAACCTTGTGCTCCATACACCGTCTTGGCTGTATTCCGACCTGCTTCTGCAAGTGATGCAATGTATGTAAAGAGTGGTTTGTTGCATTCAGCCAAATTACCCACATTGGTCAGCCAATAGTTCTGCTGGGTATTGATGTCTAGGTGATAGTCGTTGTTCCACCCCATGTTACAGGCCAGATTGTCATTAAAGAATCCCTGCAAGGCTATAGGCAAGGGTGAATCCTCCCTTGAGGAAATGATGGTCAGATAACGGCCGTATTGGAAGAATACAGCCTGTAAGTCGACATCGTCACGTCCTTGTTTTACTGCCGTCCAACGTTTGTCTGTAGGCTCTCTGGTTGCTTCCGGATTAGAGCCAAGGGTGAGGCTTACCCTCTTAAAGAGAGGTGTATAATCTGACTGATGTTCATTCTGAATGCTGACGAATGTCCGCGCCGAAGCCTTTTCTGTTGTTTCCCTGCAGAGATTCAGGTAATCAGGTTCCTTGTAGTCGGTTCGTAAATCGGCATATATGGTAACCTCGTTGGCATTGCGGACAGAGAGAATGCTGTCCCCAGTAGTTATTTCTCCATCCTTTGCCACAACTTTCAATCGGACAACAAATAGAACGCCCTTGTCTGTTCTTCCTGGCTGGGAAGCTTTTCCTGTAATGACTAATGTGTTCTGCTCTGTTCGTACAGTTGCTTCAGGGCGCAGCAGCTTGGCTCCCATGTCAAAGCTGATGGCATTTTTCCGGCTTGCCGTATAGTGTGCCGCCATTACCTGCTGTGGATGGCTACAAACATATTCTCGCGTATACCTTATGTTCTTTATGGAATAGTCCACCCTCACTTGTGCCTTTTGCAAATCCAGTTCACGCCTGTAATTGGTATATGTCGTGCCTGAAGGATGAAGGAACATTAACTCGATGTCGCCCAGTGGAACATGAGAGCCAAAGTCCTGCTCGTTGCCTATCAGATTGTTCCAGGCTATGCTGTTTCCTTCAGCAATTTTATTGGCAAAGAACATCTGTCGCAGGGAGTCCAGGCGTTCCCTTCCAAAGGGTATATTCTGGTTGGGATTCACGCTGCCACTCCACATCGAACTCTCGTTTAGGGCAATGGTTTCTGTTGTTACGCCGCCATATATCATAGCTCCCAATCTGCCGTTTCCTATGGGGAGGGCTTTCATCCATTCGTCTGCCGGAGTTTCGTACCACATATTTTGCGAGAAAGAACAAACTGATATTACAAACGACAATGTAATGAGGAGTATTTTCTGTTTCATAATGGGATATGCTTGTTAAACAAACGCAAAGATAGAGTTTTTATTGGAATATCTTGTGCGCATGGCTTAAAATAATTATTTTTGCAGCAAATAACACCTAATTTGATATGAAAATAAAAACCATTTTTGCATTATGCCTGATGGCATTTGCAATGGCAGTAAATGCCCAAAGCATTATCAGAGTGAGTACCAACCAAACAGACCTAGTCTTCCGTGTGGCAGACAATGGGCGCTTGTATCAGAACTATTTGGGCCGTCACCTTAATCAAGAAAGTGACCTGAAGCACCTTCCTGATGGAACAGAGGCTTATCTGACGCATGGCATGGAAGATTACTTTGAGCCCGCATTGGATGTCCGTCATACAGATTTCAACCCCAGCACCTTGCTTAAATATGAGCGTCATGAACAGCGTAAAGCCGTTGATGGTGCCACAGAAACCGTTATCTGGCTGAAAGACCCTGTTTACGGGACGCAAGTAGCCATGCATTTTGTTGCATATACTCAGGAGAATATCATCAAGGCTTGGACGGAAATCACCAATACAGAGAAGAAGTCTGTCTCGCTGGTTAAGTATGCTAGCGCTATGTTGCATCTTACTGGCGGCAAGTATTTCCTGAGTGAGTTCTCTGGCAACTGGGCAGACGAGGCTCATATCACCACCACTCCGCTTAGCTTTGGCAAGAAGGTGATGGACACTAAACTGGGCACACGTGCCAATCTGTTCACGCCTCCCATGTTTATACTCTCCCTTGGTGCTCCTGCCACAGAAGACGCCGGACAGGTGTTATTGGGCCAGTTAGGCTGGACCGGAAACTTCCGCTTTACCTTCGAGATGGACGAGAAGGATAACCTGCGCATCATCTCAGGCATAAATCCCTATTTCTCGGAATATGAGCTGAAGACAAACGAGACCTTCCGTACGCCCGATTTCTTCTTTACACTTAGTCAGGAAGGTTTGAGTCGTGCCAGTCGTGACTTCCATGATTGGGCTCGCAAGTATCAGTTGAAGGATGGGTCTGAGGATCGTCTGACGCTGCTCAATAATTGGGAGGCAACGTATTTCGACTTCAACCAAGATAAGTTGATAGGTCTGATGGACGATGCCGTTAAACTGGGTGTAGATTTGTTCCTGCTTGACGATGGCTGGTTCGGAAACAAATACCCACGTCATAGCGATACACAAGGCTTGGGCGATTGGGAAGAGACCCGCGACAAACTGCCTGGTAAGGTAAAGGCTTTGGTAGATGCAGCTAAGCAGAAAGGCATCAGGTTTGGTATTTGGATTGAGCCCGAGATGGTGAATCCCAAGAGCGAGTTGTATGAGAAGCACAAGGACTGGGTCATTACGTTGCCCAACCGCGACGAATATTACTTCCGTAATCAGCTGGTACTAGACCTCAGCAATCCCAAGGTGCAAGACTTTGTATATGGCGTTGTGGATAACCTGATGACGCAATATCCTGGCATAGCCTTCTTTAAGTGGGATTGCAATTCGCCCATCACCAACATCTATTCTCCTTACCTGAAGGAAAAGCAGCAGCACTTGTATGTGGATTATGTTCGAGGACTTTATAAGGTGCTTGACCGCATCAAGGCCAAATATCCCCGTCTGCCCATGATGCTCTGTTCCGGCGGCTCTGGCCGAATTGATTACCAGGCTTTGAACTATTTTACCGAATTCTGGGCAAGCGACAATACAGATCCTCTGGAGCGCCTTTATATTCAGTACGCCTATTCTTATTTCTATCCTGCCAAGGCAACCTGCTGCCATGTTACTACATGGAACAGTAATACCAGCATCAAGTTCCGCACGGATGTTGCCATGATGGGAAAGATGGGCTTTGACATCAAGCTCTCTGATATGAGTGCTGATGATCTGAAGTATTGCCAGCAGGCTGTCAAGAACTTCAAACGTCTGCGTCCCGCTATCATGGAGGGCGATATGTTCCGCCTGTATTCTCCTTACGATGGTCCTCATGCTGCCACGCAGTTTGTCAGCAAGGATCGCAAGCAGAGTGTGATGTTTACCTTCAATACCTATCCCCGTTATGCCGACCGCAATGTGCCTGTTACCCTTCGCGGACTGGAGCCCAATCAGATGTATCGCGTCAGGGAAATAAATATGATGCCAGGCAAGCAAAGTTGGTTACGATGCAACGATAAGGTATATAGCGGTCAGTTCTTGATGACCGTAGGTTTGGATGTTCTCACTTCTCACAAACTTGAGAGTCATGTATTAGAGATCACAGCAGAGTAGTTAACGATAACCACCTAAACTCTAACCCAAATATTATGAAAACAAGAACATTTTTTTCATTATGCCTGATGGCATTTGCAATCAATGCCGATGCTGCCGACTGGCTTTTCCGTGGCGGCAAGAGTAATTATCAGATAGTTGTCTTGGCAGAGGCTTCTTCGTCGGAACAAACAGCAGCGCGTGAGTTACAGCAGTATATTCAGCAAGTGAGTGGGGTAAAGTTGCCTATCACTTCCGACTTGAAGGCTAAAGGGTGCCACATCTTTGTAGGATACAACGAGAAGGTGGCCAATTTGAGTGGAGCGCGGAAGCCGGAAAAGGACGACGAGAGTTTCACCTACTGCACTATAGGGCACGACCTCTGTATCTGGGGCGGCTCGCAGCGCGGCACCATGTATGGCGTCTTCACATTCTTGGAGAGGGAGTTGGGCATTCATTGGCTTACGCCCAAGTGTACCGTGGTGCCGAAGCTCACGGAATGGAAAATGCCTAAGTTGAATCATTCCGAGTGTCCCTTCATCGGCTACCGATACAGCAATTACTTTGTGGCAGATGGAGTTCCTGAGTGGAGTGCTCACACCCGCGAGAATACCAAGTGGGGCCCAGTCACCAACGAATATGGTAATATTGAGGCCTATTATGGTGCTCACACGATGGATTGGCTTGTTCCCGTAAAGGAGTTCTATAATACGCATCCCGAATACTTCTGCTTGCGCGACGGCAAGCGCTACAACGGCTACGGACAGCTTTGTCTCTCTAACCCCGAGGTTCTGGAGTTGTGCAAGGAACGACTGAAGTTGCGTATGCGCGAAAATCCCGGATACCGGATTTACAGCCTTTCGCAGAACGACAACTTCCTGTTCTGCCAATGCGAGAAATGTGTGGCCATAGAGCAGCAGTACGGTGGGCATTCTGGTATCATCGTGTGGTTCGTGAACCAAGTGGCCGATGCCGTAAGGGATGAGTTCCCCGACAAGTACGTGGGCACCTTTGCCTATCAGTATTCACGCCAGCCGCCCACCGGCATCAAGCCCCGTGAGAATGTGGTCATCCGCCTCTGTAGCATAGAGTGCTGCTTTGCCCACCCCTTGGATGCCGGCTGTCCGCAGAACCAGGCTTTTATGCGCGACCTGAAGGGTTGGGCCGAACTGGCACCGCATCTTTTCATCTGGGATTACATTGTAGATTATGCCCAGTACATGGCTCCCTGGCCCAACTTCCAGGTTTTGGGGCCCAACATTCGCGTGTTTGGCGAGAACAAGGCCATCGGTGTCTTCGAGGAAGCACAATACCAATCTGCCGGTGCAGAGTTCGATGAGATGAAGGCTTGGACGGTGAACCAGCTCCTCTGGAACCCCGATCAGAACGTCGATTCGCTGGTCAACATCTTTATCAGCAATTATTACGGAAAGGCCGCGCCTCGTATCATGGACTATTACCGCCTGTGCCAGAGCTTGGTGAAACCCGATGTACATTACGGCATTTACATCCGCGAGGATCACCAGATTTATTCCGATGATTTCATCCAGCAGGCCTTCTCTCTGCTGCGCGAGGCATTGGATGAAGCCGAGTCGGATGAGGTTCGTGAGCGTGTGGACCGTGTAAGGATGCAGCCCCTTTATCTGCATTGTATGCGCCACAAGGCCGCGTCCTTGCAGGATGGAACGTGGGCCAATCTCCTCCGCCTGATGAAGCAGTACAAGGCGATGCACCGTGAGGGGCATCCGCAGGACCGCTTCATCCGCGAGTTCGAAGCCGCCGCCTCGGGGCAGTAGAAAAGATGTAAGGCCAGACCATTTGAGGTATCTGGAAACTTATTACTCGAACTTCCACCAGTCGAAGTTAAAGAGTTTCATGCCCTTGTATCCTGTGAAGCTGAAGAATACATCGTGCTTGCCGCTGACGTGACCTTTTACATCGGCACGGAATTCTTTCCACTCTTCCCATCCACCGGTGTAGAGAATTTTGACATCGGCAATCTTCTGACCCTTTAGGCTGTCTAGATGCACCTCTATGCTACCACCTTGCAGGGCTGAAGCAGCGCTGACGGTGAAAGTCTTGGGCTGGCGGGTCCCAAAATCTACTTCGCGTACCTTTATATAATCACCATTGTTGATTTCACTTACATACACGCCAGTCTTCTGGTTATTCTCGGTCTTTAGGCCTACGCACCAGGCAATAGTCTCGGCCTCTGTGCGTTGGAAGGGGTTGAGGGTACCAATAGGGCTCACGCCCTCGTCGGTATGATGAATAATGGGGAAAGTTCCATCGGGATTATACTGAAACTCTTCTATCGCCATGGATCTGCCAAATCCGCCTCCGCCAGGCAACTTGCCGGTGTGGTAGAAGAAATAGTTGTGGCCCTTATGCTCCACCACGCCGCAGTGGTTGGTGAACGACTTGGTATCTTCCAACGGCATGATGTGACTGCGATAGGTCCAGGGTCCTTCTGGTGTAGGAGCCGTAGAGTAGGCAATATGCTCGGGCACACCGCCTGCTGCATAGAGCAAATAATATTGCGCCACAGCCTTCTTGGACTTTTTCCCCTTCTTATCCAAAGGGAAGATGTTCTTCTTCATAATCCAAGGCCCCTCTACATAAGAATCCTTATATTCTTTTCCCTTCTCACGCTCTCGCATGGTAGGACCACCGAAAGCCTCCTCTGTCATGGGAAGTGTTTTAACCTCACCGTCGATAGAAATCATATCTTCATTCAGCTTTGCGTAATACACACGTGGATTGCCCCACATAATCCATGCCTGGCCATCATCATCAATAAAAACGGTGGGATCTATGTTGTCCCAGGAACCGTTATCGAAGAGAGGTTTGCCTATAGCATCGCGGAATGGACCGGTGGGTGAATCGCCAACAGCCACGCCAATGGCCATTCCACCGCCAATCTTAGAGTGGGCACAGATGTACCAGTAGAACTTGCCGTTGCGCTCAATAGTCTGGGCAGCCCAGGCGCGGTCATCAGCCCATGTAAAGCTACTGAGGTTTAGGAGCGATCCATGATCGGTCCAATTTACCATATCACTACTGGAGTAGACGCGCCACTCGTACATCCAGAAAAAGTCGGCTTTGTCCTCATCGTGTCCTACATAGACGTAGACTTTATCGCCAACGCTCAAGGGAGCGGGATCGGTTGTGAACCACGTTTGTACCACAGGGTTCTGTGCGCTGGCCGTCAGACTGATGAATGCCAAGACGGCAAAGAAGAGTTTTGTTTTCATTGCTAATCTGAATTATAATGTTTATGATTTATAGTTATCGTTATCAATTTCGTTATCGTCATCATGGTAACGTTACTTTTGCCATTACGGGGAAATGTGTGGAAGGGAGGCGACGTTTATAAGAACCATCAGATTCCTTTGTAAAATATCCGTACTGCAATTGTCCATAAGCGTTGATGGTGACAGTCTTGGAAGCAAAAACAAAATCGAAACGATCTGCAGCGTGATTCGCCTCAAGGTCGAAGTTATTCACAGTTCCGTATTCCGCGCTAACAACAGGTGCTTTCTTGTAGCAGTCAAGATAGCGATTACTCAGTTTGGTGTAAGCTGATTTCTTCTCGTTTCCACCTAAATTGCCAATAACAAAGAAGGGCAAGCCTTCAGAATTTATCTCATCAACAGCAGCAAGAATGCGTGTTGCCGATGTGCTGGCAACGCTGTTATCTGTAGAGAAACATACATTAAATACGAAGAAAGAAGCCTCTTCTTTTTTCAGTTTAGCCCAAAAGCATGTACTGCCTTCCGGCATATCACTGACCTGACCGCTATCTACCAGTTCGAGGGTTCTGCTGTAGAGAATATCTCTTGCAGCCTTATAGGTTGTCATACGTTGAGTTAAATTATTGATCTGAACCTGTGTCGCGGATTGCAATCCTAACACATCGGGTTGTTCAAAGTTGAACATGTCGCTGATGCAGGTTCGACGGGTTGTCCACTTGTCGCCTCCATCGCCGTAAATTTTCTCCTCGTCGGTTGTGGTGACGTAAAAACTGCCTATGTAAAGGTTCTGAGCAAAAGCGCAGAACACAACCATAGATATGATGATGAATGATATTGTCCTTTTCATAAGTTGAAAATTGAAAGTTGAAAATTGAAATTTAGACCTTGTATAGGTTATTGGTTATAGGTTATTGGTTATTGACGTTAATAAACTGTAAACCGTAAACCGTAAACTAATAAAGGACCTTGCGGCCGTTCACAATATTGATTCCCTTCAGGGGCTTGCTCAAGCGCTGGCCGGAGAGGTTGAATATCTCTCCCCTCCTTAACAGGGAGGGGCCGGTGGAGAGTCCATTGATTCCATCTTCCTCGCTGATGAACAATTTGACTTCTTGCGGTGTGCTGTTGTCGGTTGTAAAAGCAGCTTCAAATGCATTTGTAACAACGTTATCGGTAGTGTATTGGAAAACATCGCCGCTAAGCACATAACCTCCGCTATAGCTGGTTTTCTTGCTTAAGGTTCCTGTCAGCACAAAATCACCGTATGTAAAGGCTGTTTTGGTGGGAGGAACGGCAATGGTTACATCAGATGCCTCAACATAAAAATCGTTTCTTGTGAGATGATAAAAACCAGGTGTGTAAGCTTGAAGTGAGGCGCATGGAGTAATAGTGAGGACAGTGTTGCTTGTTTGCTCGGGAACAACCTCATAGAACTGCAAATCCTCTGAGGATACTACAGAGAATGGCAGGTATATGGTTCCCCATTCGTTGGTGGGTTCAAAACGGTAACTAACGTGGTCGGCAATAAACACCACAGAAGAAGTGAAAGCATCAATGAGGCCAAGATCAGGAAGATGACCACCCGCGTTGACATAGAAATTATAATTTGTGGTATCGGTAGATGACTTCTTCTTACCAAATGTTCCTTGGTATACGACCTTATGCTCTGGATTCCCACCAAAGAGGGGGTATGGGTCAGACTGCTCGCCTTCATTGATGTTCTGGAAGAAAATCATGTTGGAAACACTCTTTCCTCGATTAAGCATGGCAGTTAGTTCACCGCGAGCTACATCGTTCACAGTCAGCACTGTAGCACTTTTGGCTGAGGTAGCATCTGATGCTGTTCCGAAACCCGCTAACTGTTCTCCATCCAGATAATAAATATACGAAGGAAGGGCACTCATAGCCTTCACTTGTCGGCCCACAATCTGTCCGGCATATTCCTTGTTTCCACTTACATTTCCTACATTAGCACAATAAGAAATCTTAAAGCCTTCGTGGTTTACATATCCCAAGATACCTCCTGTATTGGTGGTAGCACCATCTGAATGTACAGTTCCGTAATTGAGACAGTAAGAGATATTGTTTGCTGTTTGGTCGGCATATCCCACAATACCGCCTACGCTGTTAGTGCCAGCATCGGAAAGTGTCCCTGTGAATGAGCATCGGGTTACAGTAGAACTGTTAAACAAGGAACCTGCAATACCGCCTACGTGTTTAGTGTCAGCATTTGCCTTGCCGGTGTTGATGTTTAACGAAGAGTGCACATCCTTAATAGTAGAGCTGGACGAATATCCCACAATACCATGTTCGCCAGTTCCCTCCTTTACGTTAAGTGTACCACTGAGACTGAATTCCTTGATGATAGCGCCTGATGTGGCACCGAATAGGCCGGAATAACTCTTACCGGTATCAATGAGAAGATTCTGAATGGAATAACCTTGACCGTTAAACGTACCGGAATAGGGGTTGCCACTTGTTCCTATGGGATTCCAACCAGAAACTTCGGCCATATCTATGCTATTCAACAGAACTGCCTTAGCCGCAGTGTTCTGCCCAAATAATGACAAGCCATTGACAATGCTTGCAAATGCTTTTAGTTCCCTTGCTGTAGAAATCTGGTATATTCCATTTACGATGGGTGGCTGTATGGTATCAAGGTCGGCCATCTCAGGAATTCTTATGGAAAGTTTTGCAACTACGGGACTATGGTCGGAATAAGCCCTCTGGTGATAGTCTGCTGTTCCTGCGGTGGAGAAATAGCAAGGATTCAGCACACCGTAGTGGTTGACATCGAAGTTCTTGGTGACAAAGATGTGGTCTATGCGTCGCAACTCTCCTGAAACGGTGCTGTAGTTGCATGAATTGAAGCCGGGGCATGTGCCGTTGGTCATGAATTTCTGCTTGGCACGGTGGAAACAATCATAAAGGAATCCTGAGTTGTAAAAAAGCTTGTATGCATCTCCGGTCTGCACGGCGTTGTAGTCGCCCGAGATGATGACGGGGACGTTCAAGGTTCCGGCAATCTCCTGAATTTTTTTCCTTATCAAATAATAAGACTGCTGACGGTTTGTCTCGTCGAGGTCCATGTGTGTGTTGAAGTAGTAGATGTAGGATCCGGTGGCCTTATCGATAAACTTGCCCCAGGTGCAAATGCGATAGTACGTGGTGGACCCGCCCTTGCTGGGGAAACCCTTAGAGGGCACGTCTGGGGTATCGCTCAGCCAGAAGTCGCCGTGGTCAATCATCATCATTCTGTCTTTCTTGTAAAAAATGGCTGAATGCTCTCCGTTGTCTTTTCCGTCATTACGCCCCACGCCGATACGCCCATAGGCTTTCAGTCCAGCATCCAAATCAGACATCTGCCCCTTTGTGGCTTCCTGCACGCCAAGTAAGTCGGGTTGCTGGAAGTTTACAAGGTTCATGAGATAGGTTTTTCTGGTGGCCCAGCCATTTCCTGCGTCTGTATCGTTATTGTTGCTGTACCTGACATTATAGGTGATGACGCTGAACTCTTGGGCCTTTGCCCAGCAAGCGGTCATCAGCACAATAAAGAAAAGAATCTTTTTTATTTTCATATCTTTAGGATTTAAGGGTAATAAAGATGTTTATTTGTGACGGTTCGCACGCTTTCGGCGGATGTCGGCCTTCATTTTGGCCGACCCGCTTCCGTGCGCTCCTGTAATGTATTGCTTCTTCTTGGCTTTGGTCTTTATCTTGGGACCTTCTTTCTTCTTCCCTCCTTTGGAACCAGCCTTGAAGGTGATGCCGCTTTGAATAACGGCATCAATATCGTCTCCTCCGTAATTCATATCATTGATTATTGAACATTGAACATTGAAGAGCAGGGCGGTAATTATTCTTCACTCTTCACTCTTCATTCTTCATTTTTAATGGTGGAACAGACGAACACCAGTAAAGGTCATAGCAATGTCGTACTTATCACAAGTGTCAATAACATGGTCGTCGCGAACGCTGCCACCAGCCTGAGCAATGTACTGAACGCCACTCTTGTGGGCTCGTTCTACGTTGTCACCGAATGGGAAGAATGCATCACTACCCAAACAGACGTTGGTGTTCTGAGCAATCCATTCTTTTTTCTCATCGCGTGTGAGAGGTTCGGGCTTCTCTGTGAAGAACTTCTGCCATTCTCCGTCAGCCAAAACATCCATATAGTCATCGCTGATATAGATATCTATTGTGTTGTCGCGGTCGGCCCTACGGATATTGGACAAGAAAGGCAGCGCCATAACCTTGGGATTCTGACGCAACCACCAGATGTCGGCCTTGTTACCAGCCAAGCGGGTACAGTGGATACGACTCTGCTGACCGGCTCCGATGCCAATAGCCTGACCGTCCTTAACGTAGCATACGCTGTTGCTCTGGGTGTACTTAAGAGTGATGAGGGCGATAATTAGGTCGCGCTTAGCATCAGCGGGGAAGTTCTTGTTCTGAGTGGGGATGTTCTCGAAAAGAGCAGGATCATCCAGTTTAACCTCGTTACGTCCCTGCTCGAAAGTAATGCCAAAGACCTGCTTGCGCTCAATGGAATCGGGCTTGTAGGCAGGGTCAATCTTTATAACGTTGTAAGTCCCCTTACGCTTCTCACGAAGAATCTGCAAAGCCTCCTCGGTAAACTCTGGGGCAATAACACCATCGCTAACCTCGGGCTTGATGAGCAAAGCTGTAGCCTTGTCGCAGCAATCTGAGAGGGCAATAAAATCGCCATAACTACTCATACGGTCGGCACCACGGGCTCTGGCGTATGCACAAGCTTGAGCGCTTAGTTCGCCAATACTTTCAGGAACGAAATAGATGTGCCGCAATGTGTTAGAAAGAGGAAGACCTACAGCAGCTCCGGCAGGACTAACGTGCTTGAAGCTGGCAGCAGCAGGCAGATCAGTAGCGGCCTTCAGCTCTTTTACCAACTGCCAAGCGTTCAGGGCATCAAGAAAATTGATGTAGCCGGGACGACCGTTCAACACTTCAATGGGGAGTTCACCTGCCTCCATGTAGATACGTGAGGGCTTCTGGTTGGGATTGCATCCGTACTTAAGTTGTAATTCTTTCATTGTTTATGTATCTATTTAAATTGTGATTTATTTCCAATATTATGAATTATGAATTTCCCTAAAAGCTATAATACAGAAATGGCGTGATGTTGTTTGTACTGAACTCAATAGCCAGTTGGACGGCAAAGGCAAATGCCAACAGCTTCATGAGCCAGGGAGAGTAGATAAACTTTATCATCATCCTATTATAATACCTTTCTTTTATGCAGAGCAGCAGACCGCAGCAAAGCATCATAATTAGCCAAGTGGAGCGCATTGACCAGAACGCAGCAATACTCTCAGGCTTGAAATTGGTAAATACCTGCGTGAAAATGGTGAAGAGTGTTTCTGGATTTGGTGAGCGGAATACAGCCCAACTGCACACAATAAAGATTCCGGTGAAGAGAAAACTGAACGGTTTGGTGAACCATGTGTCAGGAATTCTTCGAAGCAAGCATTGCAGACTCTTGTGCAGTACCAGCGCCAGTCCGTGCAGCAATCCCCATAACGCAAACATGACGCTGCTTCCGTGCCAGATTCCCACCAACAGGAAAGTAACGAGGCAGTTGATGCCCGTTATTATCTTTCCGTGCTTATTGCCTCCCAAAGGGATATACACATAATCCCTGAACCAAGTGGACAGGGAGATGTGCCATCTGTGCCAGAACTCCGTAACATTCAGACTCTGGTAAGGGAAACGGAAATTCTCCCTCAGCCGTATACCCATCAAAGCAGCCATACCAATGCTGATATCGGTATATCCCGAGAAATCAAGGTAAATTTGCATGGAGAAACCAAGCAGTCCCATGAGGTTCTCGAAGCCGGAATAGGTGAGGGGAGAATCGAAAATCCAGTTGTTATATTGCGCAATATAGTCAGCCACAACCGCTTTTTTGAGGATTCCCATAATGATGAGCCACAGACCAGAATACATGAGTCGTTCGCTTACGGTTTGCTGATGACGAATCTGGGGGAAGAATGTCTCTGCCCGTGTGATGGGACCAGCAAAGAGAAGGGGGAAGAACGACAGGTAGAAAATGTATTCAAGAAAACTGACATCAAGGGTGAACTTATTTCTGTAAACATCCACCGAGTAGCTAATAGCTTGGAAGGTGTAGAACGACAAACCCACCGGCAATGCAATATCCATGACCGGGAAATTGTTGGCAACAAGCAGGTTCAGACAGAAAAGGGCAGAGCTCGAATATTTGAGATAAGCCAAAGGAGCCAAATCTAACAGGATGATGCATAGCAGGAAGACCTTTCGTTTGTTGCCCGAGTACTGCTTCATAATCTTTGTCAGCGACCAAGAGATAAGCGCTGTAAGCGGAAGCAACTGCATCAGCCACCCGTTGGCATAATAGAAGAATCCCAGACTTACAATGGTTACATAAAGCATCATCCCCGTCCGTGTAGAACGGCGGAGAAGGGCAAACATCATCAAGAAGATGACAAATATGGCCCAGAATGAAATGCTTGTAAACATCATAATCTTATTCTTTAACGGGTTGAAGCAGATGTAATGGATATTTTTTTGTGGCTTTTTGGGTGGGTTTCTGCATCTTTATTGGATGCTGAGCATCAGGGCTTTGCATCCATGTGGCTATGCTGTCCATCCATAAGCTAGCAGCGGCAAAAGTAGGGTGAACGCGGTCGGAACAACGTTTCAGTGTAAGTCTTCTGCTATCATAGAACCTCTTTTCTCCCACACAATTTTGCACCAGACGGTTAAAACCAGTATCTTCTTTCCAAGCTGGAACGCCTATCCATACAAAGGGGGTATTCCCGAAAGTACCAATAATCTTGTGTATGTATTCCTCTCTTTTGGAAAGGTCTTTCAGAAATTGTTCATTTCCTCCCATGCAGACTACAAAAAAAGTGGGCTGATATTTTCGGATAAAAAACTGAAGAGTATCTGACGAGGCCCATATCTTTGTGGTGGAATTGTACCATATTATACGCGACAGATTATGTCCGTTTTCTTGAGCATAATCGGCCATACGGCGTACCAAGCCTTCTGCCATAGAATCTCCCAAAAACAGAATGCTTTGGGTTGTCGTGTCAGGAGAAGCCTCCCCCATCCCCTCCAAAGTAGGGGTGATTGTACAAGATGCTACAGAGTCTCTCACCCCTCCTTTGGAGGGGGTGGGGGAGGCTTTCAAGTCTATCTTGCTGAGTTTCCAACCTGGAGGTGGGAGTTGGATAGGGCATAGTGCATAAGCAACCACAAAAATAAGTGGCAACGCTAATATGGCAATTACCTTAGCATACAACTTCATTGCTTTACCCTATCCTCCTAATGAGTGGAGCTGGAGGGGATTGAACCCTCGTCCAAACAGGGACGTCCTGTGCTTTCTACACGCTTATCCCAGCCTTTGTTTTTCGAGTGCAGACAAGACCTGGGCCACCAATCCGCACCTTATCCTCAAAGTTTCGCCAATACCGCGAGGCCGATATAGGCTATCCCCGATTTAGCTGTGCCACTTTGCCTGGACGCTTCGGAGCAACAGCTCCAGAGTGACATCTCGTCTCAGCACCTGGTGCCGAGATAAAGCCAGAAATCTACTGTACTTCGATTAGGCAGCGAGAGCGTAGTTTCTTTCGCCAGATAATTTTTGGCAATCATTGATTAAAGAGAGCGGTCGCCAACTCTCTGCGTGCTTACACAACACCTCATCCTGCTGTCAAATCCAGTCAGCCCCGGTGTGCTTACGCTTTACAGATTGCAAAAGTAGATAAAAATATTCCGTTTTTTGTTGGGAAACAGAAAAAAAGTATGTTATTTTGCAATAATTTAACGTAATGTGCAGTTTTTATATTAAAATATAATAAAGTTATAGACTATGACATCAAAATACGGAGTGATCTCCAAAATTCTTCTTGTTGTTTTTCTGATGACTGTTTCTTCAAGTGCTTTTGCCCAGTCAATGACGGATAATCAGGTTATCCAGTTTGTTCTGCAAGAACAACAAAAAGGTTCTGATCAACAGACCATTGTTACTAAACTTCTTCAGAAGGGTGTAACGGCAGAACAGTTAAGAAGGATTCGGAAGAAATATGAAGCTCAGAAGACCCAAATGGGAGCAGTAGACTTACAGGATCAGGATATCACTACCAACAATACTGCCAACAGAATGCGCACAAATAAGGAGAAGGCTTTGGAGAAACTGAATCAGCAGAACGGTTATATGATTCGTTCCCAGCGTGAGGAGATGGAGGAAAAACTGAAGTCGAGAACCGACAGACAGAACGAGTTGAATGATGAAATCGGATTCATGGACATCGATTCTCTAATCTACTATCAGAATTTTTTTCGTGATGAGAGTCAGGTATTCGGACGAAATATTTTCAACAACAAGCTCCTTACCTTCGAGCCTAACCAGAATATGGCAACACCTGCCAACTACTGTCTGGGTGCCGGTGATATGGTAGTGATTGACGTTTGGGGGGCAAGCCAACAGACTTTTGAAGGAACTATCTCGCCGGATGGTGTAGTGGTTATTGATGGCGTAGGTCCAATAAAACTGGCAGGCTTGACGGTTAAACAGGCAACCCAAACGGTAAAGAGCCGTTTAAGTAAATTTTATTCCGATTGCAGTTTCAGCCTTTCTGTGGGTGATACTCGCAGTATTCAAGTTCAGGTAGTAGGTGATGTGGTTATGCCGGGAACCTACACATTAAGTAGCCTGAGTAGCGCTTTTAATGCATTATACGCAGCAGGAGGTATCAATGAGATTGGTACGTTGCGTGATATTAAGGTTTACAGAGGGGGCCGCCAAGTGGCAACCATCGACGTTTATGACTATCTCTTGAACGGGAATCAGAAGGGTGATATCCGCTTACAGGACAATGATATTGTTCAAGTTGGTCCTTATGAATGTCTGGTGAATGTCAGAGGAAAAATCAAACGCCCCATGTTCTATGAGATGAAACCCTCTGAGAGCGTGAAGCAGTTGCTCAGTTATGCAGGAGGCTTTTCGGGTGATGCTTATACCAAGAATGTTAGATTGAGCCGAAAATCAGGCCAGGAGTATAGCATGTATACGATAGATGAGTTCCAGATGGCCAACTTTAATGTGATGGATGGCGATTCTTTGTATGTAGACAGCGTAATAGCTCGTTACAACAATATGGTAGAGGTTAGAGGAGCCGTTAAACATGCTGGCCAGTATCAGTTGGGAGGCGAGATTCAGACCGTACGTGGATTATTACAGGTTGCCGAAGGGCTACGCGAGGATGCTTTCCGTAATCGTGCTGTTATGCACCGTGAGAAGGACGACCTTACGCTCGAAATGGTTTCTGTGGATATTGATGGTATTCTCAACGGTACTGTTGCTGATATTCCTTTGAGGAAAGGAGACGTCCTGTTTGTTCCCAGCCAAGTTGATATGAAGGGCGAACAAGTACTTAAGATAAGCGGTGAGGTTATTTACCCAGGTACTTATCAGTATGCTGAAAATACTACAGTGGAGGACCTTATTCTGCAGGCTGGCGGTTTGACCGAAGCTGCATCAATGGCAAAGGTGGATGTGTTCCGCCGGATCAATGATATCTCATCTACGGAGAATACAGGAAAAATGGCTGATTACTTCAGTTTTCCTATCGAAGACGGATTCCGAATAAATGAGGGCGGTTTTAAACTATTGCCTTACGACGAAGTTGTTGTACGCAGGAGTCCATCATATAGTGAACAGAAGAACGTATCCATTACAGGTTGTGTGAATTTTGAGGGACAATATTCAATGACCAGTAAAAATTTCCGACTAAGTGATCTGGTGAAGGCTGCCGGCGGCGTCACCTCTTTGGCTTATACCAAGGGAGCCAGATTGAACCGTGTAATGACACCAGATGAACGTCTTCAGCGTGAAAGTTCATTGCGTGCTGCCCAGATTCAGTTGATTGAAGAGTCTATGTCTAGTGATAAGGAATTCAATAAAGCGCAGGCTGATACGCTTCTACAGATGAAAATGGATTTGGGAACTACTTATCCTGTGGCTGTGAACTTGGAAAAGGCGATGGCAAATCCGGGTTGTCCCGATGATATCGTGTTGCGTGAAGGTGACCAAGTTTCAATACCTCAGTTCAGTAATACCGTCAAAGTTAGTGGAGAGGTAAGCATCCCCATCAGCATGAACTACAAGAAGGGAGAGAGACTGAATTATTATATCAAACGTGCTGGCGGGTATGGAAATAAGGCCAAGAAGAATGGTGTATATGCCATTTATATGAATGGCGCAGTACAAAAAATAAGTAAGCAAGGTTCCAAAAGTATAGAACCAGGCTGTGAGATTGTTGTACCCACCAAGAAACAGGGTAAGAAGATGTCCTCTGGTGAAGTTGTTGCCCTAACTTCTGGCGCAGCATCCATATCCAGTGTTATTGTTGCTCTCGTTAGTTTAATCAAGAAATAGTTTTATCTCTATCCTGTTAAGATTTTATTAAAAGTAATTCGATACCTGCATGGAAGAAATAAAGAATCAACAACAGAAAATTATAGACCTAAGGAAGATCGTTAGTCTTTTATGGGAAAAGAGAAAGATTTTTGTGAAAGTATGGGTGGTGACATTTATTCTTTCCTGCATTTGGATATTACCACAACCTAGATATTATATTTGTGAGGTTAAATTGGCCCCAGAGATGAATGGCGAAGATGTTGGCGGAAGTCTTTCTAGTATAGCTTCTTCATTTGGGTTTAACATTGGTGGAATGGCAGGGCAGGATGCAATTTATCCAGAACTATATCCGGAACTTTTTGAAAACCCAGAGTTCGTTGTTGGTCTTTATGGCATAAAAGTAGCCACGAAAGATGGTAATCTTGCTACAGACTACTTCACATACATGAAATCTCATCAAAAAAAGAATCCTCTTACGTATCCTTTTCTTTGGGTTAAGTCAAAAATATCTGCTTTCTTTGAGGCGGAAGATAATATCCCCAGAGGCAAAGGTTGTGACATAAATCCTTTCATGATGAATCGTAAGGATTTTCTCTTGATGCAGAAAGTAATGAAGAATATCAACTGTGCGGTGGATAGGAAGACAAGTGTCATTACTATTAATGTGAAAGATCAAGACCCTCTCGTATGTGCCACCATGGCAGATAGCGTGAAGAATCATTTGCAGGATTTTATCATACGTTATCGTACTAGCAAAGCTAGTGAAGACATTATTCATTATCAAGAGATGAGAGACAGTGCTGAGCGCGAATACGATGCTGTAATGGCATCATATAGTCGTTTCTGTGATGCACACCAGAATGTCATTCTACAAAGTTTCCAAAGTGAGCGTGACAAACTAGAAAAGGACTTGGAACTAAAACAGAATTCTCTTGTTGCAATGGAAACTCAGTTGCAAAGTGCTAAGGTCAAATTACAAGAGAAAACGCCAGCTTTTACTACTTTGAAAAGCGCAATGGTACCAGTCCTACCAGAAGGTCCCAAAAGAATGCTTTTTGTTATTGGTATGATGATACTTGCTTCTGTTTTAACCTCTGTATATGTTCTTCGGAAACAGCAATGAAATATCTAAGAAGGATAAGGCTCTAAGAAATATAATGTGGGCCGTCTGCGGCAAGATTGTCAGTTTGCTGGGAGTTCTTGTCGGTGCTATTATTGTTGCCAGATACCTTGGGCAGGAACAATATGGCATTATGAATTATGTTGTGAGTTATGTGGCAATATTTCAAGTGTTTGCAGATTTTGGATTAGATCTTATTCAGATACGCGAAGAGTCTAAAAATCCAAGCCTACGTGACAAAATTATTGGCACAGTGTTTATACTAAAATTGCTGTTTGCCTTTATTACATTACTAGCGATACCGATTACATTATATTTCTTTGAGACTAGTTCGGAGATTAGCTACTTTATTATGATTTATGCATTCTCTGTAGTCCTGAACACAACATGGGTCTCTCGAAATCATTTCACATCCATTGTATGGAATGAATACATGGTAAAAACTGAGATTACCAGAACTCTTGTTGGTATAATTGTTAAGGTGGCATTGGTTTTAATGCACATGTCACTTATATGGTTTATCATGTCTCTTGTTTTGGATTCCTTTTTGCTGGCAACAGGTTACATCTTATCTTACACCAAAAAGATTGATAGCATACGTAAATGGAAGTTTGATAAAGAACTTGCTGTGTACATTGTCAAACAGTCTTTTCCCTTACTCTTGTCAGGTGCAGCCATTGTTATTTATAATCGCATTGACCAAGTGATGATAGGTAGTATCATTGACCAAAGTCGTTTGGGAATATATTCTGTTGCGGTAAGGTTCGTTGAACTTTTGGTATTTGTGCCGACAATCATCTCTCAAACTATTAGTCCTATGCTTGTAGAGATACATCAGAAAGACGGTCAGCAATATGAAAGGTTATCTCAGGTTTTCTTAAATATCACCGTGTCAGGGTGTGTCATATTGGCAATAGTCGTTAGCCTCTTATCATATCCTGTTGTTTATCTTACCTTTGGACAGGAATACATTGGTGCTGCCTCTGTGTTGGCCATTTTATCCTTCAAGGTTATTGGTGATGCACTGTCCCAAACATCAGGACAACTCATAATTATCGAAGGTATTCAGCGATATGCCTCTGTGAGGAATATTATTGGATGTGTTACATGTGTTGTTTTAAATCTGATAGTTATTAAACACTTTGGTATTCGAGGGGTGGCATATGTGGCGGTTATAACCATTTTTGTATCAGGAACATTAGCAGACTTTATCATTCCACCTTATAGAAGAATCTTCTGTAAACAGATGCAATCACTTTTTATGGGGTGGAAGGACATTATACATATAAGAACTCTACTTCAATGATTTTAAGACGCATATTTCATAGCTTGAAGGCTCGCATGCCGCTTCCTATTCAGTTTCTGTTAGAGGTGCTGGGGTATTGGCGTCGTCTTTGCAAATACAACGCAAGCAGAAATACTGACAGAGATATGCAGAAGATGCAGTATACGCTTCTGAGAGAAAATCATATCATTGAAAAAGGTATGTCAATTCGCGAGACACATCATGCTTTTGGACAAGCAAAGGTGGCTGCTCTTATAAAGAGATTACGAAAGTATCAACGTCTTTACGGTCAAACAGACAGGGCGTTCTTATATTATCCAATATCAACAATCAAGGCTTATATAGACTACCAGCATAATGATAATGTAGAAATTCCCGATATCGAACATTCTTTTACTCTTCTATGTGAAGAGGCAGGGTTTTCACCTAAAGACATTGTTCTTTCTGCTGGCATAAAAAACGGAAGTGCCAGATATTTACAGGAGCAGGCAAAGTCAAATTTCAAGGATTTGCTTTACAGTCGGCACTCTATTCGTTATTTCCAAGATACTCTACCGTCACGGGCACTTATTGATGATGCGTTGTTACTTGCTTCACGCACCCCTTCAGCATGCAATCGTCAAGCATGGCATACTCATATTTATTTTGGAAACGATTCACACGAGATACTGCGTATGCAGGATGGATGCAAAGGCTTTTACAACGACATACATTGTTGCATTGTTGTTACGGCAGATATGAAAGGATTTTTGGGACACGAACCTTTCCAGTGCTATGTTGATGGCGGACTTTATGCACAAAATCTCATCAATGCTCTCCATTACGTTGGTCTTGGTTCTATCCCTTTATCTTGCGGCTTCATGAATGACAAATTGCAGAAAATACAGAATTGCTTTGGTATTCCGGAAAACGAAGTTATGATTCTTATCATTGGAGTCGGCGTCATGTGTGCAGACATGAAAATTGCGATTTCTACGCGTAAACCAATAACTCAAACAAATAAGTATCACTAAATTACATAATAAACACGTGTATTTTATTCCACTCGTATATTTCAGCGCTCTCACATATTACTTCTGGCAAAAGCACAGGGTAATAGACCTTGCTGTGTATATGTCGGGGCTCTTCGTCATCACATCATTATGTTGCGTGCTGATGGTTACTGGCGGTTATCTATCTGCTGATGGTGGCGTGTTGTTTGATGGATGGGAACCAACTTTCGGAATTGTGCCCACACTACTCTACTGTGGACTTGTTACACTTACAATCTTTCCTTTTTCATTTATTCGTCCCGAGAAATTGGAGAATATCAGCAATGTACATAGGTTTATCTTATATGGTTTTACTTTGTTCATTATTGTTCAGGGAGTTATCATGTATTACCTAGTTGGGGGCTTTTTTTCAGACCTTTTAAATGGCGACTTCAAGTTCTTGAAGAATTCGTATTACTCTGGCGACATATCACCTGCGGATGCAAAGATGCTCACAATGCCTTTGCCATTTCAGATGATGTTCTTACTGAGTTTTATGACATTGTTGGCTCTTCCCCTCTTTTTTTATTATTCATGTATCGAAAAGAGAAGTTTATGGCTCACATCACCCTTATTAGCAGTATCCATCAGTCCTATTTTGCGTGGTGTTCTTATTGCTGACCGCACGGAAATAATACATTACGGCTTGATGTTCTTCTTCTGCTTAGTGTTTTTCCAGAAGTTCATAACCAAGAAAGTCCGTAATTTCTTCTTTGTCGGAAGTGTTCCAGTGATAGCCGTAGGTCTAATTTATTTTATTGCAGTTTCTGTATCAAGATTTGAAGATCAGGATGAGGGAACAGGAGGCAATATGATTGAATATGCTGGGCAATCGTACGCAAATTTCTGCTATTTCTTTGAGAATCACAATCCAGAACTTTTTTATTTAGAACGCGAACTTCCTATAACTTCTTTTTTTATCTTCAACAATCAGTATGTTGATACAAAGGGAGAACGAACAGCTAGGGAAGGTTTTTTTATTGGTGTTTTTGCATCACACATTGGATCGTGGCTTCTTGATACTGGTGTTGTGGGAGCAATATTAATAAGCTCTTTATTTGCTATGGTATGCTGTATTGTGATAGGTAGGTACAATCGTACGGATTTTGATATTGGTGAGGTTTTTATGATATTCGCGCTTGGTGCAATACCTACATTTGGCATCTTTTACTATAGGTACTATACTGTAGCAACGGCTTTTGTCTATGTTGCTGCCATTTGTTTTTATATTCTCTCCAAATATGTTTTTGTTTTGGGGCATAATGACGTTAAAGAAACAGAAGAGGCATGAAATATTTTTTTCCAATACATCTCGATGGCGGCAATCGTGGTTGCGAAGCTATAGCTAAAGGGTCTGCTCTTCTTATAAGTGAAGATAAGGAAAATCTCTTTGGTTACTGTCGTGATGTAAAATTAGATACTCATTTGGGGGTGGATAAGTTTTTTTCTTTAATTCCTGCCAAACGAGACTCTTATGTCATTGACCGCTGCCTTGGTTTATTGAATAAAATATTTCATTCCAAGAAAACAAAAGCGTGGCGTGAGTTGTACCCTTACCGAAGTTTCCTTCGTCTTATCCACTCTGATGATGTTATGATTTCCACCGGTGGGGATATGATGTGCTATGATGACAATGTGGCAGTTTATACAAATATCTATTTACATCAGAAAGGAATTAAGACTGTCTTATGGGGCTGTTCCATGGGACCGGAGAATCTCACCACAGCAAAACTTAAGTCGCTATTCAGCTTTTCACTTATTTATGCCCGTGAGTCTCTTACTTATGAATATTTCAAGCAACTCGGATTAAAGAACATTTGCCTTTGTCCAGATCCTGCGTTTATTCTTCCTGCAGAGGAATTCCCTTTACAGGATTGTTTCCAAAAAGACAACGTGGTGGGACTTAATATAAGTAATTTTGTGGTTGGTGGAATGTCGTTAGATAGTGATTTTGGCAAAGAAATAACCGAGTTGATAGGTCATATCCTTAAAAAAACGGAGCATGACATTCTTCTTGTACCTCATGTTACTTGGAACCGGGATAAAGTGAATCAAGATGACCGTCAAATGGCACGGATTATAAAAAGTTGTTTCGGGAACGACGAGAGAATAAGTATCCTTGACATTGACCACATGAACTATTGCCAGATACGCTACGTAATATCCAAATGTAAAATGTTCATCGGCGCAAGAACCCATGCTGTAATTTCCGCATATGCAATGTGTGTGCCAACAATCGCACTTGGCTATTCTATTAAATCCCGTGGTATAGCCAAGGATTTAGGGCTTGATGAAGCTCTTGTTGTTAACAGCAAGAATTTCATTAAGGGAAGTCTGCTGCAATCCTTCAACTATTTAAAAGAGCACGAAAACGAGATACGTCAACACCTCTCAGAGATTATGCCAGTTTACAAACAGCGCACTTATCTTATACGAGAGCATTTGGCACTCCTCAATACACAGTAAACAATGAGTACACCCAGAATAATTGCATTATATTTGCCACAGTTTCACCCCATTCCAGAAAATGATAAATGGTGGGGACCTGGTTTCACAGAATGGACTAATGTGGTAAAGGCTAAACCTCTTTTCAAGGGACATGTTCAGCCAAAATTGCCTGCCGATTTAGGCTTTTATGACCTGCGTTTACCTGAGACACGTGAAGCACAGGCTACATTGGCTCGGGAGGCTGGTATTGAGGGATTTTGCTACTACCATTATTGGTTTGGCGGAAAACAGTTGTTAGAACGTCCTTTCAACGAGGTTTTAGCAAGTGGAAAACCGGATTATCCTTTCTGTTTATGCTGGGCAAATCATTCATGGAGTAACAAGACATGGAATAGGAAGTCTTATCTTCAGTCGAACTCTATGCTGATTGAGCAGACATATCCTGGTATCGAAGATGATACGCAGCATTTTTATTCTCTTCTTCCGGCATTCAAAGACCCTCGCTATATCACCATAGACGGGAAGCCATTATTCTTTTTGTTTAATCCATGGGAGCATACTCGTGTACGGGAATGGATAAGTCTATGGAAAAAACTTGCTAAGGAGAATGGCTTGGAAGGAATCCATCTAGTGGCTATGTGTGACTCTACACTCACTTTCAAGCAGCAGGCCGATGGTACTCGAACACGTGCTGTCCCCAATCTTGACAGTAGTGCAGACCTTTTTCAATCAGTACTTGATATGGGTTTTGATGCCGTCAATTCTTTCGGACGTCGTCGGGGTGAGATGCTGTGTAGAGGTATATATGCTGACTTGTTTAAGACAATCCTTCGCAAGTTAGGTATTCCTATGGGTGCTTCTTGTTATGACTATGCAAAGACGGTTAAGGGTTTCTTTGCTCCGGAAGACAAATGGGAAAATGTCTATCCCACCATCATGCCCAACTGGGATCGCAGTCCACGTGCCACCTCATGGGATGGTATATATGTCGGAGCTTCACCAGAGTCTTTTAAAAAGCATATTTTGCAGGCTTTAGATATTGTCCGGGGAAAAAAACAGGAACACCAGATTATTATCCTGAAGTCATGGAACGAATGGGGTGAGGGCAATTATGTTGAGCCAGACGAGCAGTTTGGACACGGATGGCTGACTGCTGTTAAAGAGGCGCTCAATGCATAAACTTGGGGGAAAAGTTGTATGGATATTAGTGTAATTATTCCAACATATAAGCCAGAAAGTTTTTTGTTTGATTGTTTATTAGCACTTGATAATCAAACACTTGACCATTCTCTCTTTGAGGTCCTCCTAATTTTGAATGGGCCAAAAGAGCCATATATGACCCAAATAGAAGATTTCATAAAGAAACGGCCAAATCTTTGCTGTAGACTTTTATACAACGATATTAATGGTGTTAGTTTAGCCAGAAACAGAGGATTAGATGAGGCAAAAGGCAAATATATCTGTTTTATCGATGATGATGATCTTGTTACGGATAGTTATCTTGAGGAATTATTGGCAATAGCAACACCTGACACAATAGCATTATCGTACGTCTGTGCCTTTGAGGACGGGAATAAGACCTTGCGCCCAATTTATATAACAGCGGATTTCAGGGAGAAAATGAGAAACGTACCCTTCTTGACTGTCCGTAGATATTTTTATGTATGCTGGGGTAAACTAATACACAGATCTGTTATAGGGAATCGCCGTTTTGATATTTCTCTCAGAAACGGTGAAGATTGTCAGTTCATGCTACTGATTTCTGATTGCATACGGAATGCCAGTTTTACAAGCGGCAATGTTAAATATATGTACAGACAGCGTCCAAATAGTGCTTTCTATGTGAATAAGTCTGTTTGGTACCATTTCTCTAATATGATAATTCGACTTTTCAAAGCAACAAAGGTATATCTGTCTGGTCCTTGTAGGTATTCATTCCACTTTTATGTTACATATATGTTGGCTACCATAATGGGAGGAATCCGTCAGATGCTCCACAGAAAACAATAAATCTGTTAATTGATACTGTATAATCATGATGAGAGTCTTATTGCTATTTACATGTTTGTTCAGTTTAGCATTTCCTGCGAAGGCAAAATCTTGGAAGAAGGATTTTGAAAGAGTATTGCGGGAAAATACGCAAAAAGGTATTATGTTTGGCCATCATGACGATACAATGTATGGGTACAACTGGAGGTATGATAATAGCGATAGAAGCGACACCAAAGATGTTGTGGGTTTATATCCAGCCATGATGTCGTTTGATCTTTCCGATATTAATAAGGGTACAAGGAACCGTACAGAGTACGAAAGAATGCGCGTAGAAATACGGAAACAGCATGCACGTGGCGGCTTTGTTACTATTAGTTGGCATGCCACGAACTTAGTGACGGGTAAAAATGCATGGGATGTCTCAACCCAAAATACTGTTAGAAGAGTACTTCCCCGCGGAGACAAAGCCAACGAGTTTCTTGCTTGTCTCGATACCTTGGCAGCTTTTTTTAACTCTTTGAAAGATGCCGAGGGTAAGTCAATTCCTATCATTTTCCGTCCTTGGCACGAATGTAACGGAACATGGTTCTGGTGGGGGAGTAACCAGTGTACGCCAAAGGAATATAAGGCACTTTGGAAATTGATGGTTGGGCATTTAAAGAAAAGAGGAGTCGGCAATGTCATATATGCTTATTCACCCGGGGACAACATCAAGACTGCAGCCGATTTTCTTGGACGTTATCCTGGTGATAAGATTATCTCTGTATTTGGGGTTGAAGGATATTCCATCAGGACGTCTGCTTCCACAGCAGATAGGAATAGTTTTATTGCAAGGATAAGACGATCATTTAACGTCGTTGCACCTTTGGCAGAAAAGAGGAAAAAGATTCTAGCCTTTACAGAAACTGGCGTGAAACACAATTCAGATGCACAGTGGTGGACAAAGGCTCTCCTTCCTGCCATCGAGGGTTATCCTGTCTGTTTCCTTGTTACATGGAGGAATGCAACAAAAGATGATAATGAGTGCTATGGTATTTACAAGGGGCATCCCTCAGAGAACGACTTTAAGCGTTTTGCTGCTGACCCACGAATAATCTTTAGGAAGTAAGAATTGGACTTTACTTCCTTCTTCCCTCTTCCCTCTTCCCTCTTACATCATTTTGCTTTTCGTCATCGTTTTCGTATGTGGGAATTCGGAGTGTAAACAAATTTTACTTGTTTCTCCTAATTCGTCCTTAAGGGCCGATATTGCTACTATTAAGGGCCGCAAAATTTTTCCTTAATAGAAGTAATTGTTTCTATTAATACCTGCAATATAGCCCACTTTTGCTGTTGCTCAATAATGTAAATATTTTTCCAAATGCAAATGTTCAATGCTCAATGTTCAATGTTCAATGAGTTTTCGCCGCTTAACTAGAAAATTTTTGCCGCCACGTTAGGTAGTAAAAATTCTTATATTAAACAACATCCTTTGATGTTTTACCCAATTCTTGGTTTGTCAAAAAGTTTTTATGCAACACCTCACTTGATGAACGTTGAGACACGACGGTTATCGCTTGCAACTGATGTTACCTGTTGTCGCAACAGGTAACTAACACCTCACTAACAGGTAACTCATTATAATCTCAACATCAATGCTGTCCACTAAAAATCGCTAAGCGTTCTTTGAAATGATTGAAATATAGTTAGTTACAGAGGTCTTTTGAGTCAACGGACTTGATTTTGTATCTTTGCAGCCAAAATGGTTTGCATATGTATCAATACAAGTACG
>JAFSRW010000095.1 GCA_017445925.1 Bacteroidaceae bacterium | reverse complement strand
TCTTGAATCTTGAATCTTGAATCTTGGGACCCTTCTCCAGCTTCTCCCACTCGCGATACTGAGAGTAGTTGCCAGGGAAATCCTTAATGTCACCATCGCCATTGAACACAAGAAGATGATCCACCACCTTGTCCATGAAATAGCGGTCGTGACTGACAACAATAACGCAGCCGTGAAAATCCTGCAAGTATTGTTCCAGAATCTGAAGGGTTATGATATCCAAGTCGTTGGTCGGCTCATCCAGAACCAGAAAGTTGGGACTCTGCATAAGAACGGTGCAAAGATGAAGCCTGCGCTTCTCGCCACCTGAAAGCTTATAGATGTAATTCTGCTGCTGAAGGGGCGTAAACATAAAGTGCTGCAGGAACTGCATAGCCGTAAGATGGCGTCCTCCGCCAAGGTCAACGTAATCCGCAATCTTACGGACAGCATCAATAACCTTCATCTGGTCGTCAAACTGCATTCCGTCCTGACTATAGTAACCGAATTTAACCGTCTCGCCGATGACGAATCTACCCGAATCAGGTTTCACCTCTCCCAACAGCATCTTTATGAAAGTGGTCTTGCCCGTACCATTGCCGCCTACTATACCCATCTTCTCGTAGCGGGAGAAGTTGTAATAGAAATCCTTCAGGATGATTTTCTCTGTGGCAGTCGAAGTGGCATCCTTCATGGGGAACTTCTTGCTTACATACTCCGCCTCGAAGATCTTGCTGCCTATATATGTGCTCTTCATCTCCAGGCGTACCTGCTGCTCCTCAATACGTTTCTTAGCCACTTTCTCCAACTCATAGAAAGCCTCCTCGCGGTAGCGCGCCTTATGACCGCGAGCCTGCGGCTGCCGACGCATCCAGTCCAGTTCCGTGCGGTAAAGATTGTTGGCTCGCGTAACCTCCGAGCGTGCCACATCTATGCGTTCCTGACGTTTCTCCAGATAATAGCTGTAATTTCCGCGGTAGGTATAGATGGTCTCATCATCAAGCTCCAGAATCAGGGAACAGATATTATCCAGGAAATACCTGTCGTGCGTAACCATCAGCAGCGTAATGTTACTCCTTTTTAGATATCCTTCCAGCCATTCTATCATCTGAATATCCAGATGGTTGGTAGGCTCATCCAGAATCAGAAAGTCAGGTTCCATAATCAGCACGTTGGCCAGAGCCACACGCTTAAGCTGACCTCCTGAAAGCTGACGCAAGGGTTTGTGGAACTCTGTGATGGAAAGCTTAGAGAGAATGGTCTTGCTCAGGTTTTCATAATCCCACGCCTTCTGGTGGTCCATCCTGTCAAGTATCTCCTGCAGTCCCGGATTGCCTGGTGTGGCCATACAATGCTCATACTCACGGATAAGGTTGGTAGTCTCGTTTCCATGCCAGAAGCAGGCCTCCAGCACAGTCATATCCAGGGGGTAGTGAGGCGACTGTTCCAGGTACCCTACCCTAAGACCGTTATGATAGACCACCTCCCCCTCATCAGGCGAGTCTTTCCCCGTGAGAATGTTAAGCAGCGTACTTTTGCCCGTTCCGTTCTGTGCAATAATGCCCACCTTCTGCCTCTCCATAATGCTGAAAGACAAATCCTGAAACAGCGTACGGTCTCCTACCCTGCGCGTGAGATTCTGAACCTGTAAATATGAAACCATGTTAAATTTTCTGCAAAAGTATGTAAAAACCACGGATTATTGAAATAATTTCGCTCGGAATATTTGGAAGATAAAAGGATTTACCATAACTTTGCACTGAATTTACAGACACAGCTCTCACTGAGCAAGTATCTTAATTATCCAACACCTTATTATTTTTATTAAATTATAAAGCATAAAAAACTATGCACAAAAAGAACGAATTAGAAAGTATGAGTTCTGACGAATTGGCAGCACTTGCCAAATCATTGGGCGTGAAGGTTATTAGCGACCAGACAGAACTAATCTACAACATCATAGACGCCGAATCTGTGCAGCCTGTCGCAGCTCCGGAAAAGAAGAAGCGCACCACCAAGAAGGCAGAAAAGGCAGAGAAGCCTGCTACCAAGAAAGCAGCTAAGGAGGAGAAGGCTGAAAAGCCTGCCGCCAAGAAGGCTGCAAAGGCCGACAAAACAGAGAAGGCTGCAAAGGCCGAAAAAGCAGAAGCTGCCAGCACAGAAAAGAGCACCGAAAAGAAAACTACCCGTAAGAAAACTACCAAGAAGGAGGCAGCAAAAGCCGAAGATAAAATAGTAGCTCCTGAGGAGCCTAAAGCACAGAAAGAGGAGAGCACACCCGCTCCCACAGAAGAAGCTCCGGTAAAGAAGAAGAGGAAAAGAATAGGCGAAGCCAAGGCTGAGGCAATGGCTCAGATGGCAAGTTTGCAGGAAGAATTAAAGTTCCCCGAACCCGTTCAGGAGCCCGAGAAGGAAAGGCCAAAAGAGCCCGTTAATAGCAAGGAACAAAAGAATGAAGGCCAAGAGATTACAGAGGAGCAGGTGCAGAAATTCTTCAGCACTGGCGAGGACTTCATTATTCTGCAGGATATTCCCAAATTGGAAGAACAGGTCGAGATGGTTGCCATCACTACTGCTCCTGCCGCACGGCCCGATGCTGGGACACGCATTATTGACGATTTACCTGAAATAGGAAGGCCCAATCGCCCCAAGGAGGAGGAGAAATATGAGTTTGGTGAGAACATTCGCGGCGAGGGTGTTTTGGAGGTAATGAATGAAGGCTTCGGCTTCCTGCGTAGCAGCGACTACAACTACCTGAGCAGTCCTGACGATATCTATGTAAGTTCACAGATTATCCGTCAATACGGACTTAAAACAGGTGATGTAATAGAAGGTCCCGTAAGACCTCCACGCGAGAACGAGAAATACTTCCCCCTGATAAAGGTCAACACCATCAACGGATGTAACCCCGATGTAGTTAGGGACCGTAGTCCGTTTGAGAACCTCACCCCACTCTTCCCTGACGAGAAATTCCAACTCTGCAACGGAGTGAACGACACCATGTCGGCACGTGTGGTAGACCTCTTTGCCCCCATCGGTAAGGGACAGCGTGCCCTGATTGTGGCGCAGCCAAAGACTGGTAAAACCATCCTGATGAAGGACATCGCCAACGCCATTGCAGCCAATCACCCCGAGGCTTATCTGATAATGTTGCTTATCGACGAGCGCCCCGAGGAAGTAACGGATATGGCTCGTACCGTTAAGGCCGAGGTTATTGCCAGTACCTTCGATGAGCCCGCAGAACGTCACGTAAAGATTGCAGGAATCGTATTGGAGAAGGCCAAGAGAATGGTGGAATGTGGACACGATGTGGTTATCTTCCTCGACTCTATCACCCGTCTGGCAAGAGCCTATAACACCGTATCGCCAGCCAGTGGTAAGGTGCTCAGTGGTGGTGTGGATGCCAATGCCCTGCACAAGCCCAAACGCTTCTTCGGAGCCGCCCGTAACATCGAACACGGCGGAAGTCTCACCATCATTGCCACAGCCCTTACGGATACGGGTAGCAAGATGGACGAGGTTATCTTCGAGGAGTTCAAGGGAACAGGTAACATGGAGTTGCAGCTCGACCGTATGCTCAGCAACAAGCGTATCTTCCCTGCTGTTAATATCGTAGCCAGCAGCACCCGTAGAGACGACCTGTTGCAGGATAAGATGACCCTCGACCGCATGTGGATACTTCGTAAGTTCCTCAGCGACATGAATGCCATCGAGGCCATGAACGAGGTAAAGTCAAGGTTGGAACACACCAAGACCAACGAAGAGTTCCTTGTAAGCATGAATTCATAACTCACTTCACAAAATATCACCACGTTAAAAAAGAGCGCCTTCCTGCTATTTTGGAAGGTGCTCTGTTTTTCTGACCGCTATCGATTATGGAATAGCGTATGATGCCCAATGATTAGAACGGGAGGTCCTCACCCTCTGCCTGGGGGGCAAAGGGAGTGGTCTCAACTGCGGGAGCTGCAGGAGCTGCAGGAGCCTGAGTGGGAACGGGAGCGCCACCGAAGGGAGTGGTGTCGGGAGCTACGGGAGCAGCTGTAGCCATAGGAGCAGCCTGAACATTACGGTCAACACGGAAGGCACGAACACCATTGTACCAGCGACCCTGATACTCGCGAGCGTCTATATCGAAAGAAACAGTCATTATCTCACCCAACTGGATGTTGAACTGCTGCAAGCGGTCGGCACCAAAAACCTCAAAGAAAAGTTTACGAGGATACTGGTCCATCGTCTCCAATACATACTGACCACAAATCCATTCACTTCCTGTTCTGCTTGATGTACCCTTGCGAGGCTCGAGTACTGCAATAATTTTGCCTGTTATTTCCATTGTTTTACTGTTGTTATGTTAAAATAGTGGCACAAAGGTATGAAAAAATAACTTACTATACGTTTTTTTCGAAGTGTTTTTTTTGGTGTACGGGAAAAAACCGTATCTTTGTACGAAAATAAACAATACTTATATTAAAATGGAATTCAAAGTTTCAAGTTCAGCTCTTTACAGCCGACTGACTGCGGCCAGTAAAGTTATGGGGTCAAAGAACTCTATGCCCATCCTTGATTGTTTACTGTTTGATATTAAAGACGGCAAAATCACTATCACCGCTTCAGACAGCGAAAAGTATTATATCACATCGGCTCCCGTTATCGAGCAAAATGGCGAAGCGCGTTTCTGTATCCCCGCCAAGACCATTATAGATTCTATTAAGGAACTGGCAGAACAGCCCTTGGTTGTCAGCTTTAATGAGGAGACTATGAAGGTAGAGGGCCAGCACAGCAGCGGAAGCTTCAGCGTAATGGCTCAGGATGCTGCTCCCTACCCTCTTGCCAAGAAGGTAAGCGACAATGCTACCCATCTGTCCATACCCGCCGAGGTGCTGCTGAACGGTATCAACCGCTGCCTCTTTGCTACGGCTAACGATGAGATCCGCCTGGTTATGAACGGTATCTACGTGGATATCACTCCCGACTACCTTATCTTTGCCGGTACGGATGGTCGTAAGTTGGTGCGCAACACGGTACACAGCATCAAGACCGGTCTGACAGCAGGCTTTATCCTGCCCAAGAAGGTATGTGCTATCCTGAAGACCGTCCTGAACAAGGAGGAGCTGGTGGAGATTCTGTTTGATACGGATAAGGCTACCATCAAGACGGAGGATATGACTATGCACTTCCGCCTCATTGAGGGCCGTTATCCCAACTATAACGCTGTTATCCCACAGAGCAACCCCTTCAAGGCTACCGTGGACCGCGTAGCCCTTGCCAGTGCCCTGAAGCGCGTGGCCGTATTCTGCAACCAGAGCAGCGGCTTGGTAAAGGTGGAGTTGAATAACAACAGCATGAGACTGACAGGACAGGACAACGAGTACGCTACCAGCGCTGAGGAGTTCCTGACCTGCGACTACACATCCAGCCCCATCAGCATAGGTTTCAGTTGTCAGTTCCTACTGGAGATTGCCAATATCCTGGAGAGCGACACCATAACACTGGAAGTGGCTGACCCCAGCCGTCCCGGTGTAATCCGTCCTGCCGACGACAATACCGAGGATGAGGTGCTGATGCTGCTGATGCCCATGCGAGTAGAGGATTAAAATTCAGGAAGGCATGAAGCTTAATCTGAAGAACCCTATCATATTCTTCGACCTGGAAACCACAGGTCTGGACATTGCCAAAGACCGCATTGTGGAACTCTGCTATATCCGCGTGGAGCCTAACGGCAACGAGGAAGCAAAGAGTATGCGCATCAATCCCGAGGTACACATCCCCGAGGAAGCAAGCCGCGTTCACGGCATCTACGATGATGACGTAAAGGACTGCCCCACCTTCAAACAGATAGCCAAGACGCTGTGGCAAACTTTTGAGGGCTGCGACTTAGCTGGCTACAACAGCAACAAGTTTGATATTCCCCTGCTGGTGGAAGAGTTCATGCGAGCCGGTGTGGAGGTAGACCTGAGCAAACGCAAGCTGGTGGATGTGCAGAACATCTATCACAAGCTGGAACGCCGCACGCTCATAGCAGCCTACAAATACTACTGCGGCAAGGACCTTGAAAACGCCCACAGCGCTCTGGCCGATACACAGGCTACTTACGAGGTGCTGCAAGCCCAGTTGGACAAGTACCCTGATGAGTTGCAGAACGACATGCAGTTTCTGGCCGACTTCTCGAAGATGGGAAACAACATAGACTTTGCAGGACGTTTCGTTTATGACGAAAACGGCGTGGAGGTGGTGAACTTTGGCAAATACAAAGGCAAGCCCGTGAAGGAAGTGTTGCACAAAGACCCGGGTTATTACGGATGGATTATGCAGGGTGACTTCACCATGAACACCAAGCAGGTTCTGACAAAACTCCGTTTCAAATATGCTGCAGGGTAAGAAAATAGTTCTGGGCATAACGGGCAGCATTGCCGCCTACAAAGCATGCTACCTGATTCGCGGCCTCATAAAGCAAGGTGCCGAGGTGCAGGTTGTCATCACCCCAGCAGGCAAGGAATTCATTACCCCCCTTACACTGAGCACACTAACCGGTAAGCCTGTGGTGAGCGAGTTCTTCGACCGCCGCGACGGCTCGTGGCATTCCCACGTGCACTTAGGCCTTTGGGCAGATGCTATGGTTATTGCTCCTGCCAGCGCCAGCACTATAGGTAAGATGGCAAACGGCGTAGCCGACAATATGCTTATTACAACCTATCTGAGCATGAAGGCTCCCGTATTCGTTGCCCCAGCTATGGATCTGGATATGTATGCCCACCCCAGCACACAGAAGAACCTGCATACACTCCGCTCCTACGGTAACCACATCATAGAACCAGGCACAGGCTTTCTGGCAAGCAAGCTGGAAGGAAAAGGCCGCATGGAGGAACCGGAAAAGATTATAGAGGTATTGGACCGCTTCTTTGCTGAAAAGGCCGACCTGCAAGGCAAGAAGGTGCTGATTACCGCAGGCCCTACATACGAGAAACTTGACCCCGTCCGTTTTATCGGCAACTACAGCAGCGGCAAGATGGGCATAGCCCTGGCCGAAGAATGTGCCGAACGTGGCGCACAGGTGGAACTTATCTGTGGCCCCGTCAGCATCAAGACCAGTCATCCTAATATAAAAAGGACTGATGTGGAGAGTGCTGCCCAGATGTACCAGGCTGCCACAGAAACCTTCCCCAGCGCTGACGCAGCTATCCTTTGTGCTGCCGTAGCTGACTTTACCCCTGCCTCCGTTGCAGATAACAAGATAAAGCGCGAAGGCAACCGTATGACACTGGAATTAGAACCTACAAAGGACATTGCCAAGGCCCTTGGGCAGATGAAGCGCACGAACCAAGTAATGGTGGGATTCGCCTTAGAGACAAACGATGAGGAGAACCACGCCAAGGAGAAACTGCAGAAGAAGAATCTGGACTTCATAGTGCTGAACAGCCTTCAGGACGAAGGTGCCGGATTCCAACATAACACTAACAAGGTTACATTCATCGACAAAGACGGCGAGACCCGTTTCCCGCTGAAATCAAAAAGAGAAGTAGCCAAGGATATTGTAAACAAATTGGTAACTATCATAAAATGAGAAAGTTTTTCTTTTTTGTTTTGGTTATCGTTATCGTTAACGTTAACGTTATTACCCTTCACGCTCAGGAGCTGAATGCAAGGGTGAACATCAACTACACTCAGATAGAGACCACCAAGACGGATGTTTTCCCGAAGCTTCAGACTACCATAGAGGAGTTCCTGAACAACCACAAATGGACGGAGATAGCTTTTCGCGAAAACGAGAAGATTCAGTGCAACTTCAATATCACCGTCAACGAGTATGATGCAAACGAAAACACATTCAAGTGCACGTTGCTGATGTCGAGCAACCGACCCGTCTACGGCACAAGCTACAATACAGTCTGCTACTCGGTGAACGACAGAGAGTTTGTTTTTAAGTTCACGGAATTCGACCAGATAGAATACCAGGAGAATCAGATTGACAACAACCTGGTGGCACTACTTGCCTACTACGCCTATATGATTATAGGTATGGATCTGGATACCATGGCACCCAAGGGTGGTACACCCTGTTTCCAAACAGCGGAAAACATTGTGTCGGCTGGTCAGAACCTTGACTTCCCTGGCTGGAAGGCTTTCAGCGATTCCGGCAACCGCTTTGGCCTGCTAAACGACTATCTGGACGGATCAATGGAATGTATGCGTGATTTCCAGTACCTCTATCACAGAAAAGGACTGGATCAGATGGCGGAGAATCCTGATACCGCCAGAGCTACCATCACAGAAGGTTTGGATTTACTGCTTCAGGCACACAAAGCCAAGAATATGACCAAGGTTGCTCAGCTATTCTCGGAATACAAAAGACAGGAGCTGGTGAACATCTATTCAGGGAAAGGAACAACCGAAGAGAAAAACAAGGCCTACGATGTTCTGTTTGCCATTGATGCCTCTCAGGATCAGGAATGGCAGAAAATAAAGAAGTAAAACTTTATGCTTAAGCATCTTTATATCAGAAACTTTGCTCTCATCAAGGAGTTGGATATTGATTTTCAGTCGGGTTTCTCTGTCATTACCGGTGAAACGGGTGCAGGAAAGTCCATCATGCTGGGAGCCATCAACTACCTGTTGGGTCAAAGAGCAGATATAAAGAGTATATTGCCTGGTGCCGACAAATGCACCATAGAGGCTACCTTCGGCATTGAGGGATATAATCTGAAAACCCTTTTCGAGGAGAACGATACAGACTTTGATGAACACGAATGTATCATCCGACGCGAGTTTACCTCCAACGGCAAGAGTCGTGCCTTTGTGAACGATACGCCTGCCAATCTGAATTTCCTTAAAGAACTGGGCTACCACCTGATAGACATACATTCACAGCATCAGAACCTGCTTATCGCCAAAGAGGATTTCCAGCTGCACATCCTTGACGTGATAGCACAGAACAACACGCTACTTCAGGAATACCGCACCAGCTTTAGCGACTACAAGCAAGCTGAGCAGGAGCTGAAGGATGCTAAGGAAATGCTGGCTCAGTCAAAGACAGAAGAAGATTATCTGCGTTTTCAGTTGGAACAACTGGAGGAGCTGAATCCCAAGGCTGGAGAAGATGAAGAACTGGAGGAAGAGCAAAATGAGTTAAGTCATGCCGAGGAGATAAAAACCGTTCTTTACAAAGCCGATTCACAATTCAGCAACGACAGCGAACAAGGCGGTGTTATAGAGCTGCTAAAACATATCAGTCAGGACATACAGTCCCTTACCCATGTTTATCCAGCTGTGGAGGAATACGGTGAGCGGATTGAAAGCGCCCTCATTGAGTTAAAGGATATTAGTGCAGACCTCAGCGATCTGGCCGAGAGAGTGGAATACAACCCTGCCAGACTGGACGAAGTAAACAACCGGCTTGACCAAATATATACGTTAGAGAAGAAGCACGATGTAAAGTCGGCAGCCGAACTGGAGACCTTCATGAAGGATTTGAGGCTGAAACTGGACGTTATCAGCAACGGTGAAGAGAAGATAGGAGAACTGGAAAAGGCTGTCCGTGAGAAATTAGCCAAGGCTACAGCCCTGGCAGAGCAACTGAGCAAAAAAAGAGCCGAAGCTGCCAAAGAGGTGGAAGCCTCTATCAGCCAGATGCTGACTCAGTTGGATATTCCCAACAACAAATTTGAGGTGAAGATAGAAAAGAACCGTCAGCTCACAGAAAAAGGAGCCGACCAGGTCACCTTCTTCTTCTCTGCCAATAAGAATGCTGCCCCAAGAGCTATTTCAGAGGTAGCCAGCGGTGGTGAGATAGCCCGACTGATGCTCGCCCTAAAAGCCATCACCAGCAAAAGGGAGAATATGCCCACCATCATATTTGATGAGATAGATACAGGTGTGAGCGGAAAGGTAGCCTCGTCTATGGCCAATCTGATGAAGGAAATGACGGCTGCCAACAAGCATCAAGTTATAACCATTACTCACCTACCCCAGATAGCCTCGTGCGGAGCAACACACTACTGGGTTTACAAGGAAGATACTGACGAACAGACATTCAGTCATATACGAGAACTGACACCAGAGGAACGGGTAACAGAAATTGCCCACATGCTCAGTGGAAATGAGATTTCGGAAGCCGCCGTCCTGAACGCTAAACAATTATTGAAACAATGAAGAAATATCTGATTATACTCCTTTATACATTATTTTATATTATACCGTCTCAGGCACAATCTCCCAAGTGGATGAAAAAAGTGAGAGGTGCCCAGGTGCCCGTAATGGTTTACAATAAAAGTGGCGAGATGAAGGAGATACAAGGCGTCTTCTGTGATGAGCAAGGAACACTACTCACAGAATATGACGCCCTGAAACATGCTACGCGAGCTGTTGTGGTAGATACCAACGGAAAAGAATATCCGGTAAAAGAAGTCTCGGGTGCTAATGCCATGTATAATGTGGCTAAACTGCAGGTTGAACTTCAGAAAGAAAAAATTACCTATCTGAATCCCACATCAGAAGCGACTCAGGAGAAGAGCACCGTATACATTCTCCCAAACGTTAAAGCAGGCAAGAATGCACAATGCACAGAGGATGCCATTACCAAAGCAGAAACGTTTAAGGAAACCTATTATTACTATACCCTCGGCACCCCAGCAAACGAACGACTGCAGAACAGTGCCGTGCTGAACGAGAACGGGGAAATGATAGGTTTGCTTCAGTTGGCAGCCAAGGAAGGTAACAATGCATACGTTATTGACGGCAAATTTATTGCCGACCTGAAGATAAAGCCCATGGATGCCGGCAACAACGACCTGAAAGCCATCTACATAAAGAAGGCCCTTCCGGAAACAGCAGATGATGCGCTGACCTACCTGTATCTGCTGGACAGGAAAGACAGCAGCACATTCATGGCAAGTGTGGAGGAATTTATCATGAAATACCCCACAAACACTTCAGGAAGGATATTGAAAGCAGAAAACTTGATTGAATCAGGCAAGTTTGACGAAGCGGATAAGATTTATACAGAAGCCCTGAATACAGACGGCATCAACAAAGATGAAGTGCTTTATTCAAAGGCCAAGGCCATATACTCGCTGAATCTGAACAAGGCATATAACAAATACAGCGATTGGGATATGGAAAAGGCATTGGAAGAGACAAAGAATGCCTATAACAGCAACCAACTGCCTATTTATTCGCAACAGGAGGCCAACTGCCTTTTTGCCCTGAAACGCTACGATGAGGCATACGAGAAGTTCCTCTCCCTGACAAACACCAACCTGCGCTCTGCTGATATGTTCCTGAGTGCAGCCCAATGCCTGATTATCCAGAATAAGGAAGAAGGTGTGCTGGAACTACTCGATAGCGCCCTTGCCTGTTATAGCAAACCCTATCCCGTAGCTGCTGCCAATACTATTCTGATACGAGCAGACTATATGGCAAAAGCTGGAAAAAACAAAGAGGCTGTTTTGGGACTGAATGAATATGAACGTTTGGCTGGAAGCAACCTGAATGCCAACTTCTACTACGGAAGAGAACAGTTGGAGATAAAAGCCCGCATGTATCCGCAAGCACTCTCCGACATAGAAAAGGCTATGTCGATAGAACCAAAAGAGCCCTTGTACTGTGCAGAGGCAGCAGCCCTTAACTTCAGGATAGGACAACTGGATGATGCCATTGAATATGCCAAGAAGGCCATTGCCATAGATGACAAGTTCCCCGATGCCTACCGCATAATAGGTGTCTGCTACAATCAGAAAGGCAACAAGGCCGAGGCTAAGAAATATCTGCAGAAAGCCGTCGACTTAGGCGACACCTTAGCTTCGGGCATTATCGACAAAATGAAGTGATAGAGAGGATAAGAAAATACATAGAGGCACATCAGATATTCAGTCAGGATGGATTGGTTCTGGTGGGAGTTAGCGGAGGGGCAGATTCTGTCGCTCTTCTGTTAATCCTGAAAGACTTGGGATATCAGATTCAGGCGCTTCATTGTAATTTCCACCTCAGGCAGGAAGAATCTGACAGGGACGAGCAATTTGTAAGTGAACTCTGCAGGAAAAAGAACATCCCTTTGCAGGTTAAGCATTTTGATGCCAAAGAATATGCCGCGAGGAACAGCATTAGCATTGAGATGGCTGCCAGAGACCTCAGATATAAATGGTTCTACGAAGTACTGGCACAAACCAGCGCCCAATGTATTGCTGTAGCCCATCACAAGAACGACCAGGCAGAAACGCTGCTGCTGAACTTGATCAGAGGAACAGGAATACGTGGTCTGGCAGGTATGTACCCCATACGGAACAAGATAGCACGTCCCCTTCTGTGCGTTACACGTGAGGAGGTGATGGACTATCTGGCTCAGGTAAAACAAGACTATGTTACAGACAGCACCAATCTGGAGAGAGAGGCTACAAGGAACAGAATCCGTATGGATATCTTACCTCAGTTGGCTGCAATAAATCCTAACATTATCAATACGCTTTCTGAGACTTGCAGCATTATGATGACAAGCATTCCCTTTTACGAGCAGGCTATACAGGAGGAACTGAAGCAAGTGAAAGCAAACGACGCAGAAGTTAACATCAGACCATTACTGGAAAGCAAGAATGCTGCCGTTATAATTTATGAATGGCTGAAAGACAAAGGATTTACCAACTCACAAAACGAGGAGATTGCTGATTCGCTGGGTAGCACATCGGGAAAGATCTGGGAAAGCAAGACGCACCGCCTGTTAAAGGATAGGAGCAGGCTAATTCTTCAAGAGAAGAACAGGGACGCTATAATGCCCCAAATTATACAAGAAGAGGTGGACTCCATATCTGAAACAGGCCCAAATATTGCCTACTTCGACAAAGATAAAATCACATCCCCCATCACCTACAGGACTGCAAGGGAAGGCGACTGGTTTATTCCCTTTGGTATGAAAGGGAAGAAGTTGATAAGTGACTATCTTACAGACGTTAAAGCAACCCGATTTGAAAAAGAAAGTCAAGTGCTTGCCTTGTGCGGAGAAGATATAATCTGGGTAGTAGGACACAGGTCTGACAACCGTTACAGAGTGGATAAAAACACCAAGCGGATTGTTAAGTTAACAATAACAAAAACAAAAACATTTTAACATTATATACATATGAGTATGATTAAATGCCCCGAGTGTGGCGAGAGAGTATCTACAATGGCTGGCACATGTCCACATTGTGGAATAAAAATTGCAGGGAACCTGAAACAATGTCCCAACTGTAATGAATACTGCCTAAATTCTCAGGACAAATGTCCTTACTGCGAGACAACCCTTTCTGTAGCTACAGATGAAGTTATTGAGCAACAAGAGGAGGAAACGGCTTCCACAACGGGAACAAAGGAAAAGCCTGCTAAGAAAAAAAATAAAACCCTTATTTTCTCTATAACCTTTGCTCTACTTCTAGTCATCATCTTTGGCGGACTATTTTACCTCGACTATAAAAACAGCATCGAAAGGGAGGATGCTGAATTTTCAAGACTAGAAAACACTTCTAATCCCGAATACTATAACGACTTCCTTGCCAAATATCCCAAAAGCAAACATTATCAGGAAGTAAAAGAGCGCTTGAATGTCCTGTTGGACGAGACTGAGGAATGGGGAAAGATGATAAAGAATGTCAACCGTTCCGAAATTGAGAAGTTTATGAAAACTCATCCATACTCACAACGTCTGCAGATATGTGAGGATATGATAGACTCCATTGACTGGAATGAAGCTACGAAGTTGAACACCGAAGAGGCTTATGTCAACTATCTGAATACGCACCCTGATGGCAAATTTGCGGAAGATGCTTCTCAGAAGAAAAACGAGTTGGGACTGATGAGGATAACCGCTCAGGATAAAGCCATTATAAGAACTACACTTGAAAATTTCTTTACTGTTGCCATGAGCCGACAGGACATTGCCCTTATCTCAGAGGCAATACCTGAAAAGATGGAAAACTTCTGTGGTACAGAAGACGCAACTCCTGAACAGATTATTACCTTCGCTAAGAACAAGATGGCAGTGGATGTTATGGGATTCCATTATTCAATCGGAGATAACTTCTCCGTTCGTAAGCAGACCATCTCAGACGGCACAACAGGATACGCCGTAGAGTTTACTCTGCAGGAAATTATCTCCCGTTCAGATACCAATCAGCCAAACACTAAATCATACCAAGTATCCGCCCTACTGAACGCAGACCATAAGATAGTTAGGATGAATATCAAATAGGACATTCTTTAATTAGCCAATGAGTAATGGCTAACTAACGGTCAAAAACTTATCAGAGAACTGGAGGGGTAAGAGAGCCGCTATACTGTGAGCAACGTGGGTGCCGTCTGTTCCGTACAACACGATACGGATGGGCTGGTGAAAGCGTCGTTCAACTTCGGATATTACCTGACAACAGCCACCACACGGGGGGATGGGTTGAGAAAGAAAACCATCCTTGTTTCTGGCTGCTACTGCCAAAGCCAAAACGGGCTGATCCGGATACTGGGCATTAGCAGCAAAAAGTGCTGTACGTTCGGCACACAAGCCTGAGGGGAAAGCTACATTTTCCTGATTGCTACCCATCACAATAGTTCCATTCCCCAACCGGACTGCCGCACCAACGTAAAAGCTTGAATAAGGAGCATAACTTCCGTTGGTAGCATCCTTGGCTGCCTGAACAAGGATTTGGTCTTCTTCAGCCAATTCATCCCAACTATAAACACATACTGTGCTCTGAATAGTGTACTCTTTCATCGTTTACATTACTTTTTCTGCACAAATATATGAGTTTTCTTCATAAAGCGGTAATTTTTAGCTAATTTTGTGCCCGAAATTGAAAAACTGGAGATGAAGTCAAGGCTATTTTCTATATTTTCGCTACTGTTGTTCTTGCATATAACCATTCATGCTCAGAGGACAAACCAAGCCTATTGGTCATACATAGACCAGTACAAGGGTATTGCCATAGAGCAGATGCAGAAACACCGCATCCCTGCCAGCATAACTCTGGCCCAAGGGCTGCTGGAAAGCGGGGCTGGACGGAGCACTTTGGCAACGAAGGCAAATAACCACTTCGGCATTAAAGTTAGCGGAAACTGGACTGGACCATACGTCCTGAAGAACGATGATGCGCCGAACGAGAAGTTCCGCAAATACAGGAATGCAAGAGAAAGCTACGAAGACCATTCCAAGTTCCTACAGGGGAAACGCTACCAGGGTCTTTTCCAGTTAAAGATTACTGATTACAAGGGATGGGCAAGAGGGCTTAAAGCCGCAGGTTATGCCACATCGCCTACCTACGCCGAGTCCCTTATTAGAATCATCGAGATGTATAACCTGTATCAGTTTGACACAGGGAAATACAATCAGGAGAAGAAAGTGATAACCTCTGCCAGCAAGGTACAGGACTCGTTCTTCCAGAAACATACCGTATATGCGCACAATAAGAATTATTTCATCATTGTGGAGATTGGTGACAATATGGCTACCATAAGCAAAGAAACCGGTGTTAGCCTGAAGAAACTTTATCAATACAACGACCTTCCGCTGGATTATGCTCCCACACAAGGAGATCTTATCTACCTGAAGAAGAAGCAGAAGTGTGCCAGCAAGCAGTTCAAGAAGAATCCCATACATATTGTGGAGCATAACCAGAGTCTGTTTGACATCTCTCAACTTTACGGCATTCGCCTGAAGTACCTTTATAAAATGAATAAATTTGACCCGTCGCACGAGATTAAGCCAGGCGACATTATTAGGATAAGATAACAGGATAAAAATATGATTACATTATCTAACATTGCTGTACAATTTGGCAAAAGAGTCCTTTACAAGGATGTAAATATGAAGTTCACCGGTGGCAACATTTATGGTGTAATAGGTGCCAACGGAGCAGGAAAATCCACCCTGCTGAAAGCTATCAGCGGTGAACTGGAACCCACAAAGGGAACCGTAGAATTAGGTCCCGGTGAACGCCTGAGCGTTCTGAGTCAGGACCACTTCCAATACGATCACGAAACAGTTCTGAACACTGTTCTGATGGGTCATACCACTATGTGGGATGTAATGCAGGAACGTGAAGCCCTGTACTCAAAATCGGACTTTACCGACGAAGACGGCATTCGTGTAGCAGAATTGGAAGACAAATTTGCCGAGATGGGTGGCTATACAGCAGAAAGCGACGCCTCTGCCCTACTCTCCGGCTTAGGTATCAAGGAAGAAAAGCATCACCAGCTGATGGGAGAACTCTCAGGTAAGGAGAAGGTTCGCGTGATGCTAGCAAAAGCCCTGTTTGGAAACCCTGACAACCTGTTGCTGGATGAGCCTACCAACGACCTGGACCTTGACACCGTTCAATGGCTGGAACAATACCTGAGTGAGTTTGAACACACGGTATTGGTTGTAAGCCACGACCGACACTTCCTGGACTGCGTTTGTACCCACACAGTAGACATCGATTTTGGCAAGGTGACAATGTTTGCCGGTAACTATAGCTTCTGGTATCAGAGTAGCCAGTTAGCGCTGCGTCAGGCTCAGAACCAGAAGGCTAAGGCAGAGGAGAAGAGAAAGGAACTGGAGGAGTTTATCCGCCGTTTCTCTGCCAATGTGGCAAAGAGCAAGCAGACTACCAGCCGAAAGAAGATGCTGGAGAAACTGAATGTGGAGGAAATCAGACCTTCTACCAGAAAGTATCCTGGTATCATCTTCCAGATGGACCGTGAGCCGGGTAATCAGATTCTTGAAGTGGAAGGACTGAAAGCCACCATGGAGGACGGAACTGTTCTGTTTGACAACGTAAACTTTACCATCGAAAAAGGTGACAAGGTGGTGTTCCTCAGTCATGACCCTCGTGCCATGACAGCACTCTTTGAGATTATCAATGGTAACCGTGAAGCAGATGCCGGAACCTACAACTGGGGTATTACCATTACCACGGCTTACCTACCCCTTGACAATACAGAGTTTTTCCAGAGCGACCTGAACCTGGTAGACTGGCTGGGGCAGTTTGGCGAAGGTAACGAGGTTTACTTCAAGCAGTTCCTGGGACGAATGCTCTTTAGTGGCGAAGAAGTCCTGAAGAAGGTGAACGTACTCTCTGGAGGTGAAAAGATGCGCTGTATGATTGCCCGTATGCAGTTGAAGAATGCCAACTGTCTGATACTTGACACGCCGACTAACCATCTGGATTTGGAAAGCATTCAGGCTTTCAACAACAACCTGAAACTCTTCAAAGGGAATATCCTCTTCAGCAGTCACGACCATGAGTTTATTCAGACCGTTGCCACACGTATCATAGAACTGACACCCAACGGAACAATTGACAAGCTGATGGAGTATGACGATTATATCAGCAGCGAGGCTATCAAGGAACAGAAAGAAAGAATGTATGCCGTATAACTGACAAAGTAGCAATTGGCACACTTTTTGTAAAACATTTGTCAGAACAAATATATACAAGAAAATGAGCGAAGAACTGAAAAACGAAGAACAAAAAGAGCAGCAGGAGACTCAGGAGACTACTGCCAATGCTCAGACTGAAACAGATACAGAAAAAGAGGTTGGTCAGGAAACAGAGAAAGAACTTTCTGTGGAGGAACAGTTAGAGGCTGCAAAAAAGGAAATTGAAGAACTGAACGACAAACTTCTGCGTAAGATTGCCGAGTTTGACAATTACCGCAAGCGTACCCTCAAGGAAAAGACTGAACTGATTCTGAATGGCGGAGAGAAAACCATTGTGGCTATCCTTCCCGTTATAGATGATTTGGAGCGTGCCCTAAAGAATATGCAGAATGCTGATAATGTGGCAGCTGTACTTGAGGGCGTAGAACTTATCTACAAAAAGTTTATGGACATACTTGGCAAGCAGGGCGTCAGCGTTATAGAGACAAAGGATGCCGACTTTGACGTTGATATCCATGAAGCCATTGCCCAACTGCCTGCTCCTGCTGAAGAGCTGAAGGGAAAGGTAATGGATTGCACACTTACCGGTTACAAGTTGAATGACAAGGTAATCCGCCACTCACAAGTGGTGGTGGGAGTGTAATGAGTTGAGAGATTAGAGTTGAGAGTTTAGAGTTGAGAGATTAGAGTTGAGAGATTAGGGATTAGAGATTAGAAATTAAGATAAGATTCTCCCCATAAAGGGGGAGTTAGAGAGGGTCTTTATGGCAGAGAAAAGAGATTACTATGAGGTCCTTGGCGTAGCTAAGAACGCCTCTGACGCAGAAATAAAAGCAGCCTACAAGAAGATGGCCATCAAATATCACCCAGACCGCAATCCGGGTAATAAAGAGGCCGAAGAAAAGTTCAAGGAGGCTGCTGAAGCATACGATGTGCTGCGCGACCCACAGAAACGTCAGCAGTACGACCAGTTCGGATTTGCCGGAATGGGCGGACAAGGTGGTTTTGGTGGAGCCAGCATGAATATGGATGATATATTCTCTATGTTCGGCGACATCTTTGGAGGCCGAGGCGGTTTCGGAGGCTTTGAAGGCTTCAGCGGTTTCGGTGGTTTTGGAGGAGGTGGTGCCGGCCATAAGACATACAAAGGTGCAGACCTCCGACTGAAAGTTCGTCTGACATTGGAGGAAGTGGCTACCGGCGTAACCAAGAAATTTAAGGTTCGAAAGAATGTTACCTGTACAGCCTGTAACGGTTCAGGAAGTGCCGACGGCAAGAAAGAAACCTGTTCGCAGTGCAAGGGCTCCGGAAGCATTTACAAAACCATCAATTCTATGTTTGGACGTATGCAGACACAAACCGTTTGTCCATCTTGTAATGGAACAGGCAGTGTCATAAAGAACAAATGTCCCAAATGTAGTGGTGAGGGTGTAGTAAATGGCGAGGAGATTATAGAGGTTGCAATCCCTGCGGGTGTTGATGACGGAATGGTTGTTACAGCAAGTGGAAAAGGCCATGCTGGAAAGCAAAACGGAATACCTGGAGATATTCAAGTGTTCATTGAGGTAGAACCACATAAAGAGCTGATTCGCAATGGACAGAACCTTGAATACAATCTTTTACTTGATGTTCCCACAGCTGTTCTTGGCGGCTCAGCAGAAGTGCCCACCATTAACGGCAAGGTTAAGATAAAGATTGAGCCAGGCACACAACCCGGAAAAGTGATGCGCCTGCGTGGAAAAGGACTTCCTGCTGTATCAGGCTATGGCTATGGAACAGGAGACCTGATAGTAAATATCGGTGTATATATTCCTAAGAACCTAAGCAAAGAAGAACGTGACATGTTCGAGAAGATGGCAGGCAGTGAGAATATGAAACCGAAAGCCGACGAAAAAGACAGTTTCTTCAGCAAATTCAAGAAGATGTTTGAATAAACATTTCATTTTGACTTTATAATTTTTGAATTTTGAATTACAATCAAGCTGTTCAATATCTGTTTACTGCCGCCCCGCTATTCCAAAATATCGGGGCGGGTGCATATAAGGAAGGTTTAAGCAATACTCACCTTCTGGATAATCACTTTAACCATCCGCACAGGAACTATCGTACCATCCATGTAGGTGGCACCAACGGAAAAGGAAGTACCAGCCATACGCTGGCAGCCATCCTTCAGTCGGCAGGTTACCGCGTTGGCTTATATACGAGTCCACATCTTGTGGATTTCCGCGAGAGGATTCGTGTTAACGGAAAGATGATAAGCAAACAACGAGTCACCAAATTTGTTGAACATCTAATATCCTCCCATTTGGGGGAGTTAGAGGGGGGCTTTTCCTTTTTTGAACTGGCAACAGCACTGGCATTCCTATATTTTGCTGAAAAAAAGGTTGACGTAGCAGTGATTGAAGTGGGATTAGGTGGACGACTTGACTGCACCAACATCATACAGCCCGACCTCTCCATAATTACAAACATTAGCTTCGACCATGTTCAGTTTCTTGGTGATACGCTTCCGAAGATAGCCCACGAAAAGGCGGGAATAATTAAACACAACGTCCCTGCCATTATTGGTGAGGCTGAAGATAAGGATGTCAGGGCGGTATTTGAGAAAGAAGCACAAGAAGTTGATACAGAACTTATCTTTGCTGAAGAAGATGAGGAATTGGTGGATTTTAGTCTTTCACCTGTGAGCGGATACACCTTTCAGACAAAATCATACGGCGAACTGAATGGACAGTTGGGAGGCTATTGTCAGGAGAAAAATATTAAGACCATTTTGGCAGCTGTTAAAGTCCTGAGCAAATTAGGTTATAACATAGGAACAGAAGCTGTAAAGAAAGGAGTTTCCCATGTTTGTGAACTGACAGGTCTGATGGGAAGATGGCAAACCATAAGTACCCATCCGCTTACCATTTGCGATACGGGCCACAACGTAGGAGGAATGCAGTACATCACAAAGCAACTGCAGGATACGCCCCACAACAGGCTTCATATTATAATCGGTATGGTGAACGACAAGGACGTAAACACCGTCTTGTCCATGCTGCCAAAAGATGCTATCTATTATTTCACGCAAGCAAGTGTAAAAAGGGCAATGCCTGCAGAAGATTTTTCCAAAATTGCGCAAAAACATTGTCTTCACGGAACTTGTTACGCAAATGTTGAAACTGCATATAATGCGGCGAAGCAAAATGCAGAGAAAAACGACCTAATTTTCATTGGAGGTAGCACATTTATCGTTGCGGATATGTTAAATAACATGTTTTGATGTTTTATCGTTGTTAATGTGAATTAATTTTTGTCCTTAGGTTTTGGTTTTTGATAAATTATTTGTAAGTTTGCAGATACATTTATTAATAATAACTTTTCATAACCAATGGACAAAGAACTAATTTCCGGATTAAAAAGAGACAATTTCCAGGCTGTTGTTCAGGGCAAGCAAACAGATTTGTTCACACTGACCAACAGCAACGGAATAGAAGTTAGCATAACCAATTACGGTGGTGCTATTGTGGCCATCATGGTTCCTGATAAGGAAGGCAAGATGGCCAATATTATTCAAGGACATGACAGCATCAAAAGTGTAATTGAAAGCCCAGAACCTTTCCTTAGTACACTTATTGGCCGTTATGGCAACCGTATCTGCAAAGGTAAGTTTGTAATGAATGGCAAGGATTATAACCTTGCTATTAACAATGGCCCCAACCACTTGCACGGAGGTCCTACAGGATTCCATGCACGCGTTTGGGATGCAGAACAGATAAACGATAGCGAGCTGGTTCTCCGCTATATTTCAGCCTATTACGAGGAAGGATTCCCTGGCGAGTTAAAAATGGCTGTGAAGTATAGTCTTAGCGAGGACGATGAGCTTATCATTGACTACAGAGGTACAACAAACAAGAAGACTGTTGTTAATATGACAAGTCACGGTTTCTTCTCATTGGCTGGTATAGCCAACCCCACTCCGGAGGCTTTGAACAACATTCTCACTATCAACGCAGATTTCTTTATTCCCATTGACGAAACAAGCATCCCCACAGGTGAGATTTTGAAGGTTGAAGGAACTCCCTTCGATTTCCGCACACCACATGCTGTAGGTGAACGTATCGGTGACACCAGCAACCAGCAGATTGTAAATGGTACTGGCTACGACCATTGTTTCGTTCTTAACAAACGCGAGCCAGGCGAACTGTCATACGCAGTTAAATGTGTTGAGCCCAATAGCGGTCGTTGTCTGGAGATGTGGACAACAGAACCTGGTGTTCAGTTCTACAGCAGTAACTGGCACAGCGGTTTTGCAGGCAATGGTGGAGCTACCTTCGGTAAGTACAGCGCTCTCTGCTTTGAGGCACAGCACTTCCCCGACAGCCCTAACCGCGCTTATTTCCCCAGCTGCATACTTAAACCTGGAGAAGTTTATAAGCAGAAAACCGTTTACAAATTCAGTGTAGAGGAGTAAGTCATCTATTCAGGAAAGAACAAATTATTCATTTATAAATTAATCATTTTTTATCATGACTCAAACAAAATCAAGTAACAACATTGTTGCTATTATCACGATGTGCTTCATCTTCGCGATGATTTCATTCGTAACTAACATGGCTGCCCCATTCGGTACCATTTGGAAGAATCAGTATGACTGGGCAGGTATGACTGGTAACCTGATGAACTTTGCCGCTTATCTGTTCATGGGTATTCCTGCTGGCAAGATGCTCCTCAAGATTGGTTACAAAAAGACCACCCTTGCTGCTTTAGCAGTTGGTTTCATTGGTATCTGCATCCAGTACCTCTCCAGCTTCGAGTTTCTGCAGGGTTCTGCCATCTACGTTTATCTATTAGGCGCATTCGTTTGCGGCTTCTGCGTATGTATGTTGAACACCGTTGTGAACCCCATGCTGAACATGCTTGGTGGTGGTGGTAACAAAGGTAACCAGCTCATCCAGACCGGTGGCACACTGAATTCTCTGACTGGTACGCTGACTCCCCTGCTGGTAGGTGCCCTCGTTGGCACAGTGACCGACAAGACCGCCATGTCCGACGTATCTCCCCTGCTCTTCATTGCTATGGCAGTGTTTGGCTTGGCATTCATCATCATTGCCTGCCTGACAATTCCCGAACCTGCTCAGGAGCGCAAAACTAAGGTTTACGAGCACAGCGCATGGAACTTCCGTCACTTCGTACTCGGTGCTGTAGCTATCTTCTTCTATGTAGGTATCGAGATTGGTATTCCTGCACAGGTGATTTTCTTCCTCTCCGACGCTACCGAAAAGGGTGCTGGCATTACAGTGAACGGAGCCGCCATCGGTGGTGCTATTGCTGCTATTTACTGGTTGCTCATGATGGTTGGCCGTTTCAGCAGCACATTGGTTTCCGGCAAAGTTAGCAGCCGTGCACAGATGATTACCATGAGTGCTATTGCTATTTGCTTGATTCTCATCGCCATCTTCATCCCCAAGACTAACACAATCAGTATGCCCGGTTACAGTGCAGCCGACGGTTTCGCAATGTTTCAGGTTCCTTTGAGCTGTTTGTTCCTTGTTCTCTGTGGTCTTTGCACATCTATCATGTGGGGTGCAATCTTCAATCTTGCCGTTGAGGGTTTAGGCAAATATACCGAGCAAGCTTCCGGTATCTTCATGATGCTCGTTGTCGGGGGTGGTGTAATGCCTTGGATTCAGGAGCTCATTGCCAAGAGTTCTGCTGGCTACCTGAACAGCTACTGGCTCGTCATTGCCATGCTCGTTTACATGCTCTACTACAGCGTAAGTGGTTGCAAGAACGTTAACAAGGATATCCCCGTAGAATAAATTCCTATTCATTATTAATATCAGACCCATTGCCCCTGACTGGTCTTCCCCGATAAAGGGATAATAGAGGGGCCACAACACTATGAAATTAACAATTGACGATGTTCGTAGTCGCTTCATCAAGCACTTCGATGGTAGTACAGGTTCAGTATATGCTTCTCCTGGTCGTATTAACCTGATTGGTGAGCATACCGATTATAATAATGGCTACGTTTTCCCCGGTGCAGTTGAGCAGGGAATGATAGCTGAAATTAAGCCCAACGGTACTCGTATGGTTGATGCTTACAGTATCGACCTTAAGGATCGTGTTCAGTTCTCTATTGACGACGAGAAAGGCCCCAGTGCAACTTGGGCTCGCTACATCTTCGGTGTATGCCGCGAGATGATGGCTTTAGGTGTACCCGTTGAAGGTTTCAATACAGCTTTTGCCGGTGATGTGCCCCTTGGCGCAGGCATGAGTTCAAGTGCCGCCCTCGAGAGCACTTACGCTTTCGCTCTGAACGACCTCTTCGGCGACAATAAGATTGAGCGCATGGAGCTCGCCCGCGTCGGGCAGCGTACAGAACACAAGTATATCGGAGTAAACTGTGGTATCATGGACCAGGCTATCAGCTGTCTGGGCAAAGCAGGTCATCTGATGCGTATGGACTGCCGTAGCGGTGAAATTGAATATTTCCCCTGGCATCCGAAAGGCTATCAGCTTGTACTCGTTAACAGTTGCGTGAAGCACGAACTGAAGGGTTCTCCCTACAACGAACGTCGTCTGCAGTGTGAGCATGTAGCAGAAGTAATCAGCAAGAGACATCCTGATGTTAAGAGTCTGCGTGACGCTACAATGGAGATGCTCGACGAGGTGAAGGACGAAATCACAGGTGCTGAATACAAGCGCGCCCGTTACGTCATCGGAGAAGTAGTTCGCGTACTTGCCGTATGTAAGGCTCTTGAGGCTGACGACTACGAGAAGGTTGGCCAGATGATGTACGATACCCATTATGGTCTTTCACAAGAGTATGAGGTAAGCTGCGAAGAACTCGACTACCTGAACGAGATTGCCAAGGAAGAAGGCGTTACAGGTTCACGTATCATGGGTGGTGGCTTCGGTGGATGTACCATCAACCTGGTTGCCAACGAGCTGGCACCTAACTTCAAGAAAGTCGTTGTAGAGAAGTTCCAGGCTAAGTATGGCAAAAAGCCTATCGTCATCGACGTTGTCATTGGCGATGGTGCCCGTAAACTGTGCTAATAAACAGGTTTAGGGAATAGGGATTAGAGAATAGGGGTTAGTTGTCTTAATTTCTGGACATTATAATCAGGCCCTTATCTCTAATCCCTAATCCTCGTTTATAATCCCTAATTCCTAATCTCTAATCCATATTCCTATTTAATATAATAACATGGCATTATTAGACTGGATTGTAATTGGCGTATTCTGCTGTGCGCTGATAGGCATAGTACTTTGGGTTGTTAGTCAGAAAAACGACAACTCAGCAGATTATTTCTTAGGTGGCAAGGATGCAACATGGATTGCCATTGGTGCATCAATCTTTGCCTCAAATATTGGTTCTGAGCACCTCATAGGTCTTGCCGGTGCTGGCGCTTCGTCAGGTATGGCTATGGCCCACTGGGAAATTCAGGGCTGGATGATTCTGATCTTAGGTTGGGTATTCGTTCCTTTCTATACTCGTTCTATGGTTTACACCATGCCTGAGTTCCTGGAGCGTCGTTTCAATACGCAGAGCCGTACTATCCTCAGCGTCATCTCACTGATATCCTATGTGCTGACAAAGGTAGCCGTTACGGTATATGCCGGAGGTCTTGTGTTCCAGCAAGTGTTCGGAATTGAAGAACTCTGGGGGATCGACTTTTTCTGGATTGCAGCCATCGGCCTTGTGGTTATTACCGCAATCTATACCATCTTCGGAGGAATGAAGTCGGTACTCTATACCTCTGTTCTCCAGACACCTATCCTGCTACTGGGTTCGCTAATCATCCTTGTATTAGGCTTGAGGGCTTTAGGCAGTTGGGACCAGATGCTTGATTACTGCAACGTGAAACCCAGCTACGAGGGTGCCACTGGTACCATGATTCATCTGATGCGTTCCAACAGCGACCCACAGTATCCCTGGTTGGGTGCCCTTATCGGTTCTGCTGTCATAGGATTCTGGTACTGGTGTACAGACCAGTATATCGTACAACGTGTATTGTCAGGTAAGAACGAGAGGGAGAGCCGTCGTGGTACCATCTTCGGAGCATATCTGAAATTGTTGCCTGTATTCTTGTTTTTGATTCCAGGCATGATTGCATTAGCACTGCATCAGAAAAGTCTGGGTGCAGGTGCAACATTCCTGCCCTTGCTTCCCGACGGAACGCCAAATGCCGATGCAGCCTTCCCTACCCTGGTAGCTAAGATTCTGCCTGCCGGTGTGAAGGGTCTTGTCGTATGTGGTATCCTTGCAGCCCTCATGTCATCATTAGCTTCGCTATTCAATAGCTCAGCAATGCTGTTCACCATCGACTTCTGGAAGCGTCTGAAGCCCCAGACATCAGAGAAGAGCCTTGTTCGCATCGGTCAGACCGCTACTGTGGTTATCGTGATTCTTGGTATTCTGTGGATTCCTATCATGCGTTCAGTAGGTAATGTGCTATACAACTACCTGCAGGACGTTCAGTCAGTACTCGCTCCTGGTATCGCATCAGCCTTCCTGCTGGGTATCTGCTGGAAGCGTGCTTCTGCCAAGGGTGGTATGTGGGGTTTGCTCTCAGGTATCATCATTGGTCTGACCCGTCTGGGCGCCAAGGTTTACTACAGCAACGTTACCGATGCTGCTGACAGTTGGTTCAAGACCATCTTCTACGATTTCAACTGGTTGTTCTTCTGCGGAGCTATGTTGGTTGTTTGCTGTCTGGTAGTCATTCTGGTATCACTTGTCACCGAAGCACCCGACGAGAAGAAAATCCAGGGTTTGGTATTCGGTACTTCTACTCCCGAGCAGATTGCTGCCACCCGCGCCAGCTGGAACCACTGGGATGTTATCCATACCGTTATAATCCTTGGTATCACCGTAGCATTCTATATCTATTTCTGGTAATAATAACTATAGAAAAAACTAATATATGAATAGTATTCAAAATATGAATCGCGCAGCCGACAATATTCGTGTTCTGGCTGCAGCAATGGTTGAAAAAGCAAAGAGCGGTCATCCCGGTGGTGCCATGGGAGGAGCCGACTTTATCAACGTACTTTATAGCGAATATTTGCAGTACGATCCTAAGAACCCCACATGGATGGGACGTGACCGTTTCTTCCTTGACCCAGGACACATGGCTCCTATGCTGTATGCCGAACTGGCACTCATTGGTAAATATTCCTTGGAGGAAGTTCAGCAGCTGAGACAATGGGGCTCTCCTACCCCTGGTCACCCCGAGGTATGTTATCAGCGTGGTATTGAAAACAGTTCAGGTCCCCTTGGTCAGGGCCACGCCTACGCTGTAGGTGCTGCTATCGCTGCAAAATTCCTGAGCGCAAAGACTGGCAACCCAACATTCGAGAAAGAAACCATCTATGCTTACATCAGCGATGGTGGCATTCAGGAAGAGATTAGCCAAGGTGCAGCACGCATTGCCGGCAATCTGGCACTCGACAATCTCATCATGTTCTACGATTCTAATGACATTCAGCTGTCAACAGAAACCAAAGTGGTAATGAATGAAGACACTGCTGCCAAGTATCGTGCATTACAGTGGGAGGTTATCGAGATTAACGGAAATGACGTTACCCAGATTCGTCAAGCCATTGAGAAAGCTAAAGCCGTTAAGGGAAAACCAACCCTTATCATCGGTAAGACTATTATGGGCAAGGGCGCTCTGAAGGGTGACGGAACAAGTTACGAACGTAACTGTAGTACCCATGGAGCACCACTTGGTGGAGATGCTTTCCGCAACACCATTAAGAATCTTGGCGGTGATCCTGACAACCCATTCGTTATCTATCCTGAAGTTCAGGCAATATATGAGGCTCGCAAGAAGGAACTTGAGGGCATTGTTGCCAAGCGTTATGAGGAGGAGCAGAATTGGGCAGAGAAGAATTTGGATATAGCAAATCAACTGAACGATTGGTTTGCCAATAAAGTTCCCTCTATTGACTGGGAGAGCGTTCAGCAGAAACCCAATGATGCTACACGTAATGCCTCCAGCGCCTGCCTGATTCAGTTGGCAAAGCAAGTTCCCAACATGATTGTTGGTTCTGCCGACCTGAGCAACTCCGATAAGACCGACGGTTTCTTCAAGGGTGGAGCAACATCCATTACAAAGGACAATTACGCTGGAGGTTTCTTCCAGGCAGGTGTAGCCGAGCTTACTATGGCATGCTGCTGCATAGGTATGGCATTGCACGGTGGCGTTATTCCTGCATGTGGTACATTCTTTGTATTCAGCGATTATATGAAACCTGCAGTCCGCATGGCTGCGCTGATGGAACTCCCCGTCAAATTCATCTGGACTCACGATGCATTCCGTGTTGGAGAGGATGGTCCTACTCACGAACCTGTTGAGCAGGAAGCACAAATCCGCCTTATGGAGAAACTGAGAAACCATAGCGGACGAAACTCCGTTCTCGTTCTCCGCCCCGAAGACAGCAAGGCTACTACCGTTTGTTGGAAGTTGGCAATGGAGAATACCAAGACACCTACTGCACTCATTTTCAGCCGTCAGAATATCGAGGACTTGCCAGAAGGCAACAATTATGACGGTATAAAGCTTGGTGCTTACGTTACTGCTGGAAGCGATGAAAAGTTCGATGTGATTCTGGTTGGTAACGGTTCAGAGGTCAGCACACTGGTTGCCGGTGCACGTTTGCTTCAGCAGGAAGGAATTAAGGTTCGCATCGTAAGTGTACCCAGCGAAGGCCTCTTCCGCGAACAGTCTACTGAATACCAGCAGGAAATCATCCCCGCAGGAAGCAAGGTGTTTGGTCTTACCGCAGGTCTGCCTGTCAACTTGCAAGGCTTCTTAGTGGGTGCTCATCCCTGCAGCAGTGTATGGGGTCTTGAGAGCTTCGGCTTCTCTGCACCCTATAAGGTACTCGACCAGAAACTTGGTTTCACAGCAGAGAATGTTTACAATCAGGTTAAAGAATTACTTGAGGAATAATTCTCCATTATGAAAGTAGGATTAGCCAGTGATCATGCTGGATTCGCTCTGAAGGAGCATGTGAAAGAGTACCTGACAGCAAAGGGTCTGGAGTTTAAGGATTTTGGAACCTACAGCGAGGAAAGCTGTGACTATCCAGACTTCGGACATGCATTAGGTACGGCTATCGAGGCAGGTACTGTATATCCCGGCATTGCTGTTTGCGGCAGTGGCGAGGGTATCAGTATAACCCTCAACAAGCATCAGGGCGTAAGAGCCGGTCTGTGCTGGATTCCAGAGATTGCACATCTCATCCGTCAGCATAACGATGCCAACGTGTTGGTAATGCCTGGAAGGTTTATTACCAATGCCGAAGCTGATGCTATTATGGATGAGTTCTTTGCCACCTCTTTTGAGGGAGGGCGTCACCAAAGGCGTGTCGATAAGATTCCCTGCAAATAATAAGATAAGAAAAAGGGCTTGAGAGAAATTCTCAAACCCTTTTTTTATGTCACTCCCATTCTATGGTCGATGGTGGTTTCGAGGAGATGTCGTAGCATACCCTGTTCACTCCCTTTACCTTATTTATAATATCTGTGCTCACTTGAGCCAGGAATTCGTAAGGCAGATGTGCCCAGTCGGCAGTCATGGCATCCGTACTGGTTACGGCACGCAAGGCCACAGGATTCTCGTATGTTCGTTCATCACCCATAACACCTACGCTATGAACGTCAGAAAGCAATATCACACCAGCTTGCCAAACCTTTTCGTAAAGTCCCCATTCACGGAGTCCTCTGATATAAATATCGTCAGCATCTTGTAACACGCGTACCTTCTCACGAGTAATAGCTCCAAGGATTCTAACAGCCAAACCAGGTCCAGGGAAAGGATGTCTGGTAATAAGATGCTCAGGCATACCCAACTCACGGCCTACCCTACGCACCTCATCCTTGAACAGCCACTTCAGGGGTTCGCAGAGCGAAAGGTTCATCTCCTCAGGCAGACCACCTACATTATGGTGGCTCTTAATCACCTTACCTGTAATGTTAAGACTTTCTATGCGGTCGGGGTAGATGGTTCCCTGTGCCAACCACTTGGCATCGGTAATCTTACGAGCCTGCTCGTTGAACACCTCTATAAAGTCACGACCTATAATCTTACGTTTCGCCTCAGGTTCTGTTACACCGTCAAGGTCTGTAAGGAACTTCTCACTGGCATCCACACCTATAACATTCAGTCCCAAGCATTCATAATCACGCATCACATCCGTAAACTCGTTCTTGCGGAGCATACCGTGATCCACGAAGATACAGGTCAGTTGGCTGCCGATAGCTCTGTTCAGCAATACAGCACAAACACTACTGTCAACACCACCGGAAAGGCCAAGTATCACTCTGTCCGACCCAATCTGTTCACGCAACTCACGTACCGTAGTCTCTATATAGTTGGCTGCCGACCAGTCTTGTCTGCCGCCACAGACATCCACCACAAAGTTCTTCAGCAGCAGGGTACCCTGAACGCTATGGAAGACCTCCGGATGGAACTGTACGCCAAACACCGGCTTACCTCCCTTGAACGAAGGGATATAATAAGCAGCATTCTGCACCTGCAGGGTGCTGGCAGCTACCTGAGCTCCTTCAGGAATGGCTGTAATAGTATCGCCATGCGACATCCATACCTGACTGTTGTCGTCAAAACCCTTGAAAAGCGGGCAGTTCTTATCAATAGTCGTCAGATTCTGACGTCCATATTCCCTACTACCAGCCGGCTCCACATTACCTCCGTTATTATAAGCAATATACTGAGCACCATAGCAGATTCCCAGAACGGGAAGTTTTCCTATAAACTGACTTAAATCCACCTTAAAGGCTTCTGGGTCATAAACGCTAAACGGGCTTCCTGCCAGTATAACACCTATGACATCAGGGTCACCAACGGGGAATTTGTTATAAGGGAGAATTTCACAGAATGTATCTAGTTCACGCAATCTTCTTGCAATAAGTTGGGTTGTCTGTGAACCGAAATCTAATATAATTACTTTTTGTTGCTGCATAAGCGGCCTATCTACTTTAAATTTTATGGCTGCAAAGTTACAAAGATTATTCATATCATTGTATTGGAAATACACGTTTTTTCAACAAAAGCATAAACTTTTTAATCTAATTGTAGTCCAATAAATACAAAAAAACGTATCTTTGCCCTATATAATATAAATAATGTATGGAATCAAGACATAAGAACGATAGCATTGTTATCATTCCCACATATAACGAGAAGGAAAACATAGAAGCCATCATCAGGGCTGTTACCAGCCTTGAAAAAGGCTTTGATGTTCTCATCATCGACGACGGAAGTCCTGACGGAACAGCTCAGATAGTAAAGAATCTGATGAGTTCTGAATTTCAGGACCGCCTTCATCTAATAGAACGTAGTGGCAAGTTAGGTCTTGGAACAGCCTATATAAGAGGTTTCCAGTGGGCCATCGAGGAAAAGTACGATTATGTGATTGAGATGGACGCAGACTTCAGTCACAATCCCGCCGACCTTCCCCGCCTCTATGCAGCCTGTCACGATGAGGGATATGATGTTTCTGTAGGCAGCCGATATGTTACAGGTGTAAACGTTGTCAACTGGCCCATAGGTCGTGTATTGATGAGCTACTACGCTTCTGCCTACGTCCGTACCGTATTAGGAATCTCGCTCCGCGATACCACAGCAGGCTTTGTCTGTTACAAACGCCAAGTGCTGGAAGCCATCGACCTCGATAACATACGCTTCAAGGGCTATGCTTTCCAGATTGAGATGAAGTACACAGCCCTCTGCCTTGGATTCAGGGTTAAGGAGGTTCCCGTCATCTTTGTTAATCGCGAGTTGGGAACCAGCAAGATGAGCGGTGGCATCTTTGGCGAAGCCCTCTTTGGCGTTATTCAGTTAAGATTAGGAAAAGTCAGAAGAAAGGCTTAAATGAATTTCCAGATTAAGGATGTTATCATAGTCAACGAGGGAGAAATCTTCCTCGGTTCGGTTGCCATAGAGGATGGTTTTATCTCCCAGATAACCAAGTCGCACCTACCTGTAAGCGAAAAGGATATGAAGGAAAAGTCTTTCCTTCTTCCTGGTGTTATAGACGACCATGTACATATGCGCGACCCAGGTCTTACGCACAAAGCCGACATGGATACAGAAACCCGTGCTGCAGCAGCAGGGGGTGTTACCACCGTTCTGGATATGCCTAATGTCTCTCCTCAAACCACCACATTATCCCTCCTCGAAGAACGCTATAAGATAGCTGCCCGGAAGTGCCACGTCAACTACGGCTTCTTCCTGGGTGCCTCAAACGATAACCTGCAGGAGATCCGTAATGTTGATGTCCATCGCGTGTCTGGTGTCAAACTCTTTATGGGAAGTAGCACTGGTAACATGCTGGTAGATAAGGAGGAAGCACTCCGCAATATCTTCCGCCATTGCCCCACCCTTCTGATGACACACTGCGAGGACACCAATCGTATCAACCAACGAATGGCTGAAGCAAAGGCTCTCTATGGCGAAGACCCCTCTGTCATTCATCATCCTGAGATTCGCGATGCCGAAGCCTGCTACCAAAGTACGGAACTGGCTGTTAAGCTGGCCAAAGAAACAGGTGCTCGCCTACATGTGGCACACTTGACAACAGCTCGCGAGCTGGAACTCTTTTCTCCTAACAACAAGCAGATAACAGCCGAAGCCTGCGTAGCCCATCTTCTCTTTTCAGATCAGGATTACGCCACGCTTGGCACACGCATCAAATGTAACCCCGCCATCAAGAGCACAGCAGACAGGCAGGCGCTCCGTCAGGCACTCTCAGATGGTAGAATCACAGTTGTAGGAACAGACCACGCGCCCCATCTGCTCAGCGAAAAGGAAGGCGGATGCTGCAAGGCCATGAGCGGAATGCCTATGGTTCAGTTCAGTCTGCCTGCCATGTTGAGCCTTGTGGACGAAGGTGTGCTTACCATCCAACGTATGGTAGAACTCATGAGCCATAATCCTGCCCGTCTCTTCGGAATAGAAAAACGTGGATTCATACGTGAAGGGTATCATGCCGACCTCGTTCTGCTTCGTCCCAACAAGCCTTGGCAAGTAAACAAGGAAATTATCTTAAGCCGTTGTGGTTGGAGTCCGTTAGAAGGAAGAACTTTCCGTTGGCACGTTGAAAGCACCTATGTAAACGGCCAGCAAGTTTGGAACGGAACGCAAGTAAACCCCAGTGTTTTTGGTCAACCCGCCAGATTTTGCTCTAATTCACTGCTACATTAGAGGACACTTTTTCAGAATCCTATTCGTTTGGGAGCAGTTTCATCTAGTCGTTCATTGTCGCAATGGTTGATGAGCATGGCAAGTTTGTCTTCCTTGGCATCGTGCAGAATGCTGTCGATGGTGTAGTGTCGGGCGATGTTCTCTATCTGTCCACCGCTGAAATCGTATTTTGCAGCCAGCGTCTTGGCATCCATATCGTTCAGTTCCGGTATCATCGAGTGCCATATTAGAACACGGGCCTCAACCGTCGGCTTCTCGAACTTAATCTTGTAGAGGAAGCGACGCTCAAAGGCTTTGTCTAAGTTCTGCGTCAAATTGGTAGTTGCAATCATTATGCCGTCCAGCATTTCCATCTCTTGCAGGATGATGTTCTGTATGGAGTTCTCCATTTTATCCACTGCATTCTGGGCTCCTTGCTTGCGGATTCCGATAATAGCGTCTGCCTCGTTGAAGAGTAGGATTGGGGTCTGTTTGGCTTTCTTCACCAGCTCACGATAACGGTCGAAGAGGGCTTTGATGTTCTTCTCGGAGTCGCCCACCCATTTGCTCTTGATTTGCGGTACATCAACGACCATGATATCGCGCCCTGTCTGACGTGCCAACTGATAGACTGTTTCCGTCTTTCCTGTGCCAGGACCGCCATAGAAGAGGCAGGCAAATCCTGTTCGGAAACCCGTCTGCTCCATTCGTGATCGTATCTTCTGGTAGTTCTCGGGCACGAAGAACGATTGCAGTTCGCCCACCTGCCTTTGGTTCTCCTCTACATAGAACATCTTCTTCTCCTTCAGGTCCTTCGCCTTGATGACGTCGGCCAGTTTCTCTTCTGCTGCGTTAATTTTCATCTCTTCAAGCAGCGTGCGTTTCGTCTGTTCTGTGAGTTTGTAGCGCGTAGTGTCGGCAATGCCATCCGAGCAACGGTGTTCGATGAGTTTCTTCTGCATCAAGGGGTGTTCACCACTACGAAGTAAACTTTTTGCGTTGATAAAGTCAGCCGAAGAGCTGAAGCAGTCCTCAATTTCTCTGAAGCGGATGTCGTCGTCGTCCTTGTTGATAAGAGCGTGACAGAAGTAGAGCAGCAACAGATTGTCATCTTGGCGCATACGCCCAAGCTCCCTGATTTGCCTGACGAAGCCAATCTGCGCGTTTTCCTTGAAGAGGGCATTTATTTCCTCCGTGAGGTCTTTGGGCGTAATAGCATCGTTGTCGAGGTCTTCAAACATCTGGTCGAGCACTTCAAACAGACCAGCACAGTCCAACCCAGTTCGTTTGGGTATCTCATAGACATCATTGTGCTTCAGGGCTTTGATGACGGGCTGGGGAATGTCGAACGAATCCTCGTCCTTCGCATCGCGATAGCGCAACAGGCGGCGACGCACCAAGGCATCAATGTCGTTTGCATAACTGAGGATGCGGATATTGCTGACATCAAGGAAGTGCGCCAAATCGTCATAATCCACATTGCGAGGTCCTCTCTCCATGCAGACACAGAATAGGATAGCCTGTCGTTCTGTGATGCCATAGCGTTCAGCCAGATAGCGTACTTCATCAGCCATCTCAGCCTTTGCCTCAGCCTTCAGCTTGGAATCTCTCGCCACATCCACCACGCGCTCAATGGCTCGCAGCAGCGTCATCTCTCTCTCTATTTTCGTTCTTTTCACGACTTTTGTTTCTATCTTCTTTGGCATAATTATTTATTTTAACTATTGGAAGTAAAAATAGAATTTAAAATGGTAGTTAATTCGCCAGGCTCATGGAAGTTATAATGGGCGATACCAAATATATTTCCAACAGCCGAAACTATCGTTAATATAGAACAAGCATCAAGAAAATTTAATCATCAGGGTAACTTTTTTTCAAATAAGGCTAATAATCGCTCATCTTCTGCTATTCTTTGCAGAGTTGTCTGAAGTCCCATGCGATGGTGAGCCAGACTGCACTTCAGATCAGCAACAATATATTCCAGAGCTTTCTTTTTGGAATCGAAAATATCATCGTACTCATGTACAGTACCATCTGCCAGCGTCAACTCGCAACCGCCCAGAGAATGATGGGTGAATGGAATCTCTTTCTTGCCCGTGATGGTCGATTTCTTGATAGCATAACGTGAGGTTTTAGATAGGTAATAAACCGAATCGCTCAGCTGGAGTTCTTTATGATTTAATCGATCTATAAGGTAACTCCTTGTATAATCCATAATAACGGGTATTTTCATTTACTTTCTCTTTGATTTAAATAGCATACCCCCCCACTACGCTGCTAGAGCGTAGGAGGTGGGTTGAATGGGTGAAAGATGTAAGTGTTTTAGAAGGTTGTTGGTTTGTTTGGTGCTTTTGGTGGTAAAGGTAATAGAGTAAGGATAGGAATGATTAGAAGAAATGTTTGTAACTCTTTTGGTTTTAAGAAGGTTCAAGAAATTTCTAAACTGAGGAAGAGAATTGAAAGTGATTTTTGTTGTATTCATAATCGTTCTTTTTACGTTACGAATACAATATAGTCACCTCACCAGAAAAATTTAAAGTTCACCATAAGTTTTTTTCATTTCTTCCAGTTTTTCCTTCAATTGGGTAGCAATTTTAGCAGGGACAGGTCGAGTTGGACAGAAAACATTAAAACAGAGAACGTGCTCGTGTGTATCGCCTTCGCCAAGTGTATAAACAAAATAACAGTCATCGCTTTCGTCCATAGAAAAGGGAATGTTGGGATATAGTTCCTGGGCGCGTTTTTTCAATCGCTGATAAACTTCTTCCGATGGCGGCGGA
>JAFSRW010000094.1 GCA_017445925.1 Bacteroidaceae bacterium | reverse complement strand
GGAAGGCGGTCTTCACCTTCTGATCCTCTACTACTTCTGTTGCATAACACTCCAAGCCCAGCACGTCAGTGAAGTACGGCAGGCTCTCCTCAATGCTCTGAACTGCGATGCCCAGATGCTCAATGTGGGAAATCTTCATATTTTTTGTATTTAAATGAAACCTTATATTATAAATAATGTGCAAAGATACGCAATAAACTCCATATTCCGAAGAATACTTTGTTTTTTTTGGCTTTTTTATATAAAAATAGAAATTGCCGCCATAATAGGCGGCAATTTCATCAGATTATCTAAGCGAAAGATGCTTGCTTACTTTATAAACAGGTCTGGGAATATTTTGCTAATGTCATCATACATCCTATACCAGTCTTTGGATGCATTTCTGTTCTGAGCCCACTCCAAGAATCCTGGATAAGCCGACTTAATGCTCGTTCCTTCTCTCGGATATCTGAATCCGTTAGGTACAATAATGACGTAAGGAGATTTTCCCTTTTCTGGCATACGGATGGTTTTCCCTGTCGTTTTGTTCTCAATGTAGATGTTCCTCATGAAATCTTCAAGTGGCAAAACCGTCTTTATCTGTTCGCTTGGTATTCTCTCTACTTTTTGTCCATTGGTCTTAGTGTGGGCATACGTTCCTGCGGGGATTCCAAAGAGATAATGTATCTCACTATTGTTCAGTGACCTGCCTCCGGGGATACCCATAATGTACACCTCATCAGCTGCGCCACAGGCTGCCAAACCAACCTCAATGGTGCCATTGTCGATACGCTTGGCATAGATAACGACGTCATTCATGTCATAGTCAGCCTGTGCAGGACGATCCTCGAAGCACATGAGATAAGAAGCACCGGGAATATCTTCAGAAACCATACCGTCATCTATAATCTCTGTTCCTTGAACGACCTCGATAATCATATCGCAGAAGTTACAGTCGGCACCGTCTTCAAAACACATATACGAATGTTTGTTGGCACTGAAGAATCCGATACGCGGACTAGTCCACTGCATGCCATTGGTAGTACCACCAGAACGTGTGTCTTTCTTTGTGGTAGGCGAACCTGCTGCGACATCCTGTGACAAATTTTTGTCTATAGCTGTAAAATAGTGGCCCATCAAGTGATTCACTTCGTAGTTCAGCCGTCCGTCGCCATAGGTACAACCAGTAGCGCAATGTGAGATCTCGCCTTTGTTATTAAAGTCTTTTCTGTTTAAGAATCCAATCTTATAGCCCTTAGGAATAGCAACGCTGACTGCGAGCGAGCTTGTTTCCGGCGTTCCGTCGCCATAGTAAGGCAGCAGATACTCCTTCTCCCTGCGGCATTTGTCGTCTCCTTTCCAACCGGGGATGGCTTTGTACTTAGGAAGAGATTTGATGTAGTTGGCCTCTTGTTCTGACGTCATACCTGCAGTTGTGGCAGGATTGAAATAATAATAATAGATGGTATTGAAATGACCTTCTGTTGTGTTCATTTGAATAGGTATCAGGCTCGTCGGTCCGCCGTTACTGATCAGATAACTGTTGTTTACTCGGAAATAGGCATTTCCCTGAGCAATGTTTTGCCAGTTGTTTGCCTTTCCATTGGTTTGATTCGAACCGCCTTTCTTTTGCAGATAGGTGCTGATGATTGTCTTCAATGTATTCAGGTCTCCTGAGTTGGATACGCTTTTACAGATGAAGCCGTTCTCGACGTTCCAGCCACCGCCTGATACAGTCTGGTGAGACCAGAGCCGGTCGTTCTTCCAAGAACCATCTGCCCAAACCTCATAATAGCGATTCTTTCCTTTACCATCAGTTTGGTCATTCGACCATGTTGTTCCGTTCTGTAAAGATTCCTCGGCACGTTGGGCGTTGAAGGATTTGATGCTTTCTCCCAACACAATCAGAGTAGGATTGTCGTCAGACGTTCCACGGGTACGGGCATTGGCTGTTGATGCAAATGACAAGTTGCTCTCACCAACGTTAAATACCTTAATGTAATACACGCCTTTGCTGCTGACACAGGCAGCAACAAGTTCTGTAGCGTCACCAGGAGCTTCGTAGTTGAGGGTTACAACGTCACCTTTCTGACAATCTACAGAATTCAGAATGGCTGCTTCGTCATTACCAAAAGGAGATTCCGTTAATATCTGCACTTTGACGATGTCTTCCAGATCAGCATCTGCTTTGATGGTGATGCTTCCGTTTGTAATGTCGGCCCATGTCTGCTCAGGGTCAATCGTTATGCCAAGCTGTTTCTCGGTATTGACTCTGATGGATTCCTCATTGAACTGAGTGTCGTTTAGTTCATAACTTTTACCGCAGGATACAAGAATTGCAGCCGATAAAAGGAATAGATACTTACACTTCATAACCTAAAAATACTAAAATTGTCTTTGTTTCGTTTATAATTTTGGTGCAAATATACACTATTATGTTTACATACGTGTGAATTCTTTATAAAAACGCCTATGTTTTAACAATATTTATAATTCTATGGTCACTTTTCCGTTAATTTGCCTTCCCGTCAGGTAGTTTGGCACGGCCCACTGACGATTGGTGACGTCGGTCACCCAATAGTAACTGTTCACGTTGGAGATGCCGAAAAGGTTCAGGCAGTCCAGTCCGAGCCAGATGTT
>JAFSRW010000093.1 GCA_017445925.1 Bacteroidaceae bacterium | reverse complement strand
CCGTTGCTGTCTGAGGCATGTCGGCTTTCAACTCTATGGTACCTAACAACTTTCCGCCTTGCGATGTCCACGGACGGTCTGCCATAATCTTGATGGACCCATCGATGCCTTCTGGTGTAAGCGTCAGTATCAACTCCACATCCTTACGTCCTTTGGTTGAATTGAAGTTGAAATACTTATAGCCCACAATGGAGCCGTCGGTATTGTTAACCACAGAGTTTGTGTTGTTATGCAGAGCGTAGGGAGCCTCGAACCTGTCGGAAGTACCATAGCCGGAAGCCACAAACGAGCCGAAGAACCTGTTGTTGGGCCATTCATGTATGGCAGTTTCAGGACCCGTGTACCAGCAGGCAATACCTGCTGAATGACACTCCTTCGGGTTCAGGCCTTCCAACGAGAATCCTTCCGAGGTGTATTCTCCTTCGCTGATTTCCACCTTGCCGCCCTTGCCTTCTTCTACCTTCACCTCGATAGGAGCCACCATTGCCTGACGAGCATATTCGTCAGTACCTGTCTGACGATGGTAAAATACATACCACTGTCCATTGATCTCGCAAATACTGCCGTGCGTATTACCGTCAACGGTGGCGGTGGCGATAGTGTCACCCTGTTCATTAATATCACGGGCACGACCGTCTATGATGGTGCCGCCATAAGTCCATGGTCCTAACGGATTATCGCTGTAGGCGTAGGCCAGTGTGTAGTTTGAGGTAGGCAGACCATACTCGCCGTTCTTTGTAAAACGGCTGTAAATGAAGACATACTTATCCTTAACCTTACGGATAGATGATGCCTCGAAGAAACTGAAAATGCCATCTTGATAGCGTCCGCTCACCATATCTTCCACAATCTCTGTGCCCGGCTTAACCGTAGCCATTGTTGCAGGGTCCAGTTCTGCAGCATACGAACGCTCAAAGCCCCAGTAACCATAAACGCGCCCATCGTCATCAACGAACACTGCAGGGTCAAAGCGCAGGACACCGTCTGTCTCGTTGGGGTTCTCCTGACTCCAATTGCATACTTCAAACGGTCCGTCTGGTCTGTTGCTCTTGGCTATCAAACCATTCCGACCGCCACATTGGTCGTTGGGGTACAGGTAATAGGTCTTCGAGGCCCCATCCCCCGCCTTCCCCGAAGGAGAAGGAGCTGTCACCAGCGTCACATCGGGGGCAAAGAGCACATCGGCGAGACTGTCGGGTGTAAACAACTCGCCCTTAGCGTTTTTGTTTACACTGAAGATAATGCCGTCGTATCGCCATTGCGTCAGGTTGTCCACAGGGGCCGACCACACCACCTGATCGCGTCCGCAATATTGTGTCACCAGATTGTCGTGTGAGCCATAAAGGTAAACACGATACTTCCCTGGCTGGTCAGGATCTTCGAAAACATAGGGTTCACCATCGGGAATATGTTCCCAAAGGGGCAGGAACGGATTGCCTGGAGTCGTTAACACATTCTGTGATGCATCCTGCGTGCTGACACATGAAGCCAGAGCAGCAGCAAAAAGGAAAACAAGTTTTTTCATTGTTATTATGTTAAAAGGCTTTTTTGTCTTCATGATGATATTTTTTGCAAAAATAAGCAATAATAACACAACAATCAAAACATTTGTTGGAAAATATCATATCACAGAGGTAGACTGGAAAGTGTTTGGAAGAAAGACAACCAGAAGAAAGTTTTTTGAATAAATATTTGGCAGTTATCTGGAAAACACTTACTTTTGCCGCCGAAAACTATCACAAATAGCAAAATTAACAATTGTAACAAATGAAAAGAACGATTAAGGAAACTTTTTACTGCCGAGCGGTTCTTAAACGAAGTTAACACTTTGAATGAGAATCCGCAGGGGGAATGTGCCTTAACGTTTGCGTTCTTTGACATGTTGCTACAATTGTGTGTGATGTGATAGAGGAATCCTACACGAAGACTCTATAGAAATAATGGGCAGATGCTTCGAAGCATTTGCCTAAGAACTTTTGTGTCCTTTCTTTAAGGACTATTTTATTGATTTATATACTTTTTTACTATGAATGATATTTATATGGACAACAATCCGGAACAGGAGAACTTGCAGGCAAAACAGCCCAACATCGCTGAAACGGAAAAAATAGAGATGATTTTGAAGGAAATGTTGAATAACCTCAATAATGTGGAGAATTCTAAAAAGGAGGAGGAAGAGGATAAGATGGAGAATGACAAAGGAACGATCGTCGAGGAGGAAAAAGAACTCGTTGACACCGATATTGAAAAAGAATTTGAGAAACTTGTGATGCGATTCCTGAATGATGACAGCGAGACGGAAGAGTCTGATGATGACACCTCAGACGAAACAGATAATGATGACCTTTCGGACGACAACGGGGAGGAGGAACCAACCGATGATGAAGTTCCCGAAAACTACGACGAAGATGAGGACATTGATGACATAGACATCCCCGACGGCGAGATTGAACAGAACAATAATATTAGCGTTAAGGTGGAGATTCTGCGTCCTATTCCCAACCCACGCGAGGAACTGGACAAACTGGTAGGGTGCAATGATATCAAGCAACGCATGGACGAACTGGTGGCGCTGAGCAGTTACAACAAGATGATGCACGAACTGTTTCCTGACAGTGTACAGCATAACATATCACTTCACAGTGTGTTTCTGGGTAGGCCAGGAACGGGCAAGACTACCGTATGTAAAATATTCGGTTCACTGCTGCACAAGGCCGGGGCCCTTTCAAAGGGACATGTGGTGATGTGCAACCGCGGCACGTTCATCGGCACCCTCTGGGGCGATGAGGAACGCTCGGTTAATCAGGTATTGCAAATAGCACAGGGAGGTGTGTTGATGATTGACGAGGCATACCTGCTAAACACCAAACACGAAAGCGACCCTGGAAAACTGGTTATACAGATGCTGATGAACGTGCTATCTGACGAAACACAGCGCGATATAGCCGTGGTGCTCTGCGGTTACAAGGAGCCGATGCAGAAACTCTTAGATTTAAACCCAGGCTTGCAGTCGAGGTTCCCCAACAAGTTTGTTTTTACGGACTTTACGATAGAAGAACTGCTGGAGATAACACGTAGGAGAGTGAAGGAATATGCGTATGAATTCACTCCACAGGCTTGGGAGAAATACTGCAAAGTGCTGGAGCAGGCTTATCTGCAACGCGACCCACAGACCTGGGGCAATGCCCGATTCGTTGGCAATCTGCTGGAGCGAATCTACATCCAACATGCCAAACGCTGCATGAAGGAGAAACCCACCAACAAGTTGCTATTCCGCCAACTCACCCCAGAGGACATCTGCCCCATTGAGGTACCAAAGCCGAAAGCAAGAATTGGGTTTTAGAGTTTTACGGCCTTGCCTGTTTTAGCGCTGCGAATGGCGGCTTCGAGAATTTGGACGACGAGGATATTATTCTGCAAGGCGGAGAGGTCGGAAGGCTTCTCCTCTATTTGTCCCCTGACAAGGGCTTTGAGATAGCGATAGGAATCGTCGTAGGGCGGCAACAACCTGGGGGCATTGAACTCCCTACCCTGCCTGCCGTCCACCAGAAGTTGCATTCTGTTGCCATTCCGCTGATAGGCATAACCTCGTGGACCATAGACATACATATCCTTTCTGTTCATTGGCCAACACCATGAGCCCATTACCTGAACGGTGCAGCCGTCATATTCCAGCATAATAGTTGCATCATCATCGACCAGCGGATAAACCTCGGGCTTGTTGTGCTGCAATACGGCATAGACGCTTTTGGGCTTCTTTCCATCGAGCAGCCATGTGGCAAGGTTCACACCATAACAACCGAAATCAATAACGGCTCCGCCTCCGTTCTGAACAGGGTCGGAAAGCCAACTGAGGAACATACGGTCACAACCAATCTCCTTGGGGCCCTGATGTCCATCGTAAACCTCGATGCGCGTTAAATTACCAAACTGACCACGGTCGGCAAGGTTCTTAAGGTGATGATTGGCTGCATACCAGGTAGTCTCGTAGTTGGTCATCACTTTTATCCCATACTTCTTGGCCAACTCTTCCATGCGGAGGGCTTGCTTGTATGTGGTAGCCAAAGGTTTCTCCACCATCACATGAATGCCTCGTGGGGCACAGGCCTCAACGGTTGCCATGTGGTGCAGGATGCTGCCGTAATCCACCACAACTTCGGGTTTCTCCTTGTCGAGCATCTCGGAGAGGGAAGCATAGAATTTCTCCTTGGGAAGCCGCCCCACCAGATTGTTGTGAGCACGAAACTCGGGGTTTTCCTCAGCCACGCCCACAATGACAAAGTCGCCGCGATTCATGGCATTTATGAGGTTCCACAAGTGGCCGTGAGCCACACCTGATACACCAATCCTAAGCGGACTGTCATTCTTCTGTGCCATAGCCAGCATTGATACCAGCAGGGCAAGGGTTAAAAGGGTAAGTTTCTTCATTGGTTGAAAATTAGCGGTTAGCGGTTAGAGGTTAGGGGTTAGAGGTTAGAGACGAAAAACGGTAAACCGTAAACGGTAAACAGTAAACCGTAAACGGTAAATCTAAAAGTCTTTTCCTACGAATTCGGCTTCATTGCTCAGGGCACCTGACTTGGCCTTAGCTGTTGGCTGGCGGAAGTGATAGGAGATGCTGAAGACAATATTGGGATAAGTGGGACGCACCCACGTCTCGCTGCTCAGGAAAGTTTGCGTACGGAGACTGTGGTAACGGGCCGTATGGAAGACATCGTGCGCCACCAAGCCCAGTTGTAGTTTGCCCTGGAGAAGGGTTTGTCGGGCAGCCAAATCGAAATAGACATAGGGCTTCTCCGTGCCTTGCGTAAGGTGATTTCCTCCGACGAAGTGCCCGTCGAACTGGAGTGACGTGTTCTTGGCCAGACGGAAGTTATTAATCCATCCTATGGCACCCGTTGTACTATTGGTATCGGTGCATCCCTGATAGGTAGCACGGAAGCGATGGAAGGAGAGGTCACCATTGGCTGTCAGTTGCCACCAAGGGGCGGGCTTGGTTGTAACCTGCACTTCCAATCCTTTGCGCCATCCGTTTCCGGCATTGACAATACTGTCGAGCGTTACCCCCACATCGTAGGCCCTACGGACATAATCCACTACGCCAGTCTCGCGACGGACATAGGCTGTGGCCGTTACCTGTGTATTTCCGAAGGTCTTACGCCACGAGAGTTCCAGCGAATGGATATATTCCGACTCCAAGTCGGGATTACCGATAATACGGGTATGATAATCCTCGTAGGTGATATAAGGCTCCAGTTTCCAGATGCCCGGTCGGTTGGTCCTGCGTGAATAGCCCAAAGTGAATGTGCCGGCCTTTGTGGTGTTATAGGCCAGATGGGCCGAGGGGTAAAGCTCGGTGTATCTCTTATGCCGGCTGGTGATGGTAGGCAGATCCATATCGTCTATGAGGTGGTCGACACGTAGTCCGGCATCGAACTGGAGGGGACCGATGCGGTCGTTCACCTGAGCATAGCCGCTGACAACCTGACGTCGGTAATAGAAAGGTGCATAGAGGTCGTCCTGCCACACGAACTGCTGTGTGGGCAGATTCCAATAACAAATACGGTAGTCGCCTTCCTCGCTATAAGTGGTGTATTGGGAGCCCAGTTCGAGTATTCCCTGAGGACGGTAGTGCAGCTTATAGGAAAGAGCACCGTCGCAATCCCAATGATGCTCGGTTTCGTAACCGCGCGTTCCTTCCATTCGTTCACCTGCCAGATTGAACATATTGCTCTCGGTATATTCTTCCGAGAAACGGTCATACCGCAGGCGGTTGGAAAGGCTTATCTCATCGCCCCGTTCATTTAGTTTCCAGGTATAATCGACCGATGTCTGGAAGAGGTATTTAGTCAGTTTGTACCGGTCATGGCTGTCCATCACCTCCCTCAGGGAGAGGTTCGGGTTGAGCTCTGTTTCGTACAACATATCGCCTCCCCGGGGATTGATGGTACGACCTCCTTGCAGGTCGATAGCCAAACGGTGCCATCCTGTATTGAACTCGTAACCGCCCTGGCCTATATAGGTGCGGAAGTTACGGAAGCGTGTTCCGTCGGCAAAGGAACGGGCGGATGCTCCGCCTGCTGTGGTAAACTTCTCCTGCTGGAACTGACTTTTGTTATGGATATCCGAACCCTGGCCCCCGACATATATATTATGGTGGCCCATGCGGTAATTAATCTTGGCGTCGAGGGAAAGAGTCGCCCAGGTAGAGGCCATACCGTTGACGGACACATCCCATCCCTCCGTCTCTGCCCTACGGGTTACGATATTGATGATGCCCACATCGCCATCGGTCTTGTACTTGGCAGAGGGAGTGGTAAGAATCTCGATATCACGGATATTGGCAGCACCTATCATCTGCAAGGCTTCTGTGCCCGTAAGGGGAGAAATCTTCCCATCTACATATACCAAGAAGTTCTGACTGCCGCGATAGGAAAGACTGCCCTCGGCATCCAGCACTACACCCGGGACGGCACGCAGCACATCCAACGCCGTCCCGCCCTGGGCAGTAAGCACCTGCGAAGCATCTATCTGCTGACGGTCCAAACGGTAGCTGATGCGCTGACGCTGTCCGTTAATGCTTATCTCGCGCATCAGGGTGGTGTCTTTTCGCTCCTGAGCCTGCAGGGTTATGGCTATCAGAAAGAGCAGACTGGAAAGAAGTTTCTTGTGGATAGGTTTCATGTGGTTTCAGAAATTCAGACCATAATTCTGTTTCACCTCGCTCATAACGAAGGTGCTCTCGATGGCACCCACGTTCTCTATCTCGCCCAATTTGGTAAGGACAAATTCCTGGTACTGCCTCATATCCCGTGCGCGAACCTTTAGCAAGTAGTCATAGGCACCCGAGGTGTTGTAGCACTCCGTAACCTCGGGGATTAGCATAATCCGACGGGTGAAGGCATCGGCTGTCTCGTGGTTTATCTGTTGGAGCTTCACCTTGCAAAAAACCAACAGGCTCTGGTTCAGCATCTCAGGATTGATGACGGCCACATAACGCTTGATGAAGCCCTGTTTCTCCAGTCGTTTCTGACGTTCGAAAACAGGTGTCGGGGTCAGGTTCACGGCATCTGCCAACTCCTTTGTGGTCAGCTTGGCATTTTTCTGCAGTGTCCTGAGTATCTGCAAATCTATTTCGTCCAGTCTTACCGGCACATTCGGAACTTTCATATTTTCTCGTTTCATTAGAATCCGCCAAGAGCGGTATAAAGATTGATAAGGGCTTGTATGCCATCGTTTCGGTTCTGTACCTCTGTTATCTGGGTACTCAGGAGGTCCTCTTGGGCTGTGAGAACTTCGAGATAGGTGTTAGTACCGTAATTCATCAGTTCACGGGTTCCAAGGTACGACTCGTTCAGGGCGCGTACACAGTCGGCAATGTAAACGGCTTTCTTTTCTGCCTTCTGGCAATCGTGCAGGTATCTGTACACCTCGTTGCCGGCATTGAGCAAAGTCTGCACGTACTGTAGGCGAACCTTCTCCTGTTCTGCCCGGGCATTCTTATACCGAGCCCTAATCTTGCCTTGATTAAAGAGGGGTTGCGCAAGTGATGCTGCGGCCTCGGCCAGGAACTGCGCAGGATTAACGGTTCCCTGTCCGTTGCTCCACCCGAGGATACCGTTGATGTTGAGATCGGGATAAAAACTCTGTCGGGCCTGCTGGGTGTCGTAATAGGCAATCTCCATGTTACGTACTGCCTGGCGCACATCGGGACGTGCCTTTAGCAGTTGCAAAGGAATACCCACATTTATCTGCTCAGGCATACTGAAGGCTCCGAAGGATGCACGGGCGATATGGTGAGGTCCGTCTGAGAGCAGACGGCAAAGAACAGCCTCGGTGGTAACAATATCTTCCTCCACCTCTACAATCCCCGACTTTACGGCCGACAACGATGCCTCCATACGGTAAACAGCAGGACTTTGATACAGTCCTTCCTCGTAAAGGGTACGCATAGACTCAAGCGACTCTTCCCAAACGCCAAGTGTCTGCCGCAGGATATCCAGTTCGTGGTCGTACATAACAAGGGTGTAGTATGCGCTGGCAATGTTAGCAGCCAAGTTTACCATTACAGCTTGTCTGTAGTCGGCAGCCAGCTGTGCTCTTGCCTTAGCCTGTCGTTTGCGGCTGGTAACCTGTCCGAAGATGTTCAGCTGCCATGAAGCCTTCACGGGGATGACATAACTGTGTACACCGACACCGTTGAAGCGGTTCAGCGTGCCTGAAGGTTCGAACGACAAGGTGGGAAGATACCCGAGTCGGGCCACCGTCAAGTCATTCTGAGCCTGTTCGATAGACAGTTGAGCTGCCTTGACATCAGTATTGTTTGTCCAAGCCTTCTCTATCAGGTCCTGTAACTGGGGGTCGGTAAACAACTGTCGCCAGCTAACAGCCCCCAAGCTGGCAGTATCGCCCTGATTCGAGACATCGCCCATCACACCCGAGGGGACCTCGGGCGTATCCCCGTATTTTCGGTATAGCGAGCAACTGGAGAGCAGCAGCAAAAGGGCTAAGAGGACCCTCCCTGACCCTCCCTTGTAGGGAGGGAAATTTATTTTATTGAACATTGAGCATTGAACATTAAACATTGAACATTGACAGTTTCGGTTAGCGGTTAGGGGTTATCGCTCTTGACTCTTGACCCCAGACTCTTGACAAATGGGTTAGCAGTTAGCGGGTTTCAAGTTCCCCTCCCTCACGGGGGAGGGGTTAGGGGAGAGGCTGTTTATTCCTCACTCTCATCCGGCGTTAATTTCTCATGAACTTTCTGGAATACCATATAGAAGGCAGGAGTGACAAACAGCAAGGCGATGGTTCCCACCGTCATACCACCGATAACGGCAAGCGCCAACGAGCGGTTACCCACGGCTCCGGCACCACTGCCGACAGCCAAAGGAATCATACCCAGTATCATTGTCAGCACCGTCATAAGAATGGGACGGAGACGATCCTTACAGGCTCCTATGGCAGCATCGCGTATGCTCAAACCCTCGTGTCGTTTCTGCACAGCAAACTCAGTGATAAGGATAGCTGTCTTTGCCACTAAACCTATCATCATAATGATACCCGTCTGCACATATACGTTGGCTCCCACACCCATCGACTCCATGGGGATGATAAAGAGATAGGCCCCGAACAAGGCAAAGGGTATGGACAGCATAACGGCAAATGGGATGAACAGCGAGTCGTAAAGGCAAGCCATAATCAGGTAGATAAGCAACATGCAGATGGCATAGATAAGAAACGTCTCGTTCGAATTGGCATTTTCGGCTTCCTCGCGGGCCATACCCGAATACTCGTAACCGAAGGTCTCGGGGAATACCTCGTGCATTACCTCGTCAACAGCTTTGCGCACATCATCGCTGGTATATCCGGGTGCAGGATAGGTGCTCACAGGATAAGAGGGGAACATGTTGAAGTGAAGGTCCATTGCCGAACCCGTATCAAGCCTCATCGACACGAACTGTGTCACAGGCACCATGTGGTCTCCTACAGGGACAAAGATACTGTTCAGAATCGTCTCGGACATTCGGTATTCCTTGCCGGCCTGCACCATTACACGATATACATTATTATATTGCACGTATGAACCGATATAGTCTCCTGCCAGGAATGTTCCTATGGTGTGCAAAACCGTCTTGGGCGATATACCCATACGCTTACAGGCAATCTCATCGACATCCAGCCTGTATTTGGGGAAGTCTGTAGAATAGGTTGACGAGGCAAACTCCGTCTCGGGACGCTCGGCAAGCTTCCTTACGAACTGTTCACCCATAGCTACAAAGTCCTTTTTGTTGGCACTTCGAGAACGGTCTTGCAGGCTAAAGCTGATATCCGATCCGTTACCGTAGCCAGGAATCTGCGGCATCTGGAATGCCGTGACATCAGCCTGCGGCAGGTTTACACGAGCCCATTCCGAGATGCTGCTCTGTATATCGGCAATGCTGAAGAAAGCACGTTCGCTCCAGTTCTTGAGTCGTACCATCAGGGTGGCATAGTTTGTACTCGTAACGTCCTCCATCATGGAGTAGCCCGTCAGCGCACCTACCGTCTCCACCTCGTCGAGCGACTTGATATACTCCTCCAACTCAACTGTTGTAGCTTCCGTCTCGTTCAGATAAGTACCGGGCGGCAGCATCACATTGACAAGCAGGAAGCCCTGATCCTCCTGCGGCACCAGCTCGCTCTTAGAGCGCATAATCAAAAGACCCGTCAGCACACAGAAACCAATCAGCAGAATCCATGCAAAGACAGACTTACGGATAAAGCGCGTAACCGTATTCATGTATCTGCCCAACAAGGCGTTATAGGATGCAGAGTAAGCCACCCACATGTAATGGGAAAGCCCTTTCTTGTTCTCCGGTCCATTGTTGGGCCTCATCAGGATTACACACAATGCCGGGCAGAGCGTCAAGGCCAATACCGTAGATATTCCCACGGATGATGCCATGGTGATACCGAACTGCTTGAAGAACGTGCCTGAAGTACCAGACATGAACGTAACAGGAATGAACACCGCCATGAAAACCAACGTGGTAGAGATACAGGCTGCTGTTACCTCGCTTAGGGCGTCAGAGACAGCACGACGCATGCTTGTGGCACCCTGTTCCAGTTTCGTCATCACGGCCTCTACAACCACGATGGCATTATCCACCACCGTACCGATGGCAAGTACCAAAGCGAAAAGCGTCAGCAGGTTCAGCGAGAAGCCTGCCACCTTGACAACAGCAAAAGTTCCTATCAGCGACACAAAAATGGTAACCGACGGGATGATGGTGGCCCTGATGTCCTGCAAGAAGAAATAGACCACCAGAACAACCAGGATGATGGCGACAATCAGCGTCTCCACCACATTATACATAGAGGCATACAGGAAGTCGTCGCTGGTCTCCAGCAACTTGAACTCCAAGCCTCCGGGCAGTCGCTTTTCCACATCGGCCAACACTTTCTTTATTTCAGCATTCACCTTAGTGGCATTGGCACCTGGAGCCTGCTTCACATAGAACATCACACCAGGTTTCCCGCTGATGTTCGTTCGGAAATCGTATGCTCTTGCACCCAGTTCCACCTCTGCTATATCATGCAGACGGAGCACCTCGCCTTTCTCGGAAGCTCGTATAATGATCTCTTCGAACTGGCTCATATCGTCCAACAGACCATTGAACTCAATGTCTATCTTGTCCTTGGTACTTTCCAACCGGCCGATAGGCGCCACCAGATTCTGTTCGTTGATACAGTTGACAACCTCCTCGGGCGTAACACCATACAGACCCATCAGGTCGGGCTTCAGCCAGATGCGCACACCATACTGCTCACCCATAATCATCGTACGCCCCACACCGGCAATACGACTGATAGCCGGCATGACATTGATATCAAGGTAGTTGGAAATGAACGACTGGTCGAACTTCTCGTCGGTGCTCTCAAGACTCATAATCATCAACGTGGCATTCACGTTCTTCTCTACTGTGACACCAGCCTTGATAACATCTTCCGGCAACACACCCGATGCCTGACTCACGCGGTTCTGAACATTCACCGTAGCCTGATCGGGATTTGTACCCTGCTTAAAGTAGATGTCTATTTCGCCCTCACCGTTGGAAGTAGCTGTTGCATCCATGTAGATCATATTCTCCACACCGTTAATGACCTCCTCCAGCGGCATCACCACCGATTCCATCACGGCATGGGCATCGGCACCACTATAGGTAGCCTGAATGGTTACCATGGGAGGCGCAATATCCGGATATTGTTCCACAGGAAGTGTTTCCAAGCTTATCACACCGATAACAATCGTCAGCACAGCGATGGCAAAAGCCGCCACCCAGTGCTTAACAAAGAAATGCGTCTTCTTCATAATGTTCAACGAACTTTTGCTCCGTTAGACAGCTTTTGGGCACCGTTCACCACTATCTCGTCGCCTGCCTTTAAGCCGTTCTTTACATAATAGTGGTTACCGCTGTTCGAGGGGATAGCCTCGCAGATAACACCCTCGGCCGTACCGTCCTTTTTCACACGATAGAACAGCAACTGGTTCTGCAAGTGAACGGCAGCCTTCATAGGTACACGGAACACATTATCCATCTTAGTGGGGAATACCAACGTAACAGACAGTCCTGCACGTAATTCGTCGTCGGGGTTAGGAAATGTGGCACGGGCTATCACCGTACCTGTCTTGCGATCCACAATACCGCCAATCTCTGTTATTACACCCTCATGCGTGTATGTCTGACCGTTACGCAACTGCAGTTGGAGCTTAGGCAACAGGTCACCCACCTTCTGACCGTCACGTCCCTTCATACCTTCCGATGTGGAAACCAAGTTGTAACGGTCTATCAACTCCAACAGCTGACTCTCTGTATAGGAGAACCATGCCTGTATCTGACTGTCGTCGCTGACAGTACACAGCATATCCGACGGCTCGGCAACCTCTCCCATTCTAAAGCCGTTTTCCTTAATCATGCCATTGATGGGAGCCGTTACCTTGCAGTAGCCCAAGTTGGTCTTTGCAATTGCCAACTGTGCCTTTGCCTGCTCTACGGCGGCCTGAGCTGCCTCATAAACATTTTCTGCAGTACGAAGCACATTCTCACTTACAATCTTTTTCTCTGCCAGATGCTGGTTCGACTCGTACTGCATCTTTGTTGTTTCCATCTGTGCCTTGGCTGCAGCCAGGTTCGCCTCGGCATTCATCACATTCAGCTGATGCTCTGTCTCATCAATAACAAACAGAACCTGCCCACGGGAAACCTTGATTCCGTCAGTAAAGTTCACCTTGCGTATGATGCCCGAAACACGCGGATAAACCTCTACCTCGGTAATACCGTGCAAGGTTGCAGGTATATACAGATTATACACACGGGATTCGGGTTTCATTACCTGTGTCTCGTATTTCACCTGAGCCTTTTCGTCCTTCTTCGAACCGCCACACGATGAAAGCAAAACACAACAAACTGAAACAAAAAAGACTCTAAAAACTCCTTTCATGATACTTTTTTTCTTTATTTCATTAGTTTGAATGCGCAAATATACGTATTTTCACCTCGAAATACCAAATTATTCCCGCTTTTTTTAGAGGATTATTCTTTCCATGGTATAATTCCTGCCCACAAAAAGAACTTTATTCCTGAAAACCAATATAGTACGATGCTTTTTTCTGAAGTTTATACAAAATTTGGAGGATATTACTACATTGCCGTACCTTTGCAGCAGAAAAAATGAAGAGTGAAGAGTGAAGAGTGAAGAATCCGAGATTCAGAACCATCCTCTTACCGCCAAAAAGAATTATTAATTTAACAAATAAGGATAAGAGTCATGAGTACAAAAAAGAATTACCGTTTTGAGACATTGCAACTACATGTAGGTCAGGAACAGGCCGACCCCGCAACCGATGCCCGCGCAGTACCCATCTATCAGACCACGAGCTACGTTTTCCACAACTCTCAGCATGCCGCCGACCGCTTCGGCCTGCGCGATGCAGGTAATATCTACGGTCGTCTGACCAACTCTACACAGGGAGTTTTCGAAGACCGCGTAGCAGCCCTCGAAGGCGGTGTGGCAGGATTGGCTGTCGCATCTGGTGCTGCTGCCATCACTTACGCGCTTCAGAATATTGTGCAGGCTGGCGATCACATCGTAGCTGCCGACAACCTGTATGGCGGTTCTTACAACCTCATCACCCATACCCTGGCTACGCAAGGCATCACAAACACCATTGTAAATGTAAACGACCTTGCAGCCTTAGAGGCCGCCATACAGCCTAACACCAAGGTGGTTTATGCTGAGACTTTCGGCAATCCGAATTCCGACGTACTGGATCTGGAAGGCGTTGCCGCAATAGCTCACAAGTATGGCATCCCCTTCATTGTGGACAACACCTTCGGAACACCTTATTTAATCCGTCCGCTGGAGCATGGGGCTGACATCGTGGTACACTCAGCCACCAAGTTCCTGGGCGGTCACGGAACCTCTCTGGGCGGTGTCATCGTAGATGGCGGCAAGTTCGACTGGAAGAAGGACCCCGACAAGTTCCCAACATTGGCTAAGCCCGACCCATCCTATCATGGCATCGTCTTTGCCGATGCAGTAGGCGCTGCTGCCTATGTTACCCGCATCCGTGCCGTCATTCTGCGTGATACCGGCGCAACCCTCTCACCCTTCAATGCCTTCATCCTCTTGCAAGGTGTTGAGACCTTAAGTCTGCGTGTAGAGCGTCATGTAGAAAATGCCCTGAAGGTGGTCGATTTCCTCGCCAGCCATCCCAAGGTTGCCAAGGTGAACCATCCCGCTCTGCCCAGTCATCCCGACCATGCCCTCTATCAGAAGTACTTCCCCAATGGTGGCGGCAGCATCTTCACTTTCGAGATTAAGGGCGGTCAGGAAGAGGCCTGGAAGTTCATCGATGCCCTGCAGATCTTCTCCCTGCTGGCCAACGTGGCTGATGTGAAGAGTCTGGTGATTCACCCCTACACCACCACACACTCACAACTCTCGCCTGAGGAACTGGCCGAGCAGCATATCACGCCCAGCACCGTCCGTCTGAGCATCGGTACAGAGCATATCGACGATATCCTGGATGACCTTTCACAAGCACTGGAGAAGATTTAATACAAATATCTGCCATAGTAATGTTACAATCTGCCAAATCCGTCCCAAAGATTTGGCAGATTGCGTTAAAAAGCGTATTTTTGCACCCTGTCAAAAACCTATCCTCAGATGAAAGATTATATCATAGCCGACAATCAGGAACTTACACGATATGCCCTGGAGCATCTTATCTCCGAGGACAAGGAGCAACACCTGTTCTATGCCTGGAACAGAACGGCGTTGGTGAATCTGCTTGCAGAACACACCAATGCCATAGTTCTACTGGATTACACCCTTTTCGATTTCGCCGACGAAGACCAACTCCTTATTGTGGCTGAACGCTTCTCGCAATCGCAATGGATATTACTGAGCGACGAGCTCACGCCCCAGTTCCTACGTCGGGTGACATATTCCTCACGCCAGTTCAGCATCGTCTTCAAAGACGGTTCTCTGGGCGAAATCCGTCAGGCCTTAATAGCTACTGATCGTCATGAGCGTTATATTTGCCAACGAGCATTGGAAGCCATTATCAGCCAGCAGCAGGAGGAGGAAAAGCCCGACCTTCTGACAGCCACCGAAGTGGAAATAGTACGTGCCATCGCGCAGGGCAAGACCACCAAGGAGATTGCCGCCGAGCGTTTCTCCAGCATCCACACCATCACCACACACCGCAAGAATATCTTCCGCAAACTGAACGTCAACACCGCCCACGAAGTAACGAAGTATGCCCTTCGTGCCGGCCTCATCGACTCCTCAGAATTTTATATATGACTATCCTGCAGCATCCTGCATCACCAGCCCAGCTAATGTGAAGCCGAAAATGGCGGTGATGTGGGAAATAGATCCGTTTCCCTTATCTTCGGGGTCGATGGGGAGTTGGTTCTTCAGCAGCTCGTCGCTGTAAACGCATTGGAACTTATGGCGGGGGAAAGTCTTTTCTTTCTTGAACCTGTTGCGGAGGGCACGAGCCAGCGGGTCGCCCTGCACCTTCCAGAACTCCGTTACACGGATGCGCGTAGGGTCCATTTTCAGGGCTGCTCCCATAGAGGAGAAAAAGCCCCCTCCCCGCTCCCCCTTTGGGTGAGTGCTGGTTGCCAGCAGGATGAGAGTTGCTTTATCCCTTAATGAGTCTATGGCATCTATGATGTAGTCGTAGCTGCCCAGGTCGAACTCAGCTGCCGTTTCTGCCGTAAAGATTTTCTGTAGGGCTGTGATTTCTGCATTGGGGTTAATGCTGAGCAGGCGCTCCTTCAGGGCATCTACCTTTACCTGCCCCACGGTCTTCATGGTAGCCATCAACTGTCGGTTCACATTGGTGATGCACACGCGGTCGGAGTCGACAATGGTCAAATGCCGGATGCCGCTGCGCACCAAGCTCTCGGCACACCAGGAGCCTACGCCGCCTACGCCAAAGATAATTACCCGTTTCTGGGCGATGCTGTCCATCGTCTTATCACCTAAAAGCAGTTCTGCCCTACGGAAAATCGCTTGTTCTATCGCCATATTTTTCTGATTTTGGGCGCAAATTTACGGATTTTTCTTGAATATACCATACTTGTGGTATGCAAATAACCCGTACATGGTATTGTGGAGAAGAGAAAACTGCCGTACCTTTGCAGCGTGATTCAACGATAACGGGAACAGCCTCACCCCTAACCCCTCTCCCGTGGGCGAGGGGAACCTTGTGGGCGAGGGGAACGAAAACGAAAACGGGAACAGATTGCAAATTGAGATTTATTAATTATGAATTAACATAAAAGGATAAGGTTATGAGTAAAATTGCAAAACAGCTGACTGAGCTCGTCGGCAACACCCCACTTCTGGAGCTCAACAAGTATTCAACGGCTAAGGGACTGGAAACTCCTGTTATTGCCAAAGTAGAGTTTTTTAATCCTGGCGGCAGCGTAAAGGACCGTATCGCACTGGCAATGATCGAGGACGCTGAGCAGAAAGGTATCCTGAAGCCAGGAGCAACCATCATCGAACCCACCAGCGGAAATACTGGCGTAGGATTGGCACTGGTCAGCGCCGTTAAGGGCTACCACCTTATCCTTACCATGCCCGAGACCATGAGTGTGGAGCGCCGTAACCTGGTTAAGGCATACGGTGCCGAGGTTCGCCTCACCTCTGGAAAAGACGGCATGCCTGGTGCCATCCGCGCCGCCGAGGAGCTGCGTGACAGCATTCCCGGCGCAGTGATTCTGCAACAGTTCGAGAACGGTGCCAACCCTGCCAAGCACTATGCTACCACAGGTCCTGAGATCTGGCGCGATACAGACGGTAAGGTGGACATCTTCATCGGTGGTGTAGGAACTGGCGGTACCATCAGCGGAACGGGTAAGTACCTGAAGGAGCAGAACCCTAACGTTAAAGTGATTGCCGTAGAACCTAAATCATCTCCCGTACTGAATGGCGGACAGAGTGGCCCCCACAAGATCCAGGGTATCGGTGCAGGCTTCATTCCCAAGACCTATGATGCCAATGTGATTGACGAGGTATTCGATGTAGAGAACGACGATGCCATCCGTACGGGTCGTGAGATTGCTCAGAGCGAAGGTCTGCTGGTTGGTATCAGCGCTGGTGCCGCCCTCTATGCTGCCATCCAGGTAGCTAAGCGCCCTGAGAACAAGGGAAAGAAGATTGTTGTACTTTTGCCTGATACTGGCGAAAGATATCTCTCAACCGTCCTCTACGCCTTCGAGGACTATCCATTATAATCAGAAAAAGGAGCTGTGACGGCTCCTTTTCTTTTTCTTACCTATTGGCTCTTCTGAACCTCTTATGCAGTACACATATTAGCTTGACAAGGGGAGAGCTGAGCATGAACTTGCCGGAGAGACGGTAAATATCTATCTGCCGGAACAGCATAGACCTGTACAAACGCCAGCCATGAAGTGAGAGGAGGCGCGTCATCATCAGTCGTGCCGCACGCATCTGTGCCTCCAACAGTTGCTGCAAAGCTTCTGCATCGGCATTGACGGTTAATCCCTTTTCGTTCCAAAGATATAAATACAAGCCGCAAGAGAGCGTAGCTACCTTGGGTTCGGTGGACAACAATTCGGAGTAGAACCAAAGGTCTTCGAAAATACGTCCCTGGGGGAACTGGAACTTCTGAAACAACTGCCTCTTGTAAATCTTATTATAGGCATAGGTATGTTCCCATGCTTCCGTCTGAAGCCAATACGCCCGAGCCGAAGGCCATATCCTTGTGGGGAAATTCAGCTGATGTTCCGATGTATGTCCACAATGAACCCGCACGGGAAACTCTGCCACATCTACCTCGGGGTGCTGAAGCATATAGCTAAGCACTGCGGGGATGGTAGAGGGAGCCACCAAATCGTCGCTATCCGCAAACATCAGATAATCGCCGCAGGCCTTAGAAATACCGTAATTACGGGCTTCAGAAGGGCCTCCGTTGGATTTATGAAAGACTCGCACAGCCGCATTCTCCTTACCTAAGCGTTCTGCCACCATACCCGTTGCGTCAGTACTTCCATCGTCGACAAGAATAATCTCAGCCTCGCTGGGAAGTTGTTCCAAGACACTCTGCACACACTTCTGCAGCGTATCAGCCACATTATAGCAGGGTATGATTATAGAAAGACGCATAGGCTGTTAACAGTTAGGGCAAAAAGCCAGTATTTTAGCGTATAGCATTTCAGGGGCAAAGGGAACAGAGCATTTTCCTTCAGGGAACGAAGACAAGCCATCACCTCCCCGAAGCTATGAGTCAGCTGCCAGCAGTTATAAATATAATCCATAGTGAGCTGCGAAACGCGCCTCTGTAATGCCTCGCGTTCCTTTCCCTGGTACGTCTGGGTCAAGGCATTCAGTTGCTTAATGACAAGCAGCGTGTCGCGCAGTCGTTTTTGCACATGTTCCTGCTCCTGCTGATGCGTGATAGTATTGGTGCGTACCCTGTAATAATAAGGTGTACACCCAACGACAAACACAAGCTCTGCCTTCAGCAGCAACTGGGGTGTGAACAACTCATCCTCGTGCACAATACCTGGCAGAAAACGCAAATCGCCCAGAATTTCCCTACGAAACATGTAGCAGCAGGCAGAGCTACGCATATTACGTTTCCTCAGGAAGTCAACGCCGCTACGGAACGACAGAAAGGCTTTCTGGTATCTTTTCTGGGAAAGGTTGCGAGTAAAGTCGAATATCAGAATATCAGGACGGATAGACAACTGCATATCCAAAACCGCCCGGTATTCCTCAGGCAACAGGAAATCGTCGGCATCCAAAAACTGGATATAATCGCCCTGCGCCAACTCTATGCCCTTGTTACGTGCAGCAGAAAGACCCTGATTCTCTTGTCGGAAGAGGGAAACTCCCTCAAACTCAGGAGCAGGAACGGTGCTGCCATCGTCGATAAGCAGAATCTCTCTTTCCATAGGGAGCAAAGGTAAGGAAAGAACACTCTGAACGCATTCCTCCAGCATCTGCAACGGCTCATTAAAATAGGTAATGATAAAAGAGATTCTCAACATGACGGTTAAAACTTAGCTGTTACATCTTGTGCCTTCACTACAGCTGGATTTCCGCAGATAAGAAGTTTTTCTGCCCCACCCTTGCTATAGTCCGAAACACAGACGGCTCCGCTACCTACCACAGAATAGGCTGGGATAACGGTGCCCTTGAGCAAAACGGTACGGAAGCCCAAATACGCGCCATCACACACCATCACATCACCATACATGGGCTTGGGATTACCCTCGGCAAGAATCTGGTGAATGGTGCTGTCGCAAGCGTACATCTCACCGGCAAACACACCATTTCCGATGCTGATATGATGGCTGCAGTGAATCTGCGTGTCTCTGCCCAGATAAACGCCGGAACCCGTCTCTAACAGTGCATCCTTACCTATGGCAATGCAAGTATCGGGCCCTATGCGCAGAGGGCCGTTCAACTTCCAGGTTCCCTGAATGTTCAGTTCGGCCTTACCTAAAGAGGCGGTATAATCCTCATGATCTGAACCAATAACAATCCCATTTCTGGTGGCTTCAGAGGGAAGAATTATCTCCCCTTCGAGCTTTAATTTCAGAGAGCCATAAACCCTAATGGGCAAAAGCCTTACAGCCTTCCATCCGCCTGCATGATAGTTGAGACGGAAAGTTGCAAGCCAGTTGGTATGTATTAACGACCGCAGTTTCATGACTTCATTTTTTGTACAATTTATGGGCAAAGGTATCTATTATTTCACACACTACCAAATTTCATCGGTAGGAATCACAATTTACAGCCCATTATTCGCGTTATATATAATAAGAAGGAATAATACATATTTATGAAGATTCTGTTTCTGGGAGACGCCTCTATGGCTCACTACAACCTGTCACTCGGTCTGAGAAAACTTGGGCACGAGACACTGGTTATAAGCGAGAAAATGCGTTGGCGCGAATTCCCACAAGATATAACACTGGACCGCGAGGAGGGTTTATGGGGAAGCATCAAATACCTGATACAAGTTTTGCTGTTATTGCCCAAACTTAGGGGATATGACGTAGTTCAGCTGGTTGGGCCTAACTTCATGGCACTGAGGAAAGAGAAACTCAGATGGATATACGATTATCTGAGACGACACAACAAACGGGTGGTAATGACAGTACTGGGCGACGATTACTACTGGGTTCACGGATGTTGCGACCTTCATCTTTTCCGCTACAGCGACTTCAATCTGGGCCCCGTTGACCGTAGGCAGACATTTCCCTATGCCCAGAAGCAATACGAAGAATGGATGCTGCCTGTAAACAAGGATTTCAGCCAATACATGGCAAGTACCTGCGATGCCATCACGCCCGTATTGTACGAATACTGGTGGTGCTACCAGCAGTATTGGGAAAGCAAATCTACCTACATGCCTTTGCCAGTTGTTCCAGATGAGAAGGACCCCGAAGCCTTCGGTGTAGGAGAGAAAGTCCGCTTCTTTCTGGGCGTACAACGCAATCGGGCAGAATACAAGGGTACAGACATTCTGCGCAAGGCTTTAGAGGATATTGTTGCCAAATATCCGGATAAAGCTGAATATACCATTGTAGAGAATTTGCCGTATAAGGAATACATAGAGAAAATGGAAGGGCATGACGTGGTAATTGACCAACTCTACAGCTACACGCCAGCCATGAACGGCCTTATTACTATGGCAAAGGGCCTTGTCTGTGTGGGAGGAGGAGAACCGGAGAACTATCAGGTGTTGGGCGAAACAAAGCTACATCCCATTGTAAATGTGGAACCCAATTACGAATCGGTATACAAGGAACTGGAGAACCTGGTACTGCACCCCCAACTTATTCCGGACATAAAAAGGCAGAGTTATGAATTCATACAGCAATATCACCATTATATTAAGGTAGCCCAACGTTACGAAGCTCTTTACAATTCACTTTTTTAAGGAGGATACTTCTGCTTAATCAAAAAAATATTTGTACCTTTGTCTGTGAAAAAAGAACTGACGAATGATTGTTTGTATAGCTGAGAAACCTTCCGTAGCTCGCGATATTGCTCACGTTTTAGGAGCCAATAACCAGCATGACGGATATTTGGAAGGCAACGGATACCAGATTACTTGGACCTTCGGCCATCTATGTGAGTTGAAGGAGCCACATGATTATACCCCCCTTTGGAAAAGTTGGAGCTTAAGCCAACTGCCTATGATTCCACCCCGCTTCGGTATTAAGCTAAAATCCGACAAGGGCGTGGAGAAGCAATTTAACACCATTGCCTCGCTGATGAGCAAAGCCGACGGGATTATCAACTGCGGTGATGCCGGCCAAGAGGGTGAGCTGATTCAGCGATGGGTAATGCAGAAGGCTTTGGTAAAATGCCCTGTGAAACGCCTATGGATCAGCAGCCTTACGGAAGAGGCTATCCGTGAGGGGTTTCAGACGCTGAAAGACCAACAGGAATACCAAAGCCTCTACGAGGCGGGACTGATGCGTGCCATTGGCGACTGGCTGTTGGGTATGAACGCCACACGCCTCTACACTCAGAAATATGCCTACGGCAAACATCAGGTGCTGAGTGTAGGTAGGGTTCAGACGCCCACTTTGGCACTGATTGTAAACCGTCAGAAAGAAATAGAGAACTTTGTGCCACGCCAGTCGTGGGTTCTCTCTACCTTATACCGAGATGTAAAATTCAGCGCCATACAGCGCGATGAGGAGGCAGAAGCCGAAGAGGCTGCCGAGATAGCAGAAGCTGCCAAGCAGGGAAAGATGCTGAAGAGCAAGGGACCTATCTACCGACAGATGGAATATGCCACAGAACAGGAAGGCAAAGATGCGTTAGAAGCCATCAAGAATAATCCCTTTACCGTACTGTCTGTTACCAAAAAGAAAGGCTTTGAGACACCTCCACGCCTGTACGACCTGACCAGTTTGCAGGTTGACTGCAACAAGAAGTATGGCTTCAGTGCCGACCAGACCCTCAACCTTATTCAGAGTCTTTACGAGAAGAAGGTTGCCACCTATCCGCGTGTTGATACCACCTTCCTGCCCGATGATATGTACCCCAAGTGTCCTCAGATTATGAACGGACTCTTCCTGACCAAGAATGCAGGCACACAACCTTACGCTGAGGTAGTAAAAACACTGGGTGGCAAGCCGCTGAAGAAGAGTAAGAAAATATTTGACAATAGCAAGGTGACCGACCACCACGCCATCATCCCTACAGGTGTTTCGCCTCAGAACCTTACGGAAATGGAGTGGAAGGTGTTCGACCTGATTGCTCGTGCTTTCATAGCTGCTTTCTATCCCGACTGCCAGTTTGAAACCACTACTGTTATTGGTGAAGTTAAGAAGGGTGAAACAGACGCTGTACTGTTCCGTGTGAATGGAAAAGTTATCACGGATGAGGGATGGAAGGTAGTCTTCAAGAAAGAGACCCCCTCTATGGGGAGCACACAAGATATGTCCCTTCCCATAGAGGGGGAGGGGTTGGAGAGAGGGTCTGAAGCCGAAAATTCATCCTTACCCGTTTTCCAGGAAGGCGAGAGCGGCCCGCATATTCCCTCTCTAACCGACAAATGGACTACACCTCCCAAGCCTTACACAGAAGCTACCCTGCTTCGCGCTATGGAAACAGCAGGCAAGATGGTGGAGGACGAGGAGTTGCGTGATGCGCTGAAAGAGAACGGAATAGGCCGACCCAGTACACGTGCCGCCATCATCGAAACCTTGTTCCGGAGGAATTACATCCGCAAGGAAAGGAAAAGCCTCTGGGCAACTCCTACTGGAGTGGGACTCATAGAAATCATACACGAGGAACTGCTGAAAAGTGCTGAACTGACGGGTCTCTGGGAAAAGAAACTGAGAATGATAGAGCGCAAGGAATATCAGGCTCAGACATTCCTGGAAGAGCTCAAGCAGATGGTGACTGACATCGTTACAACGGTCTTGAACGACAAGAATCCTCGGCAGATAAGTGTCACCGTAGAACCACCAAAAAACAAGAAGGGCAATAAAAAGTAGGTTCCATACGTTATTATATAGAACATCACTGAATTAGCATGTTAGGTAGATATAGGAAGATAAAGGAAGATTTCCGCTTATCAGCGTCAGAAGATAAAGGACGACACACTTGTCTTTTATCTCCCTCTACCTTCCTCTATCTCCTTTTGATTCTTGTTGGAACAGGGCTGCTGTCGTCTTGCGGCGGAGCAGACAAGCACCTGAAGAAGGGCGACCAGTTCTATGCCATCGGTGAATACTACAATGCTGCAAGTGAATACAAGAGGGCATACTCACGAACCAAGACAACAGATAAGGAGAATCGTGGTATAAGAGCATGGAAAATGGCAGAATGCTATAGGAAAATCAATTATAGCGCCAAGGCCATAGGAGCCTACCAGAATGCCATCCGATATAACTACCCAGATACCTTGGCATGGCTCCATCTGGCAAAACTACAGCAGAAAATGGGCGATTACAAGACGGCCATCAAGAACTATAACACTTATCTGGAAATGGTGCCCAAAGCACCGTTGGCCGTTAACGGCGTGCAAGGATGTATGCAAGCGCCTATCTGGAAGCAAAAGCCTACATTGTACACTATCAAGAAGGAGCCTATCCTTAACAGCCGTCGGGCCGATTTCTCGCCTATGCTTTGGGGAACTGAGTCCGACCAGCTTTTCCTATCTACCACACGTCCGCAAGCTACCGGAAACGAAATCAGCGGTATCACTGGTGCCAAGAGCAGCGACATATTCTTTACCAAGAAGGATGACAAAGGCAAATGGGGAGCACCTGAAATAGCGGAAGGCGAACTGAACAGCGACTACGACGAGGGTGCCTGTTGCTTCTCACCCGACGGAAAGACCATGTACCTGACCCGCTGTACTTTTGACCCTGACTACCCCCGCTATGCCGAGATATACACCAGCCAGCGCAGCGATGCCTCGTGGAGCAAGCCTCAGTTACTGCAAATCACCAAGGATACGCTTTCCAGCTATGCCCATCCGACCGTCTCACCAGATGGCAAATGGCTCTACTTCACCAGCGATATGCCTGGTGGATTGGGTGGAAAAGACATCTGGCGCATTGCGCTGACAGAAGGCGGCGGCCTGGGCGGTGTGGAGAACGTGGGTGCTCCTATAAACACTGAGGGGGACGAGATGTTCCCTTCCTTCCGTCCTAATGGTGAACTTTATTTCTCCAGCGACGGACATGTGGGCATGGGAGGACTGGATATCTTTAAGGCCAAACGCGATACTGTTACGGGAGAATGGTCTATCCAAAACCTGAAAGTCCCCATGAACAGTAGCGGAGACGACTTCGGTATGACCTTTGAGGGATTCCACAACAGAGGCTTCTTCTGTACCAACAGAGGCGATGCCAGAGGATGGGACCACATCATGTCGTTTGAATGTCCTGAAATAGTGCATACCGTTAAGGGATGGGTGTACGAGAAGGATGGATATGAGCTACCCGAGGGACTTGTCTATATGGTGGGCAACGATGGAACGTACCAGAAGTTGAGTGTCCGTGGCGACGGTTCTTTTGTTCAGGAAGTCACTCCGAATGTGGATTACGTCTTCTTAGGTACCTGCCAAGGCTATCTGAATCATAAAGAGGAACTGCACGTTGATACCAGCAGTGTCAGCCAGGAGTTCGTATTACAGTTCCCACTGGCCAGCATCAACAATCCCGTACTCATCCGTAACGTATTCTATGAGTTCGACAGCGCTGCCCTAACCGAAAGCAGCACACAGGCTTTGGACAGCCTGGTAGACCTTCTGAATGAAAATCCCAATGTCACAATAGAACTTTCCTCCCATTGCGACTATCGAGGAAAGGACGAATACAACGAGAAGTTAAGCCAACGCCGTGCTGAGAGCGTTGTGAACTATCTGATAGCTCACGGCATAGAAGCAGAGCGTCTTACACCTGTGGGCTATGGCGAGAAACGTCCAAAGGTTGTAACACGCAAGATGGCAGAACAGAACGATTTCCTACATGAAGGAGATACGCTTACCGAGGCATTTATCCTGCGTATTGAAGATGTAGAAAAACAGGAAATCTGCAACGCTTATAACCGTCGTACCGAATTTAAAGTATTGCGTACCACTTATAAGCTTTTTGACAACGTAAAACCTGCAAAAGAAGAAGAAAAACAGGTTCCCGAAGCCGAAAAGCCGGCAGAAGAAACAGAAAAGCCTAAGGAAGAAAAAGAATAATTCCAGATTCTTTTGGTCGTTTCCACAGAAATGTTTATTTTTGTCTCAATTTAACGTTAATTTTCTTTGAAAACGACACAATTATGGCACTAAACAGAAGATCTTTTCTCAAAAGAACAGCCGCCGCTACGGCGTTGTTCAGTATCTTGCCCCGCCAAGTGATGGGTAAGATGGGTGGAGCCAACAATTTTGTAGCTCCCAGTGATCAGCTTACACGTGGTATCATCGGTGTAGGCGGTATTGGACGTTCAGGACACCACTTTGCCAGTGACCAGTCCTGCAGATTGGTTGCAGTTTGCGATGTAGACCAGAAGCATCTGGATTCTGCAGTAGCAGCTGCCAAGAAGAATTTTAATGAGACCGTGAAGGCGTATCACGACTTCCGCGACCTCATTCACGATCCCAACGTAGACATTGTTCACATTGCTACCCCACCCCATTGGCACGGACTGATGTCGGTAGAGGCTGCCAATGCCGGAAAGGATATCTTCTGCGAAAAGCCTATGACCCGTACCATCGGCGAGGGTAAGCGTGTTGAAGAGGCTGTTAAGCGTAATGCCCGCGTGTTCCGTTTGAACACCTGGTTCCGTTTCAAGGATACCTTCTACGGATTGGGCACTGATGTTAAGCCTTTGAAGAAACTGGTTGACAGCGGTCTGCTGGGTTGGCCTCTGAAGGTACGCATCTCTGGTGCTACAGGCTTTACCTGGAAGTTCTACTGGGTAGGAAAAGAGAATCTGGAGGTTCAGCCCATTCCAAAGGAACTGGATTACGACCTTTGGTTAGGCCCGGCTCCTTACAAGCCCTACAATATTCATCGTACACACCAGACCTTCCGCGGTTACTTCGATTATGACGGTGGTGGTCTGGCAGATATGGGTCAGCATTACATCGACCCCGTTCAGTATATCTTAGGCAAGGATGACACCTTCCCCGTTAAGGTGGAGATAGATGCTCCTCAGCAGCATCCCGATGCAGTAGGTATCTGGCGCAGCATTACCTATACCTACGAGGACGGTTGTCAGATTATCCTCGAGGGCGAAGGCTTCGAGAGCGAAGGTAAGGTACCTTACATCGAAGGTCCTAAAGGTAAGGTTTACAAGGGATTCGAGTGCACCATTCCCAATGTACAGGAACTCATCAACGAGATGCCTGATCCAGAGCCACGTAACACCGACTTCCTGGAGTGCGTTCGTAACCGTCGTCAGTTTGCCCTCAACGAGAGCAACGGTCACCACAGTGCAACCATCGTAAATATGGGCGTTTGTGCTTTGCGTCTGAACCGCACACTGAATTTCGATCCCAAGACACAGCTCTTCATTAACGATGAGGCTGCTAATCTGCTGATTAACCAGCCCATGCGTGGTGAATGGGGAAAAATGATATAAGAGTGAAGAATGAAGAGTGAAGAGTGAAAAATGATAGTTACATTCAACTCGTCAACTTGTCAACTCGTCAACTTGTTAACTTAAAAAAAATGAAAAAGATATTTAATATAATGTTGCTGGCCGTACTGATGTTGACGGTCATCACAACTCCCGCCTTTGCACAGGATGCAAGACAGAGAACCACAGAGACTATTGTGCAGGATGCATTGGCACTGATGCCTTTGCAGAACCAGACCGACTTCAACCGCGAAATGGAGGACATTGCTAAGGCTGCTCCTAAGTCAATTGAAGTCCTGGTAGGTATGATGCAACCCACAGAGAAGGCTAAGAACAACCTGTTGGAGTACGCCATCAATGGCGTTACCAACTTTGCTTCTGCTGCCGCTAATGCCAAGTATAAGAAAGCTGTTCTTGACGGACTTCAGGCTGCTGCTCCCAAGGCTCCAGACCAGTATGTACGTCAGTTCATCCAGTCGCAGATCCGTCTGTTGGCTGGCGATGAGAAACCCATCGAGTTCAGCGAGCACGCAGGTGCTGCTCCCTACGCTCAGGCATACGACAACCTGAAGAAGTTGGGCACCAATGCTGGTCCCACTATCGTTAAGACCCTCAAGAGTAAAGACAACGTGCTGCGTATGCAGGCCCTGAAGTTTGCTACCGCCAACAATCTGGTAACCGATGATTTGGTACAGAAGGTAGTAGGCATGTATAAGAAGCAGACCGAAGAGGGTAAGGCTGACATTATCAACTGGTTGGGCGACAATAAGGTTGAGAGCCAGAAGACTTTCCTCAACAAGGTGCTCACACAGGGCGGCAAGCCCGCTGTGGCAGCTATCGAGGCATTGGGTAAGATTGGTGGCGACGATGCCCTTACCGCTCTGATAGCTCAGTTGGGAGGCGACAACTATAAGGAGGCCTTTAATGCATTGCTCAGCTTCAAGGGCGACATCTCAGGCAAAGTAACAGAAGCACTGAAGGCTACTACAGGTCAGCAGCAGAACCGCTTGCTTAGCCTTGCTTCTGCCCGTCGTATCACCAGCGCAGCTCCCATTGTATTCGATTTGGCAAAGAGCAACTCCGCAGCCCGTACTGCACTGGCTGGCGTTGTTGGCAAGAATGATATCAGCAAGGTTGCTCAGTTGTTGGATGCTGCTACTGGCTCTGACAAGGCCGACTACCAGAAAGCCCTTTCTGCCAGCATTAAGAGTCTGGATGCCAAGCAGCAATATCAGGCTGTAAGCGACGCTATGAAGCAGGCTACCAACAAGGAGTCTTTCTACCCCATTCTGGCTGCCACCAATACCAACGAGTCAGTTGAGGAACTCCAGAAGATTGGTTCACAAGCTGCTATCAATGCTCTGTTGCGCAGCACCAACCTGAAAGCTGCTGCTCCCTTGTTGAATGCCGCTAAGGCAGGCGACAACAATGCGCTGAACGGTTACATCAACCTGATAGGCAACTATCAGAAGAATGCTGATTCACGTTACGAGGGTCTGAATACAGCCATGCAGCTTGCCAAGACCGACGACCAGAAGAAGGTCATCCTGAACTTCCTGGGCAATACTCCCACACGTAACGCCTTCCTGTTGGCAGGCAAGTACCTGGACGATAAGAATCTGGGCTACAATGCTGCTGTAGCAGAAAAGGATATCATCAACAAGACCACTGAGGACATTGAGTACGATGTAGTAAAGGAGAACCTCACCAAGGCTTCGGCTCTCTACAAGGCTCACGGAACAGCCGATGACGGCTATGCTGTAGATGAACTCAAGAAGATTATCTCCGAGTTGCAGCCCTCACCCGTCTATGTTCTTTCCGACGAGGAGAAGGCACAGGGCTTCGAGCTCTTGTTCGACGGTACCAACCTGGACAACTTCGTTGGTAACAAGGTAGGTTATGTGCCCATCAACGGTTGCATCAACGTAACAGCCAACTACGGCAACGAGAGCAACCTCTATACCAAGAAAGAGTATCGCGACTTCATCTTCCGCTTCGAGTTCTGCTTCCTGCGCCCAGGTGTAAACAATGGTGTAGGTATCCGTACTCCTATGGGTGTTGATGCTGCTTACTATGGTATGTGCGAGAGCCAGATTCTGGATCACGATGACCCAATCTATGCTGGTCTGCGCGAGTATCAGGTTCATGGCTCTGTATATGGTGTTATCCCCGCTAAGCGTATCAAGCACAAGCCTCTGGGCGAGTGGAGCGAAGAGGAAATCCGCGTTCAGGGCAACCACATCACCGTTACCGTTAACGGCGAGGTAATTGTAGATGGCGACATCAAGGAAGCCTGTCAGGGTCACAATGTAGCTCCCGACGGAAGCGACAACAACCCCTACACCGTTGACCACCACAACCATCCCGGTATGTTCAACAAGACCGGTCACATTGGTTTCCTCGGTCACGGTGCAGGTCTGAAGTTCCGCAACGTCCGCGTGCTCGACCTTACCAAAGCTCCGGCTAAGGGAAAGAAGAAGTAAAAATTATCCTATAGACAATAACAAGGGGGGGATGTGCCTATTCTGACACATCCCCCTATTTTTAGGAAGAATGTTTTGACAGTTGGGATATTTTTGCTTACTTTGCACAATAATTAGCGTCATGAAAACAATAAAACCTTTCTTAGCAATCCTAATTTGTGCAGCCTCTTTGGCTGTAAGTGCCCAACGCAAAATTCCATGTGGTCCTGTGCCAACGGAGAACCAGCTGCGATGGCAGGAGATGGAGATGTACGCATTTATTCACTATTCCCTGAATACCTACACCGACCAGGAATGGGGCTTCGGTAATGAGGACCCGAAGTTATTTAATCCCGCCGATCTGGATTGCCGCCAGTGGGCGCGTGTCTGCAAACAGGCAGGCATGAAGGGCATCATCTTTACCGCTAAGCACCATTGCGGCTTCTGTATGTGGCCCTCGAAGTACACAGCGTATTCGGTAAAGAACTCTCCCTGGAAGAACGGAAAGGGAGATGTGGTTCGCGAACTGGCCGAGGCCTGCAAGGAGGAGGGGCTGAAGTTCGCAGTCTATTTGTCGCCATGGGACAGGAACCATCCGGAATACGGACGCCCGGAATATGTGAATTACTTCCGCAACCAGCTGCGTGAGTTGCTGACGGAGTATGGCGATATGTTTGAGGTGTGGTTCGACGGTGCCAACGGAGGCGACGGATGGTATGGAGGAGCCAATGAGGTACGTAAGATAGACAAAGACTATTATGGCTGGCCCGAGACCTTCAAGATGATTCGCGAGCTACAGCCCAAGGCGCTGATTTGGAGCGATGCGGGCGGCGATCGTGGCGACCTGCGTTGGGTGGGCACGGAGGCTGGCTTTATAGGCGAAACGAACTGGAGTCTGGTGCCACGCGAGGGAAGAATGGACTATAATATCCTGCACTATGGCGATGAGAACGGCGAATTATGGGTAGCCGGCGAAACCAACACCAGTATCCGTCCGGGCTGGTTCTATCACGAGACGGAGAACGAGAACGTGAAGAGTCTGTCTAAGTTGATGGACACTTATTATAAGTCTGTAGGTCGGAATTCGTGTCTGTTGCTGAACTTCCCCATTGCGCCCAACGGACGCATCCATCCCATAGACTCGCTGCGGGGCATCGCCTTCAAGAGGATGATTGACGAGGTGTTTAAGAACCCCCTCCCGGCCTCTCGGAAGGGATGCGTCATGGAGAAGGATGGAGGTCTGATTCTTAAATTCAAGAAGCCGACTACTTTCAACCGCTTTGTCGTAGAGGAGGATATCCGCTACGGACAACGCGTAAAAAAATTCTCACTGGAAGCCGATGTGGATGGCAAATGGCAACCCCTGAAGGATATGTTAGCAGATAATGGCGACGGATTGACCACTATCGGTCACAGACGCATCATCTGCTTCCCCAACGTAACAGCCACCCGTTTGCGCTTTACTGTCCTGGATGCTAAGTGCGAACCCATCATCAAGCGCACTTCGGTCTATCTGGCTCCTGAAATCACCATGGATACGCCTGATAGTGGCGAGAAGCATGCATCAGACTACTACATTTTCTTCGGTGCCGACAAGATGATGTTCGTAACACTCCAGGATGAACAGACAGTCACGGGATTCCGTTATCTGCCCCCACAGGATTCGAAGGAGGGCCTCGTAACTCACTACCGCATTTCTGCCACCACCGATTGGAAGAAGTGGGAAACGCTGGGCGAAGGTGAGTTCTCGAACATCGTCAATAATCCTATCTGGCAGACTTTGCGTTGTAAGCCTACTCGTGCCAAGGTGATTCGTGTGGAGGGGCTGAAACTGGCCCAGGGGGAACGCATGGGTTATAGTGATATCGAAGTAATAACAGAATAACCTTATTCCTTTATGAAGAAGAGCATTTTTATCGCTGCTATTGTCCTTGCTTCCTGTACGGGCACGCAGGATGCGTCACAGGATTTGCTCACAACCCCGGGTAATCCGTTCCTGCCCCTATGGGAACATATCCCTGATGGTGCAGCGTTTTGTAACTTCGCACAGAAATAATTGACCTATGCAACAGAAACGTACAACACCCGAGTTCATTTCTGAACTCCAGCCTGGCGAGATATTCGTCTTCGGCAGTAATCTGAGAGGTATGCATGGCGGTGGAGCGGCTTATGCTGCTTACCACAAGTTCGGGGCTATTATGGGACAAGGCGTAGGCTTACAAGGCCAGAGCTATGCAATCCCTACTATGCAGGGCGGTGTAGAAACCATTCGCCCGTATGTGGATGAATTCATCGCCTTTGCCAAGGCTCACCCTGAACTGACATTCCTCGTTACCCGCATTGGCTGCGGCATAGCAGGCTTTACGGACGATGAAATCTCTCCCCTATTCAAGCAGGCACATAACATCGATAACATCGTGCTGCCCAGCGGGTGGTAAGACTGTTATCTAAAAAAGTCAGATCGCGAAAATATAACACAAAGAGGGTGTGTCAAAATAGGCACATCCTCTTTTTTTTACACAAAGCCCCGACTTTCTCAAGCCAGGGTTTTGTTATGTCGTAAAGTTTTTGTACCTTTACAACATCAAAATCAAAGTTATGCAAAGGTACCACTTTCGCCCT
>JAFSRW010000092.1 GCA_017445925.1 Bacteroidaceae bacterium | reverse complement strand
GAATTATGAATTATGACTTGTGAATTCTGAATTGTGAATTATGAATTATGAATTATTAATTACCTCATCAAGGTATTTCTGACAGAAGGTTTCGTGCGTATGAATCATCCAGTAGCGGAGGAGTTCCAATGCGGTTGCTTCGAAGATAAAGTATATCCAGGGCATTCCTATCAGGACAGAAAGGAACAGTACTCCAGCACGGGTGTCGAAGGTTAGAATATTGGTGATGGGCATCAGCGGAAGGCTGTCTGCACGGAAACGCTGTCGCATATCCTCCGAGATGCTTCCCTTTTCCTGTATAGCATGGAAGAGTTCTTGAAAACGGGGAGTCTGCGCTTCCTGACTCTTGGTATACCTTATATAAAAGAATAGGTAGAGTTTGTGGAACCATTCACTACTCTTCCATTTCAGGCTATGGTATTCTTTTTCTTCCTGTCGACTGGTTGCCAGTTCGCTTTTTTCCTCGCCTAAAAAGAACCACAAGTGTATGTTGCGGTAATAATCGGCAATAGCGCATTGGCGACCGTGACAATGAATTCCAGCCCACGCTGCCAACAACCATATCCATATACCCCACTCTGGTGTCAACCTTAGGCAAAGGCCCAGATAGATACAGAAGAACCAGACATCTCCGGCAAAGCCGTCAAGGATACGGCCAATGAGCGTCTTCTTGCCTGTCATACGAGCCAGTTGTCCGTCTGCGCAATCGTACCAGTTAGCCCAAATCAGTAGGAGGATACCAATGAGGTTCATTTTTAGGGTAGGAAGGTAAAAGAAATAGCCGCTGGCAGCCCCAATGACGATACTCATCAGGGTAACGGCTATAGGGTGGACGCCCAACTTCTGGAACAGGCGGGCCCAAAGATAGCCAGGCGTTCGGGTGACGTAAAGTTCGAACCGACTTTCCGTATCGGTCGACTTCATTGTTTGCAAGACTTTTTCCTTCAGTTTCATTTACTTGCCTTCAGTCCTTTAATAACGCTGTTGGTAAATCCGTTCTCCTCCATAGCGTTCAGTCCACGAATGGTGATACCACCTGGTGTTGTAACGCGATCTATTTCTGCCTCAGGGTGACTGTTGTTGGCACGAAGCAGTTTTACAGCTCCTAAAAGCGTCTGTTCAACTATATGTTGGGCATCTTTGGCGTACATACCAAGTTCTACCCCTCCTTCGGTGGCAGCGCGGACGTATCTCATAGCGTAGGCTATGCCACAACTGGCAAGAGCCATTCCGGCTCCCATCAGTCGTTCTTCTATAATCATGGCTTCACCCAACTCCTTGAAAATGGTCAGAATCTCATTGTCCATCTCAGGTGTAGTGTTCTTGTGGGCGATGAAGGTCATACTCTGGCGTACGGCAATAGCTGTGTTAGGAATGATAGTGTAGATGGGATGTTGACCAAACATGGTTTCTATCTTTTCGGTGCTTGTGCCAGCAGCCATACTTCCCACAATTACGTTTCCGTTCTTTAGGTGAGTAGCTATTTCGCAAGCAACCTCTTCTACTTTCCAAGGTTTAACAGCTAAGATGACCATATCGGCATCCTTTACACATTCCATATTGTCCTGCGTGATGTTTATCTCTGGGAATTCTGCCTTAATGGCATCCAGTTTGCCCTTGCTTGGGTTGCTGATACAGATATCTTTTGCATTTACATGCTGACTTTGTGCCAATCCTCTGGCAGTGGCACCTCCCATGTTTCCTGCTCCTATGATTGCTATTTTCATATTGGTTTGCTATTTACTATTAAATCTTGAACCTTTTGAACTTCTTGAACCTCTTGAACCATTGCTCCCTCTCTTTTGGAGATGGCGGGGGGAGAGGCTTTTTTATTTTTTGATGATGGATCTTATTACGAACCAGCAGTGGGCGGCTATAGCCTGTGCCCATCCGTAATGCTGGGCCATCAGTTTCAGTCGCTCTACGAGAGACTTACGGTGGTTCTTGGTAGTCATGCCCTCGTTGAGGTAATCCGTAAGAATCTGATGGGTATTTGTTATTTTTAATCTTCGTTGGGCCGCTTTCTTCATGATACGGATGCACCAGTCGTAGTCGGCAGAGTAGCGGAAATTCAGATTGTAACTTTCGCTTTTTGCTATGTCGGAACGGACGTAGAACGACTGGTGGCAAACTCTCATGCCACTAAGGAAGTTTTTCCATGTCAGTGCTTCTGGGGCGGTAAGACGACGGTGCCGAACGAATTTCCCTTCATCATCCACCAAATCTGTTTCGCCATACAGAATGGCAGGATTGCTGTTGCGTCCTTTACGCCACTGGGCACATTTCACTATCTCCGAAATGGTATATTGGCTATGCAATTTATCTCCCGCATTCAGGAATACAATGTAATCTCCTGCAGCCAGCGTCAGCGCCTTATTCATAGCATCGTAAAGCCCGTCGTCAGGCTCACTGGTCAAACGAATCTGGTGCCTGTTATTATTCTGCTCCACGTACCGCTGTACAAGGCTGAGCGTATTGTCTGTGGAAAGTCCGTCGATAATCAGATGCTCAATCCTATTATAATCCTGAGCCGCCACACTGTCTAATGTGCGCTGTAAGGTAGCCCCTGCATTGTAGGTGACGGTGGCTATGGTTATAAGCGGGAGTGATGTATTTTGCGTTTTATCTTGATTCATAAACATTAATGTATTTTTGGGCGACGTGTGTCTCACCGTATGCCGATGCAGCTTTATGAAGAGCCGCCTCACGCATATCATGGGTAAGAACATACTGGATGCCTGCTGCCAAATCAGTCACATCCTTGTATTTGGCAACGTAACCGTTCTGCTGATGGTCTATCATTTCAGGAATGCCGCCCACGTTAAAACCAACACAAGGTGTTCCGCACGACATAGCTTCTGCTATGGTGTTGGGCAGATTGTCCTGCAGACTGGGTGTTACAAACACATCTGCTGCAGCATACGTAAGAGCCATTTCTTCTGGACTGCTGATATAACGCGCCCCCTTACCTATGCATACAGTTGAGAGTTGAGAGTTGAGAGTTGAGAGTTTCTCTAAGGCTTGCTGCAGATAAGTGTAGCCTTTGCGCTCATCGTTGAGCTTCTGCGAGCAGAAGAGGATGATTTTCTTGTCGAGAGGCAAGGCCAGTTGCTTGCGTGCCTCCTGTTGGTCGATGTAACGGAATATATTGTGTGGAATGCAATTGTTAATATGAACCACCTGGGCCTCAGGCATTGCCTGTCGGGCTCTTTGGGTAATCCATTCGCTACATCCCACAAAGGTGATAATACCTTTCTTATATAATTCCTGCTTTTTGAGATAGCGTTTGTGGGCTGTATTGCCAGGCAGAAGAGGGCATTTCCTGCACTCTGTCTCTTGACAATCGCCCCTGTAATGGCAGATACCCAAGTAGGGCCATTCATCGTGCAGCGTCCAGACAATCTTCTTTCCGTCCTTAATCATCTGCTTCAAGCCGGAAAGGGAAACCATTCCCTGGTTAATCCAATGCAGATGAATTACATCAGCCTCTTTGTATTCATCGGTCTTGGTAATATTAATGCCAAAATCTGCTGTGTCAGCCTGCCAGAGTTTTCCTCTCAGGTGCGACATAATCTGCATACGTTCCAGTACCTTGGGGATTTTTGTTCCTGTTTGGGCTACAGTAACGGAAGTTGACAGTTTATTGCGCACCAGCATTTTAGCCTTAACACCGTTATTGTTCAGGGCTTCCATCAGTCGGTAGGCTGCAATGGCACCTCCACCTGCAAGGTCGCTGGTACTTATCAGGAGAACTCTCATTTGTATGCAGTCTTTCCCATCCATTTATGGATGCGTTTGTTAAGGGATTGAAGGATAAAGCGGAAGTTGCCGTAGCGAAGGTTCAGGAACAGTTCTTCAAATGAACGCCCAATTTTCACCCACGGATTCATCCACCCCATTATCTTATAGGCTCTCTTTCGGTAGGCCACATGCTCCATAATATAGGAAGGATGCTGTACAGGAGTTTCCTGCTCGAACCGCTTCATGGTGAAGATGCGGCGATATCCACGAGGCATAGTCTCCAGCGAACCTCCAAAATGCGTGCTGCCTGCTGTAGCGCCCAGATTATTAATCATGTTACGCCGAGGAACAATGCAGAGCCCGTTGCTCATCAACAGATGAGCCCAGAAGATAGTCTCGTAGAATGCTTTGCCTTGCGCCCTGTGTTGTTCGCACATAGGTAGGAAATCATTCCTGTAGCCACGTTCCTTTATGATGGCTTTAATCTGAGCAACCGCTTGTGGATCATCCATCCAGGTGTAGTGCTCATCCCACTGGTCAACGACTCTTCTCCATGAAGCCCATCCCCAGATGCTGAAGTTGGTCGAGAAGAAATAGTCTTCCTTCACGTCGGCTGTCTGTTCCTCTACGTTGAATCCGGAAATCATGGTAATACGCTCATCGTTCTCATAACGGTCCAGCATTTCCTTGCAGAACGTGAAGAATGAAACGGCAGGCACATCATCATCTTCCAGGACTACACATTTGTCCGTATGGCTGAAGGCCCATTTTTGGGAAATAAATTCCGAGGGGTCGCATCCGTAGTTGCGTTCCTGGTACAACTGATGCACCTCGCAGTCCCAGTCAATCTGGCTTACAACTTCCCTGCAGGCAAGTATGCCTTCCATATCTTTTTCAGAGCGGGGACCGTCTTGGTAAAGGAAGAGTCGTGCGGGCCGTGCTTGCTGTACTTGCGCAAAGACTTGCTTCAACGGTTCTGGCCTGTTGAAGAACAAAATCAGTACGGAAACATCCACAAGTGCTTGTTTCATGATGCAAAATTAATGTTTTTAATTCATAATTCACAATTCACAATTCATAATTTTGGATTTTGTGTCGAATTCCATAAAAATGTTCAATGTTCAATGTTGAATGTTCAATGTTTTTCATACTTTTGCATCATGAAAGAAAGGAATCATGCTTTTGACTTGCTTTGCGGACTATGCATTCTTAGGATGATAGTCTTGCATTGCATAAGTATGTGTGGATTCAGAGGTTGCACGTTTTGGTTCGACAAGTTGATGGCGTGGACCTTCTTCTTCATCTGCTTCTTTTTCTTCAAGGCAGGTTATTTCAACAAAAGCATTTCCGCACCAACCCGTTTCTTCCTGAAGGACAAGTTCAAACGCTTGTTTATCCCCTATCTGGCTTGGGGTGCCATTGGCAGTATCTTTTATTTTGGCATACTGATGCTGTTCCCTAATGAGTTGCATCGGTATTGGGATAAACTGACTTGGAGTCATGTTTGGATGCAGAGCCATTTCTATGGCAATCCGCCCGTTTGGTTCCTGTTCTCCTTCTTCTGTATGTATGTGATGGTGCATTTTATGCAGAAGGTTCCTTATCTGGCATATCTTGCCATCTTCTTTCCGCTCGCAAGTTGGGCATTGGCAGATAATAAGATTCAGGTGCCCATGAGTCTGGGTAATGTCTTTATGGGCGTTTACTTCTTTTATTTAGGAAAATGTTGGCATTGGTTGCTGCATAAAGTTCCCAAACATACTTTTACGCTTGTCTCTTTGGTTTTGCTTTTGGTCTTCCTGTTCGGGAACCATTATTGGCACGGCGAGTATGATATGAGCCTGAACCATTGGGTACACCGCCCTTGGGGAGCCGTCGTTAATATCACCTGTGCCCTTTGTGGAATTTCAGGTGTTCTCTTGTCGATGCCTCCTTTCCGTGTGCCTTTTGTGGCGTATATCGGCGAGCATAGTATGGTTTACTTTGTGCTTCACTATCCCATTCTGCTGTATTATACTATGGTACATGGTGTAGCAGGCAGGGGAATGAATAAGCATTGGGATGATTTCATCTTGGTGTTCATGCTGATAATCAGCATCTGTACTTGGTTGGTTCCGTACATCGAACGTGTTCCTTGGTTAAGTGGCAGATGGCCTAAGACAGTTAATAAGGTTGCAAATGAAGAATAGAAATCATACGTTCGATTTTCTGTGTGGACTTTGCATCATTCGTATGATAAGCCTGCACGTTATGGACTTCTGTGGTATGGGAGAGGTTCAGTGGTGGACGCGTGTCATGGAGTGGACGTTCTACTTCATGTCGTTCTTCTTCTTTAAGGCTGGATATTTCAACAAGGGGGTGAACAACCGTCCCACCAAGGATTATATCATCGACCGCACCAAACGACTTTTCGTTCCATATATGTCGGCAGGCATTATAGGATTGGCTATTTACTTTGCCTTCCTTCCTACTCTGTTAGACAGATTCCATAAGCCCATAGAACCATTATATTTGTCGCACATCTGGGAAACCAGCAGTTTCTATGGCAATCGTCCAACCTGGTTCCTTTTCTCCTTCTTCGTCACATATCTGGTGGTTCATTTTATTGAGAAGGTAAAGGGGCTTCATTGGATTGCGGCTCTCTTCCCGCTCATGGGATATTGGCTTTTCCTCAATGGTAACCCCTTGTGGATGAGTGTCAACAACGTATTTATGGGCATCTTCTTTTTCTACTTGGGTATGTTGTGGAAGCGTATCATGAACAGGTTCTCCCGTCAGACCATTCTCTGGGCTTCTGTCGTAATGGTACTGTTGTTCGTGGTATTGAACGCAACTTGGCACGGAGAATATATGATGTCCATCAATGATTTTAAGGGAAGTTTTCCTATAACCATCTTAAATATGGTATTGGTAATATGCGGACTAGTGGGCATGTTGTCTTGTCTGAACCTGCCTCGCGTTCCCATAATTTGCTATATAGGCGAGCATAGTATGGTCTACTTCATCTCTCATTACCCCATGCTTTACTTCTATAAGTTCATGCATTTGAGTTTCGGACGTAGCATCTGGAATAAGCCGGAGGAGGTTTTCATCCTCCTTCCTGCCGTCTTTTGTATGTGTAGTTGGATGGTCCCGTTCATAGAACGCATCCCATGGTTAAGTGGAAGATGGGAGTCGAGAGTTGAGAGTTGAGAGTTGAAAGTATCGTTGACGTTGACGTTAACGTTATCGTTGAGAATTGATCATTGTTTATTTAAATAAGTTATGGTAATAGGTTATACAGCTGGAGTTTTTGATTTGTTCCACATCGGACATCTCACTTTGCTGAAGAATGCAAAGGCACTCTGTGATAAATTGATTGTCGGCGTAACGGTCGATGAGTTGGTACTCTACAAGGGAAAGCACGCTATGATTCCTTTCTCTGACCGTGCCGAGATAGTAAGGAGCATCAAGTATGTGGATGCCGTCGTACCTCAGTATGATATGGACAAGCTTGCCGCCTGCAAGAAGTTGGGGGCCAGCGTACTGTTTGTCGGTGATGACTGGTACGGAACCGAGAAGTGGAAGCAGTACGAGGAGGAATTCAGCCGTGAAGGCATAAAGATTGTGTACTTCCCCTATACAAAGGGTATTTCCTCTACCAAGATTACAGAAGCCTTGAAGGCAACTCGCGGATGGGCTTACGGAAAAGAAGAAGATAGAACGGACGCTAACCATTTAAATAAGTAAAAAAGTATGATTGACAAGAAGTTTTGTTTAAGTTCCTATATGGCATTTCGCTATATATGGAAGGATGGAGTTGATTTTGCAGAAGGTTTTCAGCATAAGAATATCCTTCCTGTGGATGATAAGGAGCGTATTCCCGTCAAGACATCTGAGGATATCGACAGGGAAATTCAGAAGCAGTTCGATGAGCTGTATGCCAAGTACGACAATATCGGCATCCTGCTCTCAGGCGGTATGGACAGCGCCAACCTTGCAGCCTATCTCAAGCCGGGCAGTCACGCCTATACATTCAATTCGGCATCTGGCGAGTTTGATGCCGATGTGGAGCGTGCCAAGAAGTATTGTCAGAAGCTGCAGTTGCATCATCACCTGATAGATATCACGATGGAGGATTACCAGAAGTACACTCCCATTGTGATGCGTTATAAGTTTGCTCCTGTTCATTCCATCGAACCTCAGATATATAAGGCTGCCGAGATAGCCAAGCAGGACGGCGTTCAGCTTATGATTGTGGGCGAGAGTGCCGACCTCATCTTTGGTGGTATGGATAAGCTGATATCGCCAGAGTGGACTTTCGATGGGTTTGTTAAGCGCTACACATTCTTGGAGCCTACGTTGGTACTGAAGAATCCTGTTCCCCAGGACGAGTTGTACGAGAAGTATCGTACAGATGCTGAGCATATCGATTTCATGAAGTTTATGGACGAGGTGTTTGCCATCGAGAGTAGCAGTTCCTATCTGAACGCATTCGGAGCCGCTTGGATGCCTTACTATGATCCATACGCTAAGTTGGTGATGGCCGACCCTCTGGATATGACCCGTGTAAGGAACGGAGAACCCAAATATCTGGTTCGCGGGCTGTATGCCATCAAATATCCCGATTTGGAGATCCCCTTCAAGATTCCTATGCCTCGCCCCGTTGATGCTGTCTTCCGTAATTGGGAAGGTCCCAAGCGTCCCGAATTCCGTACAGATATCCCCATGGATACGCTTACAGGCAACCAGAAGTGGCAGCTGTGGTGCGCAGAGCAGTTCCTTAATCTTCTCCACGAATGAAAGAAGAAAAGAAACAAACTCCTCCCTTAGAGGGAAGGTCGGGAGATCTCTTAAAGAATCGCCTGCTGGAAGTGTTCCTTTTTGCCAAGGAATTCTTCCAGCGGCATAACCTTCGCTATATAGGTTGTGGCGGAACCGTCTTAGGTGCTATCCGCCATAAAGGTTTCATTCCTTGGGACGATGATATCGACCTCTACATGCCTCGTAAGGACTATGAGCAGTTGCTGCAGTTAGCCCCCTCGTTCCAAGGCACCGGCTACGAGCTCCTCAATTGGAACACCCAACAGCCATCTCTAAACTCTAAACAGCCAATTGTCAATTGTCAATTATCAATTATCAATTCCAAGTACTACATGCCTTTCGCCAAGATTGCCGACTGCCGTAGTACCATTTGGGAGTTCCGGCATCTGCCTTTTCTGTTTGGTGTCAGCATAGATATTTTCCCCTTGGATGAGTTTGATGAGGCTGACGAGGTGATTACTGCACGCCAGTACCGTAGCCATTATTACTTCGACAAATACCTGAATGCCGTCAGCCATTATACGTTTGCGGATATGGCCAAGTCCCTCTTTGCTGGCGATGTACATCGTTTGGGTGTTCAGGTGCTCAGCAAGTGGCGCAGTCGTAATCCCCAGAAATACTTGCAGGCCTTCCAGCAGTACGAGGAAACGTACAAACACAATGGCCCTGGGCCCAAATGTGTTTGTGTAACCCAGTGGGAAGGAAGAATCTTTCAGTCGGAGTGGTTCCACGATGTGATAGAAGTACCTTTCGAGGACACCACGCTTATTATTCCTCGTGCCTACGATGCTTATCTGCGCAAGCTTTATGGCGACTATATGCAATTGCCGCCCGAGGAGAAACGCGTCAGCCATCCCCATTACTTCTTCGATATAGACCATAGGCTTACGTTGGAGGAGCTTCGAGCTCGTAACAAATATTATCCACATACAACACCAAACAAATGAGAAAGATTTTTTTCCATACAGTGATAGTTCTCACGCTGCTGCTCGTGGTGGGTTGCAAAGACGACGATAACAATAACAATAATAACTGTGTTAGTAATGAAATTCTGCTAGCGGAAACGGATAGTCTGCAGTTTCAGCCTGAGCTTTTTGTAAGCATCACGAATAACGGTAAGTTGGTAACCGAAGAAGATTGGGGAGTCTCCTCTCCTGTTGTAACAAACGTTTTCCGGGGTGTGGTAATAATATTGAGGAAGGTCTTCGGTAGTTTTATCGCCGCCCAGGCTCCGGCTATGGATAGGCTATTTGAGGCCGAGGCGGGGCTGGACAAACAGGAAGACCACTGTTGGCAGATGGAATCGTATGGTTTCAATTACCGCAGCAAGTCGGCCCGTGGCGAGGATGTTGTATTGTCGGGCCGTGTTACCTTCCCCAATCATAAGACGAAAGGCATCGGCCACCAGGTGAAATCGCTGACACTGAACATGCACCATGCATTGGTCGATGTAAGTGAGGCACCTTCCCAGATTCTTGATATGTGGGCACTGCGCGCATACTTCAACGAAGCCGTCATCCAGCCCGATGGCCAGGGATTGGGTGTCAATCTGGATAAGGACTTCTATTGCACGGTCTCGTCGAATGTGCTGGCCCGTCAGATGGCCGACTGCACAATGGCTGCCCTAGAAGTGATGCGAAATCATGGCGTCACACTGTCCGACGACGGTCACACTATCTGCACCAGTTGCTCGCTGGGAGCCGCTGTTCCCTTGGCATTTGCCAAATATTACGAGACCGAGGCCAGCGCGTCGTTCCGTCAGGCTGTCAGGCTGAGTACCGTCTATACTGGTTTCGGACCGGTGGATTTTGAAGGGTGCATCCGCTATTTCAGCGACCATCCCGAATTCAACGCCATGTTGAGCAAATCGATGGTTTTCTCGCTCGCGGCACTCTCTCCTGAACAGTTATACGGCTATCAGGCCCAGGATTTCGTCAACCCGAACCTTCTCAATGTGCAGGTGGAATGCGAAGGTCGCACAATGTCATACTATGAGGCAGAGGCCAGATACTTCGCCAACATCATTGGATCTGACATTAACATGCCGAACCCGAAGACGCTTTCTGGGATTATCGCCCCCGATATGATGACCAAGAACAGCCATCTTGATAGTACTAACCCGAAAACGCAGGTGCTGTTGCGCATTCTGGCTGAGCAGAACAACCTGTCAGGATGGCTGCCCACGACAGAAATCTACCTGATACATGGCAAGAAGGACGACGGCATCCCTGTGGAAAATATGCGTAAGTGTTACGAAGCACTAAGCAACGGGGGAACAATGTCTAACGTACACTATCATGAAATCAACGCCCTACCGATTCTGAGCGAGCTGGCAAAACTTCCCAAGGCTGGCCTTATGCATCTTATTACGACCATGTCTTTCCTAAGTACCTATTTGAAAGAAGACCCCTCGCAGGAACTCAAGAACTAAAAAGAAATTCAAAGAAATGTTGCAACATATAAACAGTAGCCGGTCTTCTGGCTACCTGAATAATGAGACAGCGACAGCCCAAGCCTGCCTTATGAGAAGCTCCGTGCCTCAGGCTAAGCCTGCGCTTTTAAATATATGTTATTATATTACGGTGTGTTAAACCGTGATGGCTGGCCCGAATAGCCTACACGCTCTCTGCACTTTTTGTCAAGATGAGCCAAAATAGGGGCTTAAAAATGGGTATTTTTAAGGTTGACTGTCTGATTTACAAATAGAGTATGAGTAACTTGCGGGTAAATGGTTTGTAACGGGTTAACCACTTTATACCTTTATCCTATTAATGGGCGCAAAATTTACTATTAATACTCGCAACCGTTTCTATTAATACCCACAATCGAGGGTATTTTTATATCTAATACGAAATGTAAATATTTTTCTTTCTAATTAGTTCTATCCCCTTTTGGGGGAGTCGGAGAGGGGGCTTTTCCTCCAACACTAGGCAACAAAAATTCCCTAATTAGGGAGTAAGTTTTTCTTGGTTAAACAGCAAAAACGGTCTGTTAAGTTATTCTTAATTTTGTAAGGATATTTCCCTGTTCTGTTCTTTTTCGAGTTTGTTTTGGCGTAAAATAACCTAACATATATCCTAAATGGCTGCAACCCCCGATGGTTATCGGGATTAGAAGACGGGAGGTTGGACAACTTCGACCTCCCTTTAACCTCCCGTTATCCTCCCGTCAACTTCAGGCCGCTTGCTACTTTCTCATCGTAAATTCTACTTAAACAATTTGCCTTCTATTTTCTGAAGATGGAAAATGGACTTGAGGTCATACGGGAGGTTGACGGGAGATTGACGGGAGGTTAAAACCATCCAACCTCCCGTCCTCCCGCAGCGATAACCATCGGCCCTCAGCAGCAATCGAGGGTATATGTTACCTGTTTTTGTGAACACGGATGACTCGGATTAATTCATTTAAGTTTTGGGAGTTATTGGAATTAAGGAGTTATCGGCCTTACGGCCTAGGAAGTTACCGCTTCGCTTAGGAGTTACCGGGCTTTCGCCCTCCGAAGTTACCGCTTCGCTCCGACGTTACTTAAGACTTCTTGTCTGCACGTGTATAACTATCGTCTTTAACTCCTGTCCGAATGGACGAGCGAAGCGATAACTTCTCTATCTTCTTTAACTTCCATTTTAACTCCCAATTATACTTCCATTTTAACTCCCCATTAAACTTCCGAAACTTCAGTTAATAATTAACACAAGTTCCTCATTCCCGAGCTCTGCTTCTAGGTAGCTTCTGCTCTTACTCGATGAGTACGGCAAAAGTATGGATGAAGCGAGGCAAACTTATGGTTAGTTGGTTAAAATAGACCTGAGAATTTAAGTGGTTCAAGGAGTTTCACTTCCACTCTGTCAGTTCTACGGGACCAAGGAGGCCGGAGGGTCGGAGTTCAGAATTGGCTGAGGGGCCGTTGATGACCCAGGTCTTGCGTTGCTCCTTGGGTTGACGGGCATCATAGACCAGACGGTTGAACCAGGTGCTGGTGACTTGGATGCTCAGTCGGTTCTTGCCTTTACGGACGTAACGGGTAATGTCGGTCTCGTAGGGCTCTGCCCAAAGGGTATCGGTGACTTGGCCGTTTACGCTGACCACGGCTATCTCCTCCACCTTTCCTAGATTCAGGGAAAGCCTTCCTTTTTTCTTAGGCTTGTGGTCAAGCAAGAATGTGGTCTCGTATGTGGCAGTACCGGAGAATGCCTTTCCTTCATCGCTCAGGGGAAGATCTTTCCAAGGCAGAAGACCCCTTTCAACCTCCCCGTCAGGGGATGCTTTCTTTTCCTCAAGAATCAGGGAAGTACCCAATTCGTCATTAAAACTGAGCGTCCAAGGCCCCTCTATAGTATTTATATTTGTATAAGAGGGCTCCCCTTCATAAAGGGAGGGGAAGGGGGCGGGTCTGAACACTACGAAGAGCATCTGACCGCGGCTTAGGTTGAGGTCGAGGCAGGTATAGTCGCCGTCTTGCCTGGTAGCTATGGGGGTGATGCTGCCGTTCATGGGATTCCACAGCTCTGCATGTCCTTTCTGTCTGAAAGAGACCTTGCCGCTGAACGACTGCTCCGCCTTCGGACAAACCATGTACCAGTCGGCTCCGCCTGTATGACGATGGAGCCAACGCAGTTCTGTTGGTTTAACATCATACTGTAGCCCTAGTCTTTCAAGGGCGTGACCTAATTCCGAGAGGGGAACATCCTCAATAACATGTCCTCCCTGCGCTGTCATTGCTTGCAACTTGGTACTAGTCTCGGGTAATAGGCGTTTTGTGTCTGGTATCCAAAGCACATCGTATGCAATTCCTTCAGGGGCCGTCCATCGTCCGTCCTTCATGCTGATGCGGTGGAGTAGGGCATCGGTATTGCAGTAGTCGAACGCATAGCCTTCGGGGAAGGGCGCATACTGGTCGGGCTTCTGCTCTATCTCGTCACCGACATACCAGAGTACGCTGCTAACGGGCTGTCCCTTCTCCAGCATGAAGGCACAACGGGCCAGATAGGTGTTAAAGTGCTTCATATAAGGCCACCAGGTCTGCTTGCGGAGGAAGGGAGTACCGATGCCGCTGCCGAACGAAGTGCCCGGGTAGTAACGGTCCGCATCAGGATTATGGGTGTAGGTATGGAATACGGTATGTGTGACGCCTTCCACCATGTTCTGGTTGGCTACCTCGCGTAGCATCGACAGGTGCTCGTCCCAAGTGAGTTCGAAAGATGTGAAGCTCTCTGCTGAAATGCGCGGTTTACCATACATACGGGCAGCCGAAGCCGTGACACGTATAGGCTTGTAGTTGTGATTGGCCAGCCAGTTTGTGATTGGCTGCCAGTATTCGGTCATAGGCACATCGGCATACTTATAGTATTCCATAGGATCGCCTGGGAAGATGTCTCCTGCTGCCGTCTCGTAGCTTACCGTTATTCCCTTCTCGTGGGCCAGTCGTGTCATTTGGCCGTAGAAGTTATCCGTGAAGAGTTCATTGATGGTGCGGCGCCAGTCGGAAAGGAACTTGCTGGTTTGCTGGCGATTGTCTATCACCCATCCGAAGATGGCAGGCATCCAGCTGAGCAGGTCGTAATGACATCGGTTGAGGAACTCCTGCTGCATGTATCTTGTCCACGTTTGCGACGAGCATTCCCAACTGTCCATCAGCATATTGTTCACAAGTCCCTTCAGTGGCCCGTCTGTCAGCCGGCCAATATAACTGCGGAACTGATAGGCGACGAAGGCCGAGTCCAGCTTGTTTACTTCCCAGCCCGTGGCCTCCTTCGGAGCCGGACCGTTTTGTTTGCCAGTGTTCACATGTCCGATGCGTAGCACTATCCAATGTCCTTCTGGAGCCGTCCAGCGGAGTTGTCCGTCGGCTGTCATCTTATCAGTCAGGTTGACGATGTCTTTCCGTTTGACGAAGCCGTTTCCGTCCTCGTTCATATTCTCCGGCAGTCCGAGCAGCCAACGCGATGTCCAGCCAGCCTCCATCTCCCAGTTGTGGCCACGTGTGGCTGTTGAGAAACGCAGACTTGTGAGGTGCATAGGGTGCAGGTTTGTGATTTCCAGGATGTACTCTCCCTGTTCCTGCAGGTCGGGTAGGGCGAAGGTCATGGTCTTTTCATCATCCTGCCAGTTGGCGTGCGGGAAGTCTGTGTCGAGGGCAACGGCTCCACTGGGAGTCAGGACGCGCAGATGAATATCAGGTTGTACGCAGAACTCATGATTGAATCTGTCGATGGGATTGAACGCTATGGAGCGAACCTTGGCGGCATCCTTCATCTTGACGCGCAGGCGATGAAGACCCTCTCCCCGTTCGAATCCTATCGGCTCCAGGGTGAAACTGAAACCCTGTTCACCGCTGAGCAGGCGCTTCCAGTCCTCCTGGTGTTCCTCGGCTTCCACCTCCTCTATCTGGCAATACTTGCCGGTATCGCCCTGCGGAGCCGGGAATGCCAGCACGGCGATGTCCCGCCAGTCACGCCAGTCCTCCTTCTGTGGGACAGACAACTCCACATTCACCTCCTTGCCTCCTGTTACGTCCGTTCGCGAATAGCTCAGGTGGCGCATAGCCTGCTCGGGCTTAATCCACGGTCCTCCGCTCATGGCCCAACCCGGACAGGTCTGCAGGCTGAAACGTAGCCCCAGACGATGCGCCTCTTCTGCCGTATGCCTTACCAAATCTTCCCACTCTGGGCTCAGGCATTCCACATGTTCCTCTGTTCCTGGCCATTCCTTAGTGTCGCCCATCTGTCCGTGAAAGAACTGCACGCCTTGTATGCCCGATGCAGCGATGGCCTCTAAGTCGCGCGTGATGCCCTCACGTCGGATATTGGTATTTATGAAATGGAACCACGTCTCGGGATAGTAGATGCGGTCAGGATGCAAGAAGGCCTTTTTATCCTTTTTCGAAAACGCGCTTCGCAGTTTCGCAGTATCAGGCACAGCGGGAAAATATGTCTGCCCCATTGCATTCAGTCCAACGACGGGCAACATGACAAATAGGAAAAGGTTGGTTCTTTTCATTGCTCGGAGGATTTATTGGTTTCTTTTATTTAATCTTCACCTTGGCGTATGGTTTGATGACCACAGGACCTACCAGACCAGCTAAGGTTACGTCCTTATTTGTCGCTTTCGGGGTACAACTCATCAGACACATCAGTATGCCTGAGAGTAGAATTGTTGTTTTCCTTCTCATTTGGTTATCAGTTATTATGGTTTATTCGTTGTTTTTAGGTCAGGATGATGTTGCAAAGATACAATTTATTTCTGAATTCACTGCGTTTAGCCTGCCGGGAGTGTCAGTTCTGCTTAAATTCATTGAATTTGGGCTTTAGGGAAAAAACTCCCTCGTTTCCCAACGAAGGAGTTGTTCAAAAAACCTTAACTATTAACTCCAAAATACACGTTACTTGTCACTACCAAATATCTTCCGGTGTCTCGGGATTGTCATAGACCTCCTTGGGGCAGTACTCCAGGTAATCGACGTAGAATTCACGCGTCGGGTCGTCGAGCACTGTCTTGAAACGCAGATAGTAAGTCTTGTCGGGATCCATCTGTTCTCTCAGAATCACACGTCGGATGATGAGCGGGTCGGCGCGTGCCATAACTGATACTCCCTGTGCACCGTCGCAGTATATCTCGGCTCCTTTCATGAAGCCTTTGTTACGCATTTTCTTATCCACCTCGGCGTTCGCGTCATCGTCTTCGCTGTCGGGTTCCCAACCCACACCGCTTGGGAAAGTGCCGGCGGTGGTGCGGCGTTCCAGTCCGCTCATGCGGACATCCATCGGGATTCCCATTGCTGCCAGACGGTCGCGGTCGTGGCCCCAGTAGAACTGAACCATGCCTCTGTTATATCCGTCGCTTTGGATGTTGAAGCGCAGCTCATAGACTCCCTTTGCCGGTACGGGCGGCAGGCGGAAGGTGACGTCCACGTTTCCACGGATGTTCAGTTCGTCGCCCTGGAAGTTCTTCATTCCCTCGTTGTAGCCGTTGTAGTAGAAGAAGTAGTTGTCGTCCGCAATCCAGCAGTCATCCAAATAGGGATAGACGATGGACGTAGGGATGCCCGTCCGCTGTGCGCGAAGGTAGTATTGCAGGCGCAAGTCGTTGTTCATGAATTCGGGGAACTGTGCCGTGATGTCCCAGCGGATGCGCTCTTTGTGCAGGTTGTCGCGGACCCCTTGGGTATAGACCAGCAATTGGTCGAGGGGATAGATGATGCCGTTTCGCACACTGAAGTCGCCCGTCGCCTCGGGATTGTTTACGGGTATTCCCACCTTGTCCGGGTCGCATTTCACCTCGTGATACGTTCCCCGTCGGCTATTGTCGATGGTGGGGAAGCGGTTTATCCTTACCCCGTTGCTTTCGGCGCTTTCCAGGAATTTCATCAGCCTGCGCTTGCCCATTGTAGTGTAGTATTCGTACTGAACCACCGTGGGGTTATGGTTACTGCTGGTGTATCCCTTCTCGTTCCAGTGCAGCACCAGGCGGTTGGCCGCCAGTCGCATGGGCAGGAAGTGATAGGTGACGAACTGGTTCAGCAGGTTCTCTTCATCGCGGAAGTTCCTGTCGTCCTTTGCATCGGGGTAGATGTTCTTGTCCCGCAGGTATTCCAGCACGTCGTCCACAGTGATGTCCGTAGCCTCTTTGCCAATTTCCGTCTCCCAGAAATCATCTGTTTCGGCAAAGAATGTATATCCATAGTAGCGGTGCTCGGGCACTTTTCCGAATGTGTAACCAATACCGGACGTGTGCGAGAAGTCCTTAACGAGGCCGCGTTGGTACCTGTCTTCGTACGCATCATCACGGTATTTGCTGAGCGTGTCTAACATTCCCACAGCCTTGGTAAGCAATGCCGCTACATAGTATCCCCTCTGCTTGCCAGCCAATATCTCGTTGAGCAGATAGCCCAGGGTGTTGTTGCTGGGAGCCACTACGGCTGTAGTACAGTGTATCACACCGTTAATGGCCAGAATGTCGCGGTTCCTCTCGTGCAGCTCAGCGCCATTTACCCAGATGCTGCCAGGAGCGTCCTTGCGGTATTCCACAATAAGCTTGCGGTCGTACATATTGGCCAGCGGAAATTCTGCCTTGTTGTCCTGGGGGAAAGCGTTGGTCTCGTAGGCCTTATGTTCATCGCCTCCGTCTATAATACTGTTATAGACAATGACCTTCCGGATGGAGTCCAGTGTCGTGCTGTCGCGGAATCCCTCCCAGCTGCCCTCGTCGATGATGTTCTTTGCCGCCAGTGTGTCCAGATAGGCCTGAATAGCCTCGTTCGTCGGAGCAAAGACAGTGTAGTTGCCTCGTGCAGAGAGTATCTGTGCCACAGAGGTCTGGCTGATTTTGCTCATGGGCACTTGGTACAACAGCTGCACATACTCGCTGTATGTGTCGGGATGCTTTCTGAGGTAGTCCAGTGCCGTATTGTCCTTGAACACATACCTGTTGGTGATGTCAACGTTTTCCTGGCATCCCATTATACTACATGCTGTAAATAGCAAAAGCAGGATTTTGATTTCAAATCTATTGCTCATAACGACTATAGTTGAGACTAGTTAATAACGAACAGTTGTTATAATCAAATTAGGTACTGCAAAATTATGGTAATTCTAAGTCTGGAACGAAAAAGATTTGATTCTTTGATATAATATTTTGGCATTACACAAAAAAAATGTTCCGGTGCTTTTTCCCCGAAACATTCTCCTTTGCCAATTTTGGAAAAAAGTGAGCAGCTTGTTGATTATTCGTAATCGATTTCCCCACGGAACTCCAAAGGCGAAATGCCGTGATGAAGACGAAACATCTTATTGAAGTAAGATGTGGAATCGAAGCCCAGACGGAAGGCAATCTCCTTCGAGGAGAGCCGGGTGTTGGAAAGGTAGTCCTTGGCTTTCTCTAATTTCAGGTTAAGGAAATATTGGTTAGGGGAAAAACCTGTATAATTGCGGAAGATCTTTCGGAACTTAGTGTACCCCAGACCTACCTCCTTTGCCACATCCTCCATAAGGATGTTGTTTGAGAGGTTCTCACGCATATATTTTCTGCCCAGGTTTATGTATCCAATGTCAGGATTGTCTTTGTAGGCCCGTTGCTTGTTCTTGGCATACATAGAACAGACAATGAGTCCCACGAATCCTGCCAGTTGCTGCTGGTGACCGGGTAGCTCCGCTTGTGCCGCATCGTAGGCTTTCTCGAAGGCGTTGCAGATGGTGTTGCTGATACCCACCCTCAATACAGGGTTCTTGATGTCGAAGAATTGCTGCTTGATTATCCTGTCAGCGAATTCACCGGTGAAGTCGATCCACGCTTCCGTCCAACCCGTTTCTACGTCTGGTGCGTAGCTGTGCCATTCGTCGGGGAAGATGATGACGGCATCTCCTGCCCGGAGTTGGGTCTTGGGACAATGGGCCGTTGTTACCCATCCCCGTCCTTTGATGAGGTACAGTATATGAAAGTCGTGTAGGACGCGTCCTTTGTCCACTGTAAAGATGTATTCTTTTGGGTGCTCACCATAGGGGTAAGGCTTACCTGCAGGCGTTTCCTGTATTCCAACGGTGCTGGTGACAGCTCCCCAGCTGTAATCTGATTCTTGTGCAATCAGGTATTTTACAGTTCCCATACTGTTTGATAATAGTTATTACGCTACAAATATAAGTATTCTTGAAGTAAAGAAAGGTAATTGTGCCAAAATGTTATATGATTTTGCCAAAAAATCGCATACGAGCTACACTTTTGAGAGAAAAAGCATCATTCTGACCCTATATAATATATATAATGTATAGGGTTATGGGTGAGGAGAAATGTGCAAAAAATAATAAGGCGTGTCAAAATGTTCTATCAAAAAATCATTTTATCTTAAAAGTATTTGTGAGTTTTGCCGAATTTTGCAGCGGTGAAGTCCGTTTCAGTACGTAAATTCGCCATGAATCAGATATTAACATCATTATTAACTAACAACAAAAAATAACAAGGTTGAGCCATGAAAAGAAAATGTTTTCTTTTATCGCTTGTAATGCTGATGTCGGCCCTTTTTGCCAAAGCAGATCTGCAACCGGTGAATGGGTGGTACGAAATCGGTAATTACGATGAGTTGCAGGAGTTCATTATGCTCCTGAGAAACGGTCAAACGGGAATCAACGGTAAGTTGACTGCCGATATCGACATGACCGAAGTGAAGAATTTTATGCCACTGGGGTATTTGCAGGAGGGCGCTGTGGACTGTGGATTCGCAGGTCAGTTCGACGGTCAGTGCCATGTAATTCGCAACATGAACTTTGAACTCGCAGAAGACCAGACACATCACCTGGGCTTCTTCGGGCACATCAATGGCGGTACAGTCATGAACTTGGGCATCGAGAACGCCCGCCTGATCAGTACCTATGGTGCTCCTGTGGGTGTGCTGGCAGCAAAGGCTGATAATGCCAAAATCATGAACTGTTATACCATGGGAGAGATTGTTCTGGAAACTGCCAACGAAAGAGTGGGCGGTCTTGTGGGTAGTGCCAATGGCGGTACCACATTTACGAGCTGCTTTACCACCGCATCTTCGTGGGGTGTAGTAGAGGGCGAGGGTGAGCCCCAGTTTGTAAACACCTTTGCGGGTGAGCAACTGGATGGTATTGCCGCTACGGGCGAGATGTGCTTTCTTTTGAATGGTGACCAAAGTGTGATACGCTTTCGCCAGACAATAGGCACTGATGCCTATCCTTTATTTGGCGAATCGCACAAGCAAGTGTATGCTGCTGGTGAACTGAACTGCGACGGTTCACCCAAGGGTGAAGTAACCTACAGCAATACGCCCAGCCAGATTGTATTGCCACCACATCAGTACGACGAGGACGGCTATTGCATCAACTGCGGTGTCTCGAACGGCATCATTGCGGCTGACGAGGAAGGGTGGTTCAACATCACTACACCCGAGGAGCTGCGCTACGTAAGCCGTGAATTGGTGAACAAGGGAATGAACAAGGTAAAGATTCGCCTGATGAATGATTTGGATATGAGCGTGATTCCCAATTTCCCACCCATCGGTTACTTTGCTGACAATGGTGCCCAGATTGCCTTCCAAGGTGTGTTCGACGGACAAAACCATATCATCAGCAACCTCACTGTAACTGTGTATGACGAGGGAGAGGCAGGTTTGTTCAGCCGTATCAATGGTGGCGGTTACATCAAGAATTTCGGAGTGGTGAATGCCTCCGTTAGTAATATGTCCGGAATACGTGCCGGTGTGATTGCAGGCGAGATTCATGCCTGCACCGTTGATAACGTGTTTAGTGCAGGCGATATTTCCATCAGTACAGAACACCCACAGAAGGGAGGAATCTCGGGTGAAGCAGCTGAGGCAACACTCAACAACTGTTATACGACATACGACGTGCTGTCTGTTGGTACACCGCCACGTACACAGAATAACTGCTGGTGCGGCGAGGAAGCCCGTCAGATGGCCTCTACGGGTGAGTTGTGCTATAAGATGAACCATGAAGACTTCCAGAATCCTATTTGGTTCCAGACGCTGGGCGAGGATGATTTCCCCGTCTTAGACAATACGCATGGTGTGGTTTATTCTACAGACGAGGGCGAGTATGCCAGTGCTGTTACTGACAATGAGTTCCGCACTATGGTGAACTACATCATAGATGCCGAGATAGCTAAGTATGAGGAGTGCGCCGCCACCAAGTCGCTTGTCAATAATTACATAAAGAAGCTGAATGCGCTGCGCGGCTCATTGCTGGAGGACTTCATAGAAGCTTATAATGGTATGGAGGGCCTGCGTACTGCCATCAATGAATCGGAAAGTGCCTATGCTGCCTACGCTGCAAAAGCTCAGGAAGTAAAGGACTATTTGGACAAGAACGAAGGCTTGGAGGGAGATGATATCGACCTGTTAGTGGAATACCTTGAGGCTGACGTTGAACCTAACGATGAATTTCCCAACGGAAGCTACACGTACATTATGAACAATATGACCATGATGGCCGATGAGGTGAACGATGAAATAGCCTTCCTGCAGGCTATGCTGGAGCAGGCTATTGCCAAGGGTTATGGTGCCGGGGCAGACATCTCTACCTTGCTAACCAATGCCGACTTCTCTGATCAGACCAACGGATGGACCTACTCTATGGGCGGTCAGGTTGGTTGGTGGAACAATCTGCAGGGAACCGTGAAAAATGTTGCTCACTCCTCTACTATGGACTTAAATCAGACTGTAACAGGACTGAAGAACGGTATCTATGAGGTGCGTATCAACTGTTACACGGAGTTTAGCGGTGGCAGCGCCAGCAGCGAAGCAACCTACAATTATACTGGCTTTATTTATGCCAACGATTACAAGAACTATGTGAGAACGCAGCTCTCTAATTTGCAGTCGGTAGAGGTAAAGGAGCAATATCCTGCAGACTTTGCCGAGAGACTGGACATCTATGGCGAGCTTATGGGTTATGCACCCTGCTCTATTCAGGGAGTAGCCTACGCGTTCCAGGAAGGATATTACGATAATCGTATTCTGGCCAACGTTACAGACGGAACCCTAACACTGGGTGTTTCTAATTTGGGTATAAAGGGTGTTGCTGCTGCTTCATACTATGCTAATGCCAAACTCATCTATCTTGGTTCTATGGAAGATGCTGAAAGCGGTGTGGACGAAGTGCTCAGTGCCGTGTTGGAAAATGCCAAGCATGTGACAGACGACTACCAGCCTTCTTTCGATGCTTATAGCGAGGCTCCCAATTACCAGACAAAATTGAACGAGCAGCTCAAGGGACTGGTAAAACAGGCAGAAGCCGCTACCACCGTACAGGAGAAGTGTGACTTGATTCATGCCATTGGAGATGTCTTCCAGGCCATCTATGACAGCAAGTGCGTATATCTGGAACTGACTAAGGTAATGGCAGATATAGAGGATGCATATTACGAATCGAACTGTACTGCCGAGGAAGAAAATTATATGCAGGAAATGGTAGATCGTATGGTAGATATATACGGGAGCGGTACTGCCACAGATCAGGAGGTTCAGCAGTTGATAGACAAGATGAAGCAAGACCCCTATTATCTGCTGGCATACGGAGTGGAGCCTGAGCAGATAGATGGTGTGTTCCAACTTTCCAGTCCACACAATATGGTTTGGTTCTCTTATTATGTAAATAATATAGCAAATAAGAATACAGTAAAAGCTGTCCTGACAAACGACATCGATATGTCTTCGGTCTATAACTTCAAACCCATTGGTGTTCATTCCGATGCAGACGGTTTGGAAAATGAATTCGTAGGTGAGTTCGACGGACAGGGTCACGTCATCAGCAATCTCAACATAGAAGTTTTCGACACGAAAGAGACCGGCTTGTTCGGACGTGCCTTGTATTCCACTATTAAGAATCTGGGTATTGTAAATGCGAAGATAGTAAATGACGGTAATGTCCGTGCCGGTGTGCTGGGCGGAGAAATTCACTTGTCAAATATAATCAACTGCTATACAACCGGTAATCTGGAAGTAATTACGGATCACCCACAGCACTGCGGTATTGCCGGCGAATGTGCCTCAACGGCCCTGCGTAGTTGCTGGACAACGTATCCCGAACTGACCAATGCTGCCAGTCTGGAAGAGAACTGCTTCTGTGGCGAAGAGGCCGAGGCTATCATGGGTACCGGAGAAATGGCATTCCGCCTGAACGGCAACCAGAGTCAGATTGCATGGTACCAAAACATCGGAGAGGATGCCTATCCCGTATTGGACCAGACACATAGTGTGGTATATATGAAGGGAGAAGTGGACTGCGGTGGCAAGAGCATAGGTGAGGTGGTTTATACCAACGAGAAACAGGATATCGTTCTGCCCGACCATCAATACAACGAGGACGGTATCTGCATTGTCTGCGGTGCTGACGGCGGCAAGTGTGCTCCCGGTGAGGATGGCTACTTCCACCTGACCAATGCCTTCCAGTTGCGCTACTATGCCAATTATGTCAACAGCCAAGATGAGCATGCCAAAGCTTGCCTCGAGAACGACATAGACATGAGTATGATTGATAACTTCCCCATGATAGGACATTACTCCGACTACCTTCCCAATTCCCGAATTTTCCGCGGAGAATTCGATGGAAAGGGGCATGTAATCCGTAACCTGAAGGTAACGATTGACGACCGCTGGGAGGGAGGCTTATTCAGCCGTTGCTCTGAGGCAACAATCCGCAACCTGGGTATAGAGAATGCAACCATCACCAACACACACACCGATGGCGTACGTGTCGGCGTTCTGGGAGGTGAGATTCATTTGACCAATGTATATAACTGCTGGACATGCGGCGACATTCAACTCAACACCACACACAGCCAGAAGGGCGGTTTCGCTGGCGAGGCTGCAGGTGGCAACTTCTATGGATGCTGGACAACCTACAAGAACATAGGTGCAATGGCTACAGCCTACAATTCCTACGCAGGAGACGAGGTTGCCACAACCATCGGTACAGGTGAGCTCTGCTATAACCTAAATGCCGGAAAGGTGGTTAATCCTGCATGGCGTCAGACGCTGGGACAGGATTCACAGCCCGTTCTGGATCCTTCTCATAAGGTAGTTTATTTGGATGAGAACGGAATCTACACCAATGGCAACAGCCAGCTCCCCAACCAGAAGGGAACCCAGGACGATCCGTTCATCATCATGGATGTTAACGACATGCTTGCCCTGAGTGGTTATCTCAAGGCCGACCAGATTAACTTCGTGAAGTTGGGAGTCGACTTGAATATGGAAAAGATAAAGGAGTGGGAGCCTATCTGCAACAATACAGCCTATGCTATCGATTTCGACGGCCAAGGCCATATTATCAGTAATCTTACTTGCAACACGGCATCATCCTACAACAGTTTCTTTGGAGTTCTGAACGGGAACCTCCGCAACATCGGATTTGAGAATATGACGGTGAGTGACAATGACCGCACGGGTATGATTGCAGCCAAAGTAGGATTCGACGACAATCGTATGGAGTCTGTTATAGAGCATGTATATGTTAACGGTAAACTTACTTGTGGAGGCGCATACGGAGGTGGTATGTTCGGCAAGGTTGCAGGATACACCATTATCAAAAACTGCTATGCTAATGTAGACGTAAACTCTACAGCCACTTATACCGGTGGCATCGTTGGACATGTGGCAGAAAAACTGTCGATGGAGAATGTATATGCAGCAGGCTCCACCACACGTGGCGGTGGTATTGTAGGCGGTGGCCAGAGCAAGGATACTCCTGCTTCTGTATACAAGAATGTGGCAGTATGGAACAACGACTACGAGATCTTCGGTCGCACCGTAAGGAGAGACGTTAAGCAAGGCGTTATCTTCTATGACAGCACCAACTTCTCTGAGATGCAGAAAGCCGTTGTTGCATGGGACGCTTCTGTATGGTCTTGCGATATGCAGGAGGGTAGCTACCCTGTACTTGTGGGTTCTGCCAATATGCCTGATGCCATCGAGGACGTCAACGTCAACGTGAACACACGAGATGTCTATGATCTCACAGGCCGCAAGGTTAATTCTCAGTTGAAGAAGGGAATCTATATTGTAGGCGGAAAGAAAGTTCTTTTCAGATAACAAAGGTTGAGCCCTGTTTTCAGGGATATCCCGGGTGGCATGTGCTGCTCGGGATATTTTAAAAACGCAGGAATTATGCCCCCAATTATGTACCCGATAAAGTTCTTTACTTATCTCCGAAACTGCACAACGGTACCAGTGCTGCTGTGTCTGCTTATGTATGCTGTAACTGGAAACGCCCAGACAACAGGCCGGCTGCATATCAACGAGATCATGGTGGCTAACATAGACCGTTTTCTGGATACCAGTTGGAATTACGGCTCATGGGTTGAGATATACAACAGTTCTTCCGCCGACATAAACCTGAACAGGTATTATATCAATACCGACAACAACAATCAGGGGAAAATGAGGATTGGGTATGACTTGGTGATTCCGGCCCGAGGGTATGTCGTGCTGTGGTTCGGGCACCGTTATTGGAAAGCTCCGACTCAGATAGATGCAGAGCTGGACAACGAAGGAGGATTCGTAACGCTGTTCTCGCCCGGTGGTAACGTTCTGGACAGAGTAGAGTACCCTGCCTCTGTATCGCGCTGCAGTTGGGCCCGTTGTGGTGACGGGGCGGATGAATGGACTTATACCTCGTGCCCCACACCAGCAGACACTAACGGTAACCTGCCTGTTACAACATGGCGATTACCTGCTCCGCATGTGAACACCGACAGCAGGTTTTTCCCTACCATTCTGAGTTTTAAGGTAGATATACCTGAGGGAGCCACGCTACGGTATACTACTGATGGTTCTACTCCCTCGCGAACAAACGGCGAGATTAGCGAGACGGGGTCGTTCCGCATAACGGCAAGCAGGGTCTACAGGTTCGTGCTTATCAAGGACGGGTATCTGGACAGTCCCGTTGTCACTCGCTCGTATATCCGTAAACAGCAGGGCATGAACATGCCCATCGTGAGCATCGTTACCGACCCGGCCCACCTTTACGACTCGAAGATCGGTTTTTTTGTTAAGGGAACAAACGGTCGTGCCGGAAAGGGTACGGCGGAGTTGTGTAACTGGAACATGGACTGGGACAGACCAGTAAATATAGAGCTTATCACACCGGACAATGTCTGTCGTCTGAACCAGGAAGCATGGATGAGCCGTTGTGGAGGGCATAGTAAGGGTTTTACGCCTATGAGCTTCAAGATTCGTGCCTCGAAGGATTTCGACGGTCAGAATACGTTGGACTATGCTTTCTTCCCGGACAAGCCCTACCTGCGACATAAGGCATTGCAGTTCAGAAATGGGGGCAACGACTTTGAGTGCCGTATCTTTGATGCAGCACTGCAGTCATTGGTGCGAACCAGCGGAATCGACATGGACTTGCAGGACTACCAGCCGGTGGCACACTACATCAACGGCAAGTTCATGGGAACCATTAATATGCGCGAACCCAACAATAAACACAATGTGTATGCCAACCATGGGTACGATTCCGAAGAGATAGACATGTTCGAGATAGACTGTGACAGCTGCTATGTGCAGATGTGCGGTACAAGGGATGCCTGGGAGGAATTGCTGGAGCTGAGTGCTACCGCATATAATATCGATACGTACCAAAGAATCCTGAATAAAATAGATGTGGATGAGTTCTGCAACTATATGGCTGTACAGTTTTATCTGGGAAATATGGACTGGCCGCAGAACAACTGCAAAGGATGGCGCCCGAGAGAAGAAGACGGGAAATTCCGTTTTGTGCTTTATGACCTGGACCTGACTTTTGGGGCGGGCAGTCCGTTTTCTCATTTTGACAATGTGTCGTACTACACCTTTTGCCCGTTATATGATGTTCCTGGTGTATCACAGTTTACAAGGGAAGTGGAGTTGGTGAGGCTGTTCCGCAATCTTTGTAAAAACTCGCTCTTTGTACAGCATTTTGCCGATGCTTTTACACTGGTGGGAGGTGCTGTGTTCAGGCCCGACCGGTGTTCCCAGCTTATCAGCAGGTATGCTTCGGCTGTCGAGAATGTACAGATGATGGAGTCGGGCTACCCGGGACGTAACGCGTCACCCTGGCCATCGGCACAAAGGCTGATATCGAGTCTGAACGACAGGCAGAAGGAGGTTTTTCCTACCTTACAAGCCTATATACCCTCTGTTCTTTTAGGGAAGGTGGTGAAGGAGGTGTCCTTCTCGGTGAATATCCCGCAGGCAAACATGCTGATGAACGGTCAGCAGGTTCCGCTAGGGAGGTTCCGCGGGAATGCATTTTTGCCTGTCACCCTTGAGGCAATGGCCCCTGAGGGTTATAGCTTTGTAGGATGGAAAGAGGTTGAGACAGGGAATATCCTCTCCGAAAATCGGGTGCTGGAACTGACCCGCAGTTTGGCGCGTGGGGAGCTGGAAGCCTGCTTCGACAAGGATTATACAGGAAAGCCCCTTGTGATAAACGAAGTAAGTGCCGGCAACAACATTTATGTGAATGAATATTTCAAGCAGAAAGACTGGGTGGAAATTTATAATCCCTCCCCCTCAGCGGTTGATATCAGCGGTTATTTCCTGAGCGACGATTTGGATGATCCATTCAAATACAAGATAGAAGGTCCACATACCACCATACCTGCTGGAGGATATAAGATAATCTGGTGCGACGAGATGCCGACGGAAAAGTACCTTCATGCTAACTTCAAGATTTCCAATACGGACGGGGCGCTGGTGGTACTGTCTGCTCCCGACATGGCATGGCAGGATACGCTTTTTTATTGTGCACACTCCGGACGCGAGACCGTAGGCCGTTTCCCGGATGGAGGCCGTCAGCAGTATAGATTTACGCGTCCCACCATAGAGAGCGCAAACGCCATGAACAGCTATTCGGTACCCGTCGAAGAGGCCATTATTGCAGATGACCTAAGACTCACTCCGGCCTTTGTCAAAGACAGAGGAGATGTTTACGACTTAAACGGCCGCAAAGTTAACTCTCAACTCTCAACTCTCAACTCTCAACTCAAGAAAGGGGTCTACATTGTAGGTGGAAAACTTATCTTGGTAAGGTAAAAGCCATGGAGTTCGGACAAAAAAGTCAGAAATGCCATAAACTTATATAATAAAGTCATTTTCTAACCATAAAAAAACAATCATAAAAACTATTTTTTCCAAAAAATCTGATTAACTATTTTAGTAACTTAATTGTGTACTTTATGAAAAAACTTTGTATTTTTTTGCTTGCTGCCTCTTTTTGTTTAAGCAGCGCAGCTATTGATCAGGACGGAGAGTGGTATCTGATTCGCACCTCTCAGGACCTGGTGGATTATTCAAACATTGTGAACAATGAAAACAATCACGCAAAGGGCCGTCTTATGAACGACATAGACATGTCCGGTGTCGAGAACTTTACGCCCATCGGCCTCTTTGCTGATAATGACGGTGCCCAGACAACTTTCCAAGGCGAGTTTAACGGAAATGGCTTCGTGGTGAAGAACATGACCGTAAAAATTGCAAATTACGAGGTCGGAATGTTCTCTCGTATTCAGGGTGGCAGTGTGTATAACCTTGGCGTTGTGAACTCTCATTTCGAAAGTACCGACGGTAAGCGTGCCGGTGCCCTTGGCGGTGAGATTCTGTTTATTACAGTTTCCGGTTGTTTTGGCGTAAACAACGAGATTGTAACAACAAGTGAGCAGAAAGGCGGCTTGGCTGGTGAGGCTGCCGGCGATACACGCTTCAGCCGTTGCTATTCCGACTATGCTGTTCTGTCCGGTAACTTGGGTCAGTTGGTTGACAACTCGAAACAGAATGTTCCCGTCGAAGACATCATGAGCGGTAAGCTATGCTTCGAGATGAATAACTTCCATACCTTTACTCCTCTTTGGCGTCAGGACTTGAAGAACAATGGCTATCCCGTAGTCAACTCAAATGTTCCTCAGGTTACAAAGTTGCTGGAAAGCGACACCTATACCAACGAGCATAACTTTGTGGACGGTGTTTGCCGCGAGTGTGTGGATTTCTTCTATCAGGAAGACTATATGACTCCCAATGCTGACGGCTTCTTCCTTATTTCAACACCCGAGCAGCTGATGTGGTTCAGTGTCTATGCCTGTCACTTCCACCAGAGCGCAAAGGCCAAGCTGGCAGCCGATATAGATATGAGTGGCATTAAGGACTTTTATGGCATCGGACTGTACGAAGACGGCGGCGAGAATTATGTCTATAACGGCACATTTGACGGTCAGGGGCACGTTATCAACAACCTTACCGTTTACCGGGACAACAAGATAGAGACGGGTTTCTTTGGCAGGGCCTCAGGGGCAAATATTTTAAATGTCGGTTTTATGGGCGATATCACCATTACGAATACACAAGGCATCCGTGCCGGTGTCTTAGGCGGTGAATTGGAAAGATGTACCATCAACAATGTCTTTGTCCGTGCCAATTCCATTACCTATAACACTACCAACGCACAGAAGGGTCCTTTCGGTGGCGAGGCTTCAAACAGCACCTTTACGGGTTGCTATACCACAGAGTCCACCTTTGTCGGAGGATTGGGTACTTTCAATAAGTGCTTCAATAATGCCGAAGGCTATGTAGATGCAAATGCAGCTTCTGGTAAACTATGTGCCGAGTTGGGTACAGGTTGGTATCAGAATATCGACAATGGTCAGCCTGTTGATGAATGGCCTACACTCGACGCCACTCACGCTCCTGTATTCCCCTCTTGCGATGGTTTGAGCTATTCTAATACCAGCGGTCATAACTACCTGAATGGTATTTGTCAGAACGAAGGTTGCCTGAATATCTACGAAGAGCCCGGACGTGATGATGAACTCGATGCCTTTACCATTGGCAACCTTGGTCAGCTGATTCGCTTCTCTCAGATTGTCAATACACAGAATCAGAATGCTAACGGATCTCTGGTCAGTGACATTGATATGGAGTTCAGCGACAAGTTCTCTCCCATCGGTCTAAACAATGATGCAGATAAATCAACACCTTATAGGGGCAGATTCTATGGTAACAATCATGTGATTCGTAACATTTTCGTGAAGACCGACTGCGAGGGAGGACTTTTCTCTCGCCTGATCGGAGGGTACATCGAAAATCTGGGTGTTGAGAACGGACACATAGAGAGTACCGCCAACCTGCGTTGCGGTGCCATTGTAGGCGAACATCACGCCAATGCTTTGCTGAAAAATTGTTTTGCCCGCGGTAACTTTGAATTTGTAACTGACCATGAGCAGAAGGGTGGACTCTGCGGTGAGGCTGCAATAGGCTTCTTCGAGAATTGCTACACCACCTTGCCAGTTATTTCTTGTGCTTATCCTAATGGCGGTAGAGCAGATAATTGCTTTGAGGGCGTAACGGCAGACCAGGCAGCCAGCGGAGAACTATGCTATATGTTGGGTGCTGCCTTCCGTCAGAATATCGGAGAGGATGCTTATCCTGAACTGAATCAGACTCATGGTATCGTTAAGGAGATTTCCGAGGTTGGTTATGCTACGATGTTCCTTCCCGAAGCTGTAGATGCTCCCGAAAATGTTGAGGTTTATACAGGTAGTATCTATAACGACAAACTGGCGCTGAATGCTCTTGAGGGTACAGTTCCCGCCTGGGAACCTGTCATACTGAAGGGTGCTGCCGGTTTCTATAGCTTCAAGCCTGCCTCAGCTGCAGAAAAGATTGTGACTGTGGACTTCTCCGCTATGGGCTTCGAGAATGCACAGGAACTTTCAAGTACCATTACTGTGGATGATTTAGATATCAGCTTCGATCTCGGTGAAGGAGTTACGACTCCTAAGTACTACAATTCGGGTACGGCAGCACGCATCTATGGCGGCAATATTCTTTCTGTTTATGCATTAGGTCAGCCTATTACCAAGATTGTATTTAACTTTGGCAAGAACAATGCTCCAACCAGCAGCGAAGCTGTATTCAATGGCGGTGATTTCGACTTCGAAACTTTTACGTGGACAGGTAATGCAGAGACTGTGACACTAACCCGTAATGCAACCAGTGGCCACTACCGTTTAGTAGGCATGACTGTTACCTATGCAAGCCTGCCTGCCAATATCGAAGGCAACGACCTGATGGGTGCTGCTGAGGATATGGAAGCTGCAGGCAAGTATGTTCTGGCTCATCCCGAGGACAAACCTATTGGTTTCTATTTGGCAGACAAGGGTACCATTAAGGCAGGTAAGGCTTACCTAATGGGTGCTGAAGGTGTAAAGGCCTTCTTCTTCAACGAGGAAGATGCAACGGGCATTAACGGCCTTAAGGACGCTAAAGACCTTAACGACGTTATCTACGACCTTAGTGGTCGCCGTGTGAACAAGGCTCAGAAGGGCATCTACATTATTAACGGTAAGAAGGTGCTGAGATAAAGACAGACAACCCCCTCCCATCCTCCCCGAGGGGAGGGGGTTAATAGAAAACTGAATATAAACTTATGACCCATACCCTCATTAGTCACCTCCCCTAGAGGGGAGGATGGGAGGGGTCTTATATGAAATACATAAAACCGATTTTGAAAGTAGAAGAGGCTGAGGTTGTCAGCATGCTGGCAGAAAGCCTGGTAATTGACAGCGAAACCACAGTGGATGGTGGCGATGCATTGACCAAAGAAGACAGTTGGGAAATCTGGTCTGATGACAAGGACTGATATAATACCTTAATATCTATGGTAAACAAAGGCTTACGCAAAAAGCGTTGGCCTTTGTTTTTCTTTTAACATGCCAAATATGAAGGTCTTGCAGGGTAATATCAATTTATGCAGTTAAAATATCATTTATTTAAGTACGGAAATAGAACAAAACCGTATATTTGCATTGTCCTTTTTAAAAAACAACATTATGGTTAATAGATTTATCCTTAACGAAGTGTCATACTTCGGTCCCGGTGCTCGCAAGGAGTTGCCAGGTGTAGTGGCCCGCCTCGGCTTCAAGAAGGCATTGGTAGTAACAGACAAAGGCCTGATGCAGTTTGGCGTTGCCAAAATGGTGCTGGATGTTATGGATCAGGCTGGCATTGAGTATGAGATATTTGATGACGTAAAGCCTAATCCTACCGTTACAAATGTCAAGAATGGCATAGAGGCTTGCAAGAAGGCAGGGGCTGACTTCATAGTTGCCATCGGAGGCGGCTCCAGCATGGACACAGCCAAGGGAATAGGCATTGTGGTGAACAACCCTGAGTTCTCGGATATTATTTCCCTGGAGGGTGTGGCAGATACCAAGAAGATGTCGCGCCCCACCATTAGTAAGGAAAATGCCATGAATAGCTATTCTGTACCCGTAGAAAATACTCACATGGCTGATAACATTGGGACCCCCTCCGACTCCCCCCTTATGGGGAGAGAAGATGTCTATGACCTGAATGGTTTAAGGGTTCAAGAGTTCAAAGGGTCAAGCATAAACGGTAAACCGTCAGAAGTAAACGGTAAACTAAGAAAAGGCATTTACATTATAAACGGGAAAAAGGTACTCATCCGTTCTTTCAGCCATCTCCTAATCAGGAATCCCAAGAAATATGGGAAAGTGTAGAATTTTCCATTCCATCCGATATTCTTATACCCCAGTTTGATGCCGTACTTCACATCTGGATACGAATCCCAATCGATTAAATGATTCAGGGAAGCCGTAGCCCCGTCCTTCGCCTTTACTTCCACTGGAATCAGACTATCTGCATCCCTCACGAAGAAGTCCATCTCCAATGCCGGGCTGTCGTTTGTGTAGTAGTACAATTGATCGTAGCCTGATTTGATAAGCATTTCACCTACGACATTCTCGTAGATGGCACCCTTGTACGTGCCAAAGTTGCGGTTCTCCCTCAAATCCTGCTGTGCCTCCTCGTCCAGCGAAGCTATCAGCAGTCCCGTGTCGTGGTAGTACAGTTTGTACATGTTCGCCTCATAGTTACCCTTCAACGGCAATTCTGCGTTGCTCAGACAATAGCACACGTTCACCACACCAGCCTCCCTAAGCCACTCCACAGAACCGACATACTCCCTGCTCCTCGCGCCCCGAGCTACCTTGGTAATCTGGAACTTCTTCTTCTCCTTGCCCAGAAACGTAGTGATGTGGTTATATACAGCCAGAATCTTTGCTTTGTCCGTGTTCTTTGCATACTTGGTGATATCCTCCTCATAGTCCTTCAGCAACTGCCGCATCAACTTCAACGTACCTCCAAAGTGGCCGTTTTTCACAAACATTGCCACCACCTCCGGCATACCGCCTATGCTCATATAGTCCTTGAAATGTCCCATCAGCGTGTCCATCTCCAACTGTGAGAAGGGTGTCAGTGTCTTCATGTGCCGAAACAGATCCTCTACCTGTTCCTCCGAATAGCCTTTGGCCCACAGAAATTCCTCAAAATCCAGCGAGTGCATCTGGTAGTCCTCCTTGAATCCCACCGCATTCGACTCAATCTCCTCGTAGTAGATGCCCATCAGCGAACCGCTGCAAATCACGTCGTAACGCCCGTCCTGACAAAACGACTTCAGCGATGTAGCACAGTTAGGGCATTTCTGTAACTCGTCAAAGAACAGCAGCGTCTTCCCTGGAATCAGTTTTACCGCAGGGTTTAACATCGTTATGTTTTTCAGAATATTGTCCACCTTATAACCATCATCGAATATGCTTCGATACTGTTCTTCCAGTACGAAGTTCATCTCCACCACCGACTCATAATGCGCCTTACCGAAGGCACGCACTGATATGGTTTTCCCAATCTGACGGGCACCATTGATGATGAGTGGCTTGTGATTAGGAGTTTCATACCACTCTTCTAGATACTCATCCACCTTTCTTTTAAGCAGTTCCATAATCTAAAATCACATTTTCTGACTGCAAATGTATAACAAAAATCACATTTTCGGCACTTTATTCTTTGTTTTTTTCACATTTTCGGCACTTTTTGTGTGTGGGTCACCTTGAACAACATTTCTTCCTTCTTCCCTCAATTGTCAACTGTCCATTGTCAATTAAATAACGCTAACCGCTAACTAAAAAACTGCTACCTCAAAAATAATTGAGATAGCAGCTTTTTTTCTGCGCAATATCAATTTGTATAGGTAAAATGTCAAATATTCAAGTGAGAGTAGGGGTGGAGTCAGTATATTTGCATCGCGAAAACTTAAAAACGACAACATTATGGTAAACCGATTTATCCTTAACGAAGTGTCATACTTCGGTCCCGGGGCTCGCAAGGAGTTGCCAGGAGTAGTAGCTCGCCTTGGCTTCAAGAAGGCGTTGGTGGTAACAGACAAGGGCTTGATGCAGTTTGGCGTTGCCAAGATGGTGCTGGATGTAATGGATGCGGCTGGCATCAGCTATGAGATATTCGACGATGTGAAGCCCAATCCTACTGTTACGAACGTGAAGAACGGCATAGAGGCCTGCAAGAAGGCAGGGGCTGACTTCATAGTTGCCATCGGAGGCGGCTCCAGCATGGACACAGCCAAGGGAATAGGCATTGTGGTGAACAACCCTGAGTTCTCGGATATTATTTCCCTGGAGGGTGTGGCAGATACCAAAAAGAAGTCGCTGCCCATCATTGCCCTGCCCACAACAGCAGGTACAGCTGCCGAAACGACCATCAACTATGTTATCATAGATGAGGCTCGCCAAGCTAAGATGGTGTGTGTAGACCCCAACGATATTCCCTGCGTGGCTATCGTGGATGCCGAACTGATGTACTCGCTGCCTAAGTCGCTTACGGCTGCTACGGGTATGGATGCCATGACGCACGCCATAGAGGGACTTATCACGAAGGGTGCCTGGGAACTGTCGGATATGTTCGAGATTAAAGCCATTGAGATGATATATCGCAATCTGCCTATTGCCGTAGAAGACCCCAAGAATCCCGTCGGTCGTGACGGTATGGCGGTGGCTCAGTATGTTGCCGGTATGGCATTCTCTAACGTGGGCTTGGGTGTAGATCATGGTATGGCTCATCCGCTCTCGGCCTTGTTTGATGTGCCCCACGGCGTGGCTTGTGCCATGTTGCTGCCTACAGTGATGCGCTTCAATATGCCAGCTGCCAAGGAGAAGTATGTGGAGATAGCCAAGGCTTGCGGCGTATATAAAGCAGGTATGAGCACAGATGAGGCTGCTGAGGCTGCTTGCAAAGCCATTGAGGACTTGAGTGCCAAGGTGGGGACCAACAAGCGTCTTACCGACTTGGGCATCAAGGAGTCCGACATCGCTGCACTGGCTGAGCAGGCCATCAATGATGTCTGCACACCAGGCAATCCTCGTCCTGTAACCAAGCAGGACATCATAGACCTGTATCATCAGATATTGTAAAAACATGAAACGTGTTCTTCTTATACTATTGGTTGCTGCCAGCTCGCTGGCGGTATCTGCCCAGAGCCGCACAGAAACCATGCTAAATGAGGGCTGGCAGTTTTCACGCGACCAGCAGAACTGGCAAGAGGTAAGCGTGCCGCACGACTGGGCCATCAGCGGCCCCTTCGATAAGAAGTGGGACATGCAAACGGTAGCCATTGTGCAGAACGGTGAGACGGAAGCAACGGAGAAGACTGGCCGGTCTGGTGCACTGCCCTGGATAGGTGAGGGCTTTTACAAGCGCGTGTTTACCATTCCGCAGAACTTTGACGGCCACGCCTGCCTGGTGTTCGACGGAGCCATGTCTGAACCCACAGTAAAGGTGAACGGTAAGCTGGCGGGCTATTGGGCATACGGCTACAATACCTTCCGCTTAGACGTGACGAAGCTGGTGAAGCCAGGCGAGAATCTCTTGGAGGTAAGCCTGAAGAATGTGGAGGAAAGCTCGCGATGGTATCCTGGTGCAGGCATCTATAGGCCGGTGAAGCTATTGCTGACTGACAAATGCCATATCGATGACTGGAGCCTATTCTGTCGTACCATGACCATTAGCCAGGATAAAGCAGAACTGCAGATAGACATGGATGTGGAACAGGCTGCTGATGGCATACGGTACGCCTTCTCGTTGCTGGATGCCGACGGGGTGGAAGTGGCTGCAGTCAAGCCTGCCGACCCTAACCGCAGGAACAGTATTAACGCCAAACTGACGGTGAAGGAGCCTAAACTGTGGTCGCCCGAATCACCTTATCTATATAAGTTGGTGGCAAGGCTGACGACAGAAGACAGTCGCATCGTGGATGAGACATCCGTCAACGTGGGCATCCGCACCGTTCGCGTATCGAAAGAACACGGTTTCCAGCTGAACGGCCAGACGCGTAAGATAAAGGGTGTCTGCCTGCACCACGACCTCGGCCCCTTGGGTGCTGCCGTGAACAAAGCTGCCCTCATCCGACAAGTGAAGATGATGAAGGAGATGGGCTGCGATGCTATCCGAACCTCGCATAATATGCCCTCGCAGTGGCAAATGGATATCTGCGACTCGCTGGGTATGATGGTGATGGCCGAGAGTTTCGATATGTGGAACTATCCTAAGTGTAAGAACGGCTATTCCCGCTTCTTCCGCGACTGGAACGAGCGCGACATCACCAATCTGGTGCGCGCCCATCGCAACCATCCGTGCATTGTGATGTGGAGCATCGGCAATGAGATACCTGAACAGTGGAGCGAGGAAGGACGACAGACTGCCATCCACCTGCAGGGCCTCTGCCATGCGCTGGACCCCACACGACCCGTGACACATGGCTGCGACCAGGGGGATAATGCTTTGAGGAGTGGTTTCATGCAGGCCATGGATGTACCAGGTCTGAACTACCGTCTGAATGTATACCAGAAGGCCCACGATACGCTTACGCAGGGCTTCGTGCTGGGTAGCGAGACGGCTTCTACCGTATCATCGCGTGGGGCTTATTATTTCCCTGTAACACCTACCGACAAGCCCAACCACCCTGATGCCCAGTGCTCAAGCTATGATGTGGAGCATTGTTGGTGGTCGAATCTGCCTGATGACGACTGGCGTTGGCAGGATGATAAGCAGTGGGTAATTGGCGAGTTTGTATGGACGGGCTACGACTATCTGGGCGAGCCTACGCCATACGATGACTACTGGCCCTCGCGCAGCAGCTACTTCGGCATCTGCGACCTGGCTGGTCTGCCCAAGGACCGCTACTTCCTGTACCGCTCACACTGGAACACTACAGACCACACCATCCATCTGCTGCCGCACTGGACGTGGGGTAAGGAACGCCGTGGCGAGGTGACACCCGTCTATTGCTACACGGACTATCCCAGTGCAGAACTCTTTGTGAATGGAAAGAGCCAGGGCCGAAGGACAAAAATGAAAGATTCAGAAAATGAACAAATGAAAGAGGCCAACCGCCTGGACCGTTATCGTCTGCGTTGGAACGATGTGAAGTATGAACCGGGCGAACTGAAGGTGGTGGTCTATGATGCTGACGGCAATGCCGCAGGAGAAAAAGTGTTGAGAACCGCTGGGAAAGCTGCCAAGTTGCAACTTGACGTATGGACGCAGCACGATGCTCCGTTCTTGAAGGCTGACGGCGATGACATGGCTTTCGTTACCGTCTCATTGACGGATGCAAAGGGAACCCTCGTACCAGAAGCCGATGACCAACTGACCTTTGAAGTCACTGGTGCTGGAAAATTTCAAGCTGTCTGCAATGGCGACGCCACCAGCCTGGAACCCTTCACCCAACCAACCATGAAGCTGTTCAAAGGTCAACTTGTGGTAGTTGTGCGAAGCAGTAAACAGCCAGGCACCATCACACTAAAGGTAAGAGATGCAGATAGGAAACTGACAAAGACATTGACGCTACGAGTTGACGAGTTGACAAGTTGACGAGTTGACAAGTTGACAAGTTGACGAGTTGACGAGTTGTTTGTTGACGAGTATTAATAATCATCATGAAAAGAATAGTTTTATCAGTCCTCTTCGCCTTATTTGCCTACTCCTTGGCATTCAGCTCTGGCGGAGACAAGTTATTTCGTGCATTCCAAACCGCCAAGAGCGAGCAGAAGGTGGCGGTCTATTGGTATTGGATTTCTGACAACATCTCCGTACAGGGCGTGGAGCACGATCTGGAGGCTATGAAGAAGGCGGGCATCGAACGCGCCTTCATAGGCCATATCTGGCAGGGCGATGTGAAGCCTGGCAATATCAAGGTGCTCTCGCCCGAATGGTGGGAGGTGCTGCATGCTGCCCTGAAGAAGGCTACCGAGCTGAATATCGAAATAGGTCTGTTTAACTGCCCAGGCTGGAGCCAGAGCGGAGGTCCGTGGATTAAACCGCAGCAGAGTATGCGCTATCTGGCGCAGCAACATATCAGTGTGAAGGGGAACGGCACATTGCAAAGCCTGACGCTACCTGTCGTGGGCAAGGATGCTCAGGATGTCAGCGTGGTGGCTGTGCCCGTTGTTCCGCATAAGTCATTTGTTTACGAGGTGAACAAAGAACCGGGAATCAGGGAAACGAAGGATATTCATCTGGACGAACCCATGACGCTGCGCAGCGTACTCTTCGAGACACCTGCCTACCTGCTGGTGGATGCTATACTGGAGGCTAAGGTGGGTGGTGAGTACAAGACGCTCAGGACGGAGCATCTGGACCGTACCAACCATAACCCGAACGTAGGCTTCCATCCCTTGGCACCCATTAGCCTGAGTATCCCCGATGTGAAGGCACAGGACTTCCGTCTGACGCTGAACGGTGGGGGTCAGCCTACAAAACTGAAAGTAACGCTGAGCGAACAGCCTTTGGTGGAGCGCTACGAGGAGAAGACGTTGGGCAAGATGTTCCAAAGCCCGCTGCCCATGTGGGACTGGTATATGTGGCCTACACAGCCCGAACCGCTACAGACGGGACTGATAGTACAACCTGAGACGGTTATCGACCTGACGGACAAGATGCAGGAAAACGGCCAACTGGAGTGGGACGTGCCCGCAGGCGAGTGGACTATCTATCGTACAGCTATGCTTACCACTGGAGTTACCAACGGGCCTGCCTCGGCTGAAGCAACCGGACTGGAGGTGGACAAGATGAGCCGTAAGCATGTGGCAGACCACTTTGATGCCTTTATGGGTGAGATACTCCGACGCATTCCCGCCAAAGACCGAAAGAGCCTGGTGGCTACGGTGGAAGACAGCTATGAGATGGGCGGACAGAACTGGACAGACGACATGATTCCCGTTTTCCAGAAGACATACGGCTACAATCCTCTGCCCTGGTTGCCAGTGATGTATGGGCAGGTCATTGGTTCGCAGGACCAGAGCGAACGCTTCCTGTGGGATTTGCGCCGACTGGTGGCCGACCGTGTGGCATACGACTATGTAGCGGGGCTTCGTAAGGTTAGCAACAAGAATGGGCTGACTACTTGGCTGGAATGCTACGGACACTGGGGATTCCCCGGCGAGTTCCTGATGTATGGCGGACAGAGCGACGAGGTGGCAGGCGAGTTCTGGAGCGAAGGCTCTCTGGGCGATATTGAGAATCGCGCTGCCAGCAGCTGTGCCCATATCTACGGCAAGCAGAAAGTCTGGGCGGAGAGTTGTACCGCAGGCGGACCAGCCTTCAACCGTTATCCATACATGATGAAGCAGCGCACCGACCGCTTCTTCTGTGAGGGTATCAACGCCACCCTTCTGCACCTGTATATCCAGCAACCGGACGATACTACCTTCCCTGGCGTCAGCGCTGGATTCGGCAACGAGTTCAACCGCAAGAACACGTGGTTCCAGCAGATGGACCTCTTTACCGACTATCTGCGCCGCTGTAACCTGATGTTGCAACAAGGTCGCTACATTGCCGATGTGGCTTACTACATTGGTGAGGATGTACCGAAGATGACTGGCGAGACGAAGCCCACCCTGCCTCGAGGCTATAGCTTCGACTATATCAATGCCGAGGTGCTGAGCGGGTGCTCTGTGAAAGACGGATGCCTTTCTCTGCCCAGCGGCATGCAGTATCGTGTGCTGGTGTTGCCACAGCAGAAAACCATGCGCCCCGAGGTGCTGAAGGTTATAGAAAACCTTGTGAAGCAGGGTCTCAATATCCTTGGCCCCCAACCTACTGCCTCACCCAGCATGCAGAATTATCCACTATGCGATGAACAGGTTCGCCAGTTGGCAGAAAAGATGTGGCAGAACAGTTCAATGGCCTACGGCAAAGGACGTGTATGGGCTGACGGAACAGAGCTTCAGACAGTGCTCGATGCATTAGGTGTCAAACCCGACTGCTTTGCCAACCCGTCTGTGCCCTATGCATTCATCCATCGTCAGTTGAAGGGCAGCGACGTGTACTTCGTGAGTAACCAGAGCGAGCAGCCTCAGTCCTTCGATGTTACCTTCCGCATCCAGGGCAAAGCCCCTGATACATGGGACCCTGTTACGGGTGAGAAGCGTCAGTTGTCCGAGTACCGACAGCAGGACGGACAGACCGTTGTACCAATGCATCTGGAGCCTAACCAAAGCTTGTTTGTGGTATTTGATACTCCTTCCTCCGAGCGTCCTGCCTCTCTGGCATTAAATTATCCCGATCCCACAGTACTTGCCCAGATAGACACGCCTTGGACCGTAATCTTCCAGCCTGAAATGCGAGGTCCCTCTGCACCTCAGACATTCAACAAGCTGACAGACTGGAGCCAAAACGAGGATGAAGCCATCAAGTATTACGCTGGTATGGCTACCTATACCAATACCTTCACCCTCAGTCAATTGCCTAATGAACCCGTCTATCTCGACCTGGGTCGTGTCATGGTCATGGCTCGCGTCTTTGTTAACGACCAGTATGCAGGCGGTGCGTGGACTTATCCTTACCGCGTTCCTGTCACCCAACTGCTGAAGCAGGGCGAGAACACAATCCGTATAGAGGTGGTCAACAACTGGCGCAACCGTCTTATAGGTGATGCCCGTATGCCAGAATCCGAACGCAAGACATACGCCACCGTAAATCCTTACGATGCCAACTCCAGCCTTCAGGAATCCGGACTCCTGGGGCCAGTACGCCTAATGAAATATTAACTGTAAATGATTTATATAAAATGAGTAACGGAAAATTTATTTTCATTCTTTCACTTTTCACTTTGATTTCCCTTCCCCTTTGGGCAGAAGGGGGAAAGAGTCAGATAGAGTTGGCTGACCCTTACATCCTGTTGGACGGGGGGAAATACTATGCCTACGGAACGCGAGACGATAACGGCATACGTTGCTACTCGTCGGACGATTTGCGCTCGTGGAAATACGAGGGACTGGCTCTCCATAAGGATAATACGACGGAGAGTATTTTCTTCTGGGCTCCGGAGGTTTATCACCTTGGCGACAAGTACATTATGTATTACTCGGCCAATCAGCGTCTTTTTGTTGCCACGGGAAACAGTCCCAAGGGACCGTTCAGGCAGGTGGGTGGTTATCAGATGCAAAATCTTCTTGTCGACGAGAACTGCATCGACTCTCACGTCTTCTTCGATGACGATGGTACGGCTTGGATGTTCTTTGTGCGGTTCAACGACAACATCTGCATTTGGCAATGCCGACTGGCTGATGATTACATCACGCCTGTGGAAGGAACGCTGAGGAAATGCATAGCCGGAAGTCAGGCGTGGGAACAGAAGGAAGGACGCGTGAACGAGGGCCCCAATGTGATAAAATACAAGAATACCTATTATCTTACCTATTCGGGCAACGGCTATGAAAGCCAGAACTATGCCGTGGGCTATGCCACCACACGTAACATCAAAACGGGCGCTTGGACGAAATACGAAAACAATCCCATTCTGTGTCGCAGGGATGAACTCGTGGGAACGGGTCATCACTCTATCTTTACGGATAAGGAGGGTAATATGCGTATCGTCTTTCATGCCCATAACAGCACGGAATCTGTGCACCACCGCCTGATGTACATAGGCACGATGCAGTTCTCGGGTACGAAACTTATGATGACCAACGACCCCATCATACGCCCTACGCTGACAGATAATCCCTACAATCCTGAACTCATCGATAAGACACAGGCGTTCCAGCAAGGCTCGGCAACGACTGTAGATCTGAACAACGACGGGTTTCAGGACATTGTGGCAGGTGGACAGGACGACAAAGGGCGACTTACATACACCTCACGTTATCTTCCCACAACCCATCGCTGGACCACCAATACATCACCCCTTTTTCAGGTAGCCGATATGCCCTCGCTCATTCCTTGCGACTTGAACAATGACGGTAATATGGACATTGTAGCATTTGAGCAGAATGGCTCCGATGCCGATGATAAATCCCGTCAGGGCATATTCCTTGGTAAGGGTGACGGAACCTTCACCGAAGCGGCAATAAAAATACATGTCCAAGATGTGCAAGGGGGTCAAGAGTTCAACCCATCCCTCAGAAATCTATTCTCCCGATGGCATTCGCCGTGCAGCGCCTCAGCATGGCATAAACATCATCCGAACAAAAGAAGGAATCCGAAAAGTTTTATTGTAAACACACACTTTAACCCTTATTAAGTAACAGGGAGTTAACGGAGTAACTTCTTTTGGCCGTTTACCACATATATGCCATAATGACCGGCTGTTTTATTGTATTGCCTGCCTGAGAGGTCGTACACCTGTTCTGTACAAGAGGGTAAGCTAACGGGCACTTTATCAATGGCTGTTTGCATTTGCTCGTCGAGATTCTCCATGGATATGACAAGGCTGTCACCCTTCTTCATGTCAACAGAGAAGGTGCCGTTCTGGCCTTGTATGGGAGTTATCCGCTTGCTGTTCAGGTAGAAGAAGGCGTTGGCTAAGTCTGTGGCATTCGTGTTGTGAAGAATAAGAGGAGCTCCGCTCAGGCTGTTGATTTTGGCAAAGTTCAGTTTCCCTTCTGCCCATTCCATGAGCACCTCAAAGTTGCCTTCGGCCTTCAACCCGCAAACATATCCATTGGCCCATGCTGTGGGCAGGGCGGGCAGTAACGCTATGCCGTCATAGCTGTGCAGCAGCATTTCAGCAATACCTGCAGTGCAGCCGTAATTGCCGTCAATCTGGAAGGGGGAATGAGAATCGAACAGGTTGTAATAGCAACCGCCATAGTTGCTCATCTGAATGACATAAGAACGTGAATGCTTCAATGCCTGAGACAGATAGCTGCGTGCCTTATCGCCATTCAGAAGTCGGGCATAGACGTTTGTCTGCCATCCCATAGACCAACCCGTTACATCGCCGTTGCGTGCCAGTATGCCATTCTGTGCGGCATTGAACAAGTCCTTCTGCTGCTGCGTGGTTCCGTATGCTGTAATCTGACAGAACGGATACACGCACAATAGGTGACTCAGGTGTCGGTGCTCCGGTTCAGAGAGTGGATAATGCTTCCATTCCGAAATACAGGGAACATTGCTATATGTCTTGCCATCGCGGGTAAAGGTGTATTTCTCTATTTTCAGGCCTTTATCAAACTTGTTATAAAAAGACTCCAAATCTGAAATCTGGTCAGCTGAAAGTGGGGATTCTTCACCCAACTCCTTATGTGCCATCAGAATTTCATGCAGCAACTCGGAAGAAGTCTGTTGCGCAAAGGCCGTTACGGTATTCCCTGGCCCGTGTTCGGGAGACCACTCATCGGGTACCACCCATGTTCCTTTATCATTGGGGTCTTCAACAGAAATATACATGATGAAGCGTGCGGCATCATACATTACAGGTAGTGCCCGCTTGAGGAAATCCTTGTCGAGAGTGAAACGGTAGTAGCGCCACAGATGGGTGCAATACCATGCCCCCATAGTCTTAATGGAATTGTTGCTCCAGTTGCTGGTGCCGCCAAAGATGTTGTTCTCAACAGCAACAGTCCAACCGGGCGCACCCGATTTCAGGGTTTTGGCAAAAGAGCGCCATGGATAACCCTCCTGCGCCAAATCAATAATATGGTTTAGGAAAGGCAAATGCATTTCGCTAAGATTGGCGGGGTCTGCGGGCCAGTAGTTCATCTCCACGTTTATATCGGCATGAATATCACAATGCCAGAAACTGGAGTTGCTGCGGTCGTTCCAGATACCCTGTAAGTTGCTGGGAGCATGAATGCTTTGGTCGGCATTGGCACCAATGGTCAGGTAACGACCATACTGAAAGTAGAGTTGTTCCAGGAACAATCCGTCTTTCGTCTGCTTATTTTCTGCCGATGCATTATAGAAGTCAATCAAGCTGTCGGTTGTTTTATCCGAAGTTCCACCCACATTAAAATCTACACGGTTCATCAAGGCGCAATGGGCAGCTATATGAGAGATGCGTAAGGCTTCATACCCCTTCTCCTGTGCTGAGGTGATACGTTTGTCCACAGCCTGGGAAAGCGTAGCGGGTGTGTCTTTGCTAATAATAGTCTTAGAACGGCTGTCGTAGTTGGTCTTAGCCGCCAAGAGAAGTGTTACATAGGTTGCATCACTTACTCGTATGCCGGAAGAAGAGACTTTCATAGTTCCGTCGGTAAAGATACGGAAACGTGTATTGTACTTTATTTTTGTCAGGCTGCCGCTGAAAGTTCCATAATTATCCCTGTATGCCGGATTACTTGCATTTATCTGTCCATCCTTCTGAAAAGCAAAATTCAGGTATAGCTGTTCTTTTCCCTCAGCAGTAAAATGTGCCACCAGCACATTATCGGTCAGACTTGTAAAGAATTGGCGCTCAAATTTAGTGTTAGCACTCTCATACCGTACACCAGCTATACCGTTAATAATATCCAGATAACGCGCATAATTGTTAACCGGCTTAGAGCCGTCTTTCTTGCTGAACGTGTCAGAAAGGTCCCTGACTACTATGCTGCCAAAGTTCTGGAAGTAGCCTTGATTCGAGCTGTTTGTAGAGTTCCCTTCCCATAATGTTTTCTCGTTAAACTGTATATTCTCCGTCTGTATGCCGCCAAGGATAGTAGCACCAATCTGACCATTGCCTATTGGCAGGGCATACTCCATCCATACATCGCTTACACCCGACTTGGTAGCAGGTGTGTTGTACCACAAAGTGTAAGGACTGACATCTACAGGGCGCAACCCCTTGTTTATGGTATAATAGTCGTCATAAGTTGCAGCACTGGCAACAAAGCAGCAAATAAAAGCAGCAAAAAGAAGCTTAATTCCGGTTAATTTCATAAAGGAAGGATTTATTTTTCTACACAAGAAAGGCAATACTATTACTTGACTACACGAGTGCCTAAGGGGGAGCAGGACTCCATGTTGCCGGTTCCCTCTATAGCATCGGTCTTGGCGCTGAGGTTGTCCAGCATATTAACGATAATGGCTTCCTGGGTACAAGGCAATACGGGACTTCCGAATTCACGTGTCCCGTGGTGAGCGAGAATGACGTGGATGATACGCTTAATCTCTTCTCCGTCAACGCCTTGTTGCTCCAATACATTCTGTAGTTTGTGGGCACCGATGAAGATGTGTCCCAGCAGATACATGTCAGCTTGCGTCTCTCCCTCGGTATTGTACTCGTAAACTTTTCCATAATCGTGGAAAAGGATAGCCAGTATGCAACGTTCCACCTTTATCTGGTAAGGCAGACACGGGTATAGGCCCTCCAGCATGTGTAGCATCTGGTAGGTGTGATTGGTGAGACCGCCGGGGAAGGCATGGTGTACGCTGGTGGCAGCAGGGTATTTGCAGTAGGGAGCGTATAGCTTGTCGGCAAAATCGCGGATGATAGGGATGAGACTCTCGTCGGAACAGAAACCGATGAGTTTGCTGATGGTGTTATCCCAAACATCCCGACGGATGGGGCGGGGGAGCAGATTATACAGAGGATGGTCCAGCAGAGGCATGGCTCCCGGCTTCATATCGGTAACGGAACACGATTTCTTTCCCGCATTATCTTTTATGGCGTAGAAACTGACCAGTTGCCCGACTTTGGGTTCGGCTGTGGGCTGAAGGTCCCAGACTGAAATGTTTATGGTTTCTATCAGATCGGCGACTTTCAGTACAGCGTATGGTGAGCCAGTACGGGTTGTTCCGTTACTGCGACTCAAAACAAGATATTCTTTAATCATTTTATTCAAGTTTCGCATGTTGCTCAACTTCTTTGTAGTTAAGAAGTTATGTAGTTATCGCTTCGCTCGTCCTTTCAGACTGTAGTTAAGCCGATACCATTTTCGTCTCTTTCTGCCTACTCACATTTGGCTTAACTACTTAACTTCTGACTACTTAACTACTTCAGAAAGTTGAATCATTTTATTTATCAATTCTCAGCACGGGGGCAATTTGGTTTACAGGTTGGGGCAGTTCTACTTCAAGACCTTCTGCGGTCTGGCGAGCTTTTACCTTGCCGTAGCCTAAGAGTTGAACCTGACTGATGCGCTTCTTGAAGTACGGATTGTCCTTAGCCAGCGATTTGATAACGAGACGTTGATCTGTAGGCCAGCCCATTGCGGTAGCGTAGAGGTACTTCTTGGTCTGGTTGAAACGGACATCGCGGTAGTCCATTCCGGCAAACTGACCGTCGTTAAAGCCTTGGGCATTAATCTTGATATCCTTCTCGGCCACAGGGCCTTCACCGAATTTCTCCCAGGGACGGGTGCCGAAGATGCTCTCGCCATTCTGCGTCATCCAAGCCTCCAAATCGTCAAGTATCTTGGATTCCTTTTCGTCGTAAGTGCCGTCGGCACGCAGGGGAATGCTCAGCAGCAAGTTGCCGTTCTTAGATACGATGTCCACCAACTGCTTGACTACCGTTGCAGCCGATTTATAGTGGTTGTGCTCGTAGATGCTGGTGGTATAGTGCCAGCCGCCTATGCAGTTGCAGGTTTGCCAGGGGATGGGGATAATCTCGTTGGGAGCGCCACGCTCTACATCCCACGTCAGAGCCTTACGCTGGTCGTCGCTGAGAATCTTTCCGAATACCACGCCACGAGGATTCTTGTTATAAAGATGTGTGGCGATGCGCAGACCGCAGTCGCTCAGGGGATAGAACGGCAGCACTGTTACATCGAAGTAGATGAGGTCGGGCTCATAACGATTGATAGCATCCAGCGTACGGTCGTAGAAGTTGGTCACAAACTCCTGTGATGGAGGGCATGCTCCGTTCTCCCAGCCCCACTGCGCATGGATGCGACCGTTATCCCACGAACCCTGGCTCATGGGATGATTCTGCTGATAGAGCATCTGAGGGTCGAGTCCTTCCCACCATTTTCCCTTGCCGTCTTCCTTTGTCAGATTACCGTCGTAATACAAGCCAGCCTTGGGGCCTTTCAGGTCGTAGCGCTGAGCGGGCTCGTACCAAGTCCATGCATGGTCGGCATGGAACGAGATTCCCAGTGGCAGGCCCACCTTCTTGGCAGCCTTTGCCCACTCGGCCAGAATATCTTTGTGAGGGCCGATGTTCATTGAGTTCCACGGTTGGTACTTAGAGTCCCAAAGGTCGTAGTTGTCGTGATGGTTGCCCAGCACAAAGAAATACTGAGCCCCACACCTCTTGTAGCGTTCCACCAGCTTCTCGGGTTCCCAGTTTTCGGCCTTAAAGAGCGGCAGGATATCCTTAAAGCCCACTTCCGACGGATGCCCGTAATGCTCAACGTGCCATTTGTACTCCTGGCTGCCCTCCATATACAGCGAGCGGGCCATCCAGTCGCCCGAGCCTTCCACGCATTGGGGCCCCCAATGTGCCCAGATGCCGAACTTGGCATCGCGGAACCATTCCGGTGTCTGGTGAGTCTGGAGCGATTCCCACGTTGGTTCAAACTGTCCCGTTTGCATCTTCTCGTGCTTTTCCGATACGGGTACTCTATACTGCTGAGCGCTAGCGGGTATCCAAACTGCCATTAAAAAGGCAATAAATAGACTCTTCTTCATCATATTTTTCTGATTTTGTTTTTGCAAAGATACAAATAAGCGGGAAAAATGCAAAGAAAATGGTTCCGCCAGTTGGCGAAAATGCTCCTTTGAGGAAAAAATGATTCCGCCTGCCTGGCGAAAATGCTCCTTCGGGAAAAAAATAAACCATTTATTTTGTATTCCGCTCACTTAATCGTATTTTTGTAGCCGATATGAGCAAGAAAGTAAAACAAAAGCGTGTGCCGGTTCAGGCTCCCAAGGTGGAGAGCGTGGAAAAGAAGGGGAGGAACATCCGCTTCCCCCTTTGGCTGTTACCTATACTATATAGCGTAGTGTTTGTGGTGTTTGCGTGGTTTTTCCTGATTGGGAAGAATGCCGACACCCTGTATTTTATGCAAGACCGAGGGTACTGGAACGACTCGATGGTGTACTTCGACCATTGTACGCGAATGCCGGGCGGTTTCCTCTCGTGGGCAGGCTCGTACCTGACGCAGTACTTCTATTATCCTGCCTACGGAGCAGCACTGCTTATCCTGCTGTGGATGCTGAGCTTCTGCGTAGCTTGGCGGTCGTTTCACGTTAGGCTGGAACTGACTTTCTGGCTGTTCGTACCTCTGTTGGCCCTACTTTGCACTCAGATACATTTGGGTTACTGGGTGTACTTTATGAAGGACATCGACTACAGTTTCTACCACAGTTTGGGCTTCTTCTTTGCCCTGCTGCTGTCGGTTGATTATTTCCGGAAGGTGAAGTTCGGCGGCTATATTCAGATGATTCTGGTGGCTGTGCTCTTATATTATCCGTTAGGCGTTTACGCCCTGCTGGCAACGGTGCTAATCGGCTTTCGTATGTTCAAGGATAATTGGCGCAAGGACTGGAAGGCCTTCATCCTGCTGCTTGCCTTGCTGGGGTTTGTGCCCCTGCTGGAAACCAACGGCACCACCTTGATGCGTCCCGACGAATGCTGGCTCTTCGGATTAAAGCGTTTCGAGATAGGCCCCGTTCGCGACCATGCTTTGGAGGCTCCGCTCTGGTGGATGATTCTTTCTGCTTTGCTTATCCCATTGATAGGGAAACGAAAGGATGAAAAGTTTGGCGTTCGCGGCTTGGTGATAAGTCAGGTGCTGATGCTGGTAGTTGCCATCGGTGCCTATCACATTGTCAGCAACAGGAATTTTACCAATTCCAACTATCATGCCGAGCTGAGAATGCTTCGAGCCGTTGACGAACAACGATGGGACGATGTGTTATCCGAAGCACGTACAGCCAAGGGCAATCCTTCCAGGATGATGGTGCTGTATCGCGACATCGCTCTGCTGAACAAGGGTGAGATTCTGAACCGCTATCAGTATAATAACCGACCGGCAAACCCAACAGTGATGAGCGACTCCATCGTGGTTCGCCTTTGCGATACTACGGGCGACTTCATCTATTACAACTTTGGCGAAACCTGCTTTGGCATCCGCAGGACCATAGAGCGCAGCATGCATTACGGCTTCTCGTACTACGCGCTGCGAGTGCTGACCCGCTGTGCCCTGATTAACGGTGAATATGATAATGTAAGAAAGTACCTGCGCTTGCTGGATCGTTCTACCTTCCAAAAGGAATGGGCTAAGGAGATACGGCCTTATCTGGAGGATACTACCCTTATTGCATCAAGCCCAAGGTTTGCCTTAGTGAAGAGGCTTTACAACGGTGGCTCCTCGATGGTGGGAAGCGACGACTATTATGTGGAGCCTACGTTGATTCATAAGTTGGCTCATACGGCAACAGACAATCCTGAGATTCTGGACTTAGCCTTGGCATATTGCCTCCAGAGCAAAGATACCCAATGCTTCTGGGCACAAGTCTGGCAGTATCATAACCTTTTCCCGGACAAGCCCTTCCCGCGTTATATCCAAGAAGCTATGCTGCTTTACCATTACGAGTTGAAGACCGGCCCCGACGAGATTATCTCCACTTACCACATAGATCCACAGTTGGTGGAGCGATACAATTCCTTTATCAGCAGTATGAAGGGGTATGCGCAAAGCGGAATGAATGTGGACCAGATAGGCGCCTCGCTCCAACCAGAGTTTGGTGATACCTACTGGTGGGACTATTGCGTGCTGAGAGAGATACAGTCGTATTAAGTGAAGAGTTAAGAGTGAAGAGTGAGGAGTGAAGAGTGAAGAGTGAAAAGTGAAGAGTGAAGAATGAAGAGTGAAAAGTGAAGAGTGAAGAGTGAAAAGTGAAGAGTGAAGAGTGAAGAG
>JAFSRW010000091.1 GCA_017445925.1 Bacteroidaceae bacterium | reverse complement strand
TATGTAGGTTTAAACTGCGTACAGCGTTGTCTTATCTAAATAGTTCGTCCAGGGTTACAATATCATTGATATGCGAGCGATGCTTGGACTCGCTAACCCCGAATGTTGTAACATATGCCACATAAATAGAGTGAGTAGGCTTATGAACCTTGGAATTCCGGAGTGCAGATATTCTGTTGGTAATATCCTCGGCATCAGAATCTTTGAGTATATATTTCCCCTCAGAGAACTTCATCTCGCAAATGTAGTCGGCTCTTTCTGCCGTTGCAGGGATAAGCAGATCGACCTGCACACCTTCGTTCTCTGGCGTTTCACCATACCAGCAGTAAGGCGTTGCGTACTCCTTGATCCTAAGCGCATCGACCAGTTGCGGCATGTGTTCAATGACCAGTAGTTCAAAGGTGTTCCCCGCCCAAGTGTAAAAAGGTTTGCTCCTCTGAACGGTACGCCAGGACGTAAAGTTTGTATCTTCCACAAAACGCAGGTAGAATAAGGTGAAGAAGTCCGTGAGTTGATAGACAGTCTCCTTTCGAGGACCTCCATAGCGGGAGTAGCTGCGGATAACACCAGAATCTATCAAGTTCTCCAGAACCTCTGAGAAGGAGCCTCCTCCTTTCTTGTCAACGGCTTTCAGAAGTTCTGAGCGTGTCATTCCATAGAACATCGTTCCTAGTTTCCTGACAACTTTAATGTATAAATCCGATGAAGAATACAGACCGGTATATACATCCTTGAACTCCTGGCGAGCTTTGTCCTTATCAAAGTAAATGGCATTGATGTTATCGGCCATAGTCCTGTCTGGGCGGAAGTTGTCCATATAAAAGGGTATTCCACCAATAACCATGTATGTTAGAGCCACCTCGTATCGGGACAGGTGAAAACCGCGCTTTTCCCAATATCGCTCTGATTCGACAAGCGTAAAGGGCTTGAGGCCAATGGTCTCGGTCACTCTTCCGTATAATCCACCATAGTCACGTAGTACGTTGTCTATCATCCAACTGGTTGCTGAGCCGCAGACAATGAGGAGAATGTCTTTGCGCTTTCGTGCCCATGAATTCCAAAAGTGACCCAGTTCTTCGATGAGTTCCGATGACTGAGGTCCTGCAAGCCAGGGCAGTTCGTCAATAAAAACTACTTTCCTCCGGGCCTTTATGCTGCTAAGCAGTTTCTTGAGCAATCGTAGAGCTTCCATCCAACTTGTTGGAGAGGCGTTGCCTTCTGCGGGTAGTCCGTATTCTATCAGACTCTCGTAAAAGTGAGCCAACTGTTTCTGACGGTAAGACTCTATCTTATCTTTATTTCCTTCATCTACTTTCTGATAAAGGCCAACAGCCATGAAAGACAGCTTGTTCTCAAAGGCCTCTTCTATCAGGAAGGATTTTCCCACACGGCGACGTCCGTATATGGCAAGGAATTCGGAGCGCTCAGAATCATAGAGCCTTTGTATCGTGGCGAGTTCTTCTTCTCGACCAATAATCGTGGAGGGATGCTTCATACTGTAATAATTTGCCGCAAAGATAGTAAAAAACATATTTACCGCACTAGAAACTCAGCCAAAATTAACAAAATTTGTTGGTTTTGGCTGAATTTCTGTTCGCTACGATACACCGACGGGGCTAGCCGCCATCATGCT
>JAFSRW010000090.1 GCA_017445925.1 Bacteroidaceae bacterium | reverse complement strand
TCAGCATGTCACTCACTGACACAACGCATCTAAGAGATCTCTTCGACATAACTATATTCAAAAATGACAAAGACCGAAGCGGTTCTGGTGAACCTAATTTATTTAATTTTTAACTCGTCCATTTTTAGTGGACACTAGTGTCTCAACATCATAATTTCATGAAGTTAGGTGTTGTGTTACCTGTTAGTTACCTGTTCGACAAACAGGTAACACTCTTTCATCCCGCATGATTATCGGGCTCATCACTATTTCAGGTGAGGTGTTACCAGTTTGCAGTTTTGCCCATTTTGTACAGGTAGATAGAATTACTACTTCATAGAAACTAAAGTCTATGTCATTTCGCAAGAAAAACTCCCGTTTTCTTTGTGCGTATTAGAATAATATGTACTTTTGCATAAGATTTGTAATTAAAGACCCCATAATGTGTACGTTTAATATAACCATTGATGATGCGTTGCTAGAACGCGTGCGTCCTGCTTTCAGTAGCGAAGATGCATTACAGCTTTGGGTGACAGAAAGAGTAAAGGCTATGCTACAGAGTTACGGTAATAGCCCGTTAACTCCTCCTTGCACATACGCAGAAGACGAGATGTACTCCATTGTCAAGAATCGTTTACAGAAGCTTGAAAGCGAAACAGCAGAGTTGATTGATGGGGATGATTGTCTCTCAGAAATACGTACACGATATGGTATTGAAGCATAAATGGCTTAAAGAAGCAAACCAAGAGTTATTAAGCACGCTTGATTACATACAAAGTTCTTTTGGTGAACAAATCGTCCAAAAAGTATATTCTGAAGTTTCCGCACGTATAAAACAGCTACAGACTTTTCCAAATTCCGGAATACGTTATAAGGACCTTACTTATAAGGGAAACGAAGTAAGAATTTCCCACATGAAAAAAAGTTCTATCATCTATTGTTACGATGATGAAACGTTGTTTGTTCTTGCTTTTTGGAATAATCTATGTGATGATTCAGTAATTGAAGGCCTTCTTTCTTCGCGTTAATGCTTTTAATCTTATATAATCCATGTTTAAACTATAACGATAAGCCAAAGGCCAATAGCTGAATTCTCAATTGCCACTTCGTTGACTTTCCCCTTCGGGCCGTCGAGCAAAACCTTCTCGTATTCCTCTCGCGAACCCTCCGGCGTTCTCAATTGCGGCAAAGCCGCCTCAATTATCAATTACCAATAACCAATAACCGATGGCTAAAGTTGAGAGTTTAGAGTTGAAAGTTTATCGTCAGTTTAGAAAGTTGATAGTGCCGCCTATGGCAGAGTTCAAATATACTTCATACTTACTACTCTAAACCTGCCAACTGTCTCTAAACACTACACTTTAAACTCTACACTTTATTATTCGATAACCGATAACCCATAACCGTTTAAGTTAAGCCAACGGCCAATAGCCAACGGCCAATGATTCAAGCCCCCAAAAATCGCGCGTTAACTCAAATCATCCATCGAGTTAATGAAATTGATTAATCGAGTTAACTCACCGTTTTTCATACGCTAATTTGCACGCGATTCACCACATCCTGAAAAAGGTCTCTTGTTTGCTAGCGTCTAAAGTCTAAAGCCTAAGGTCTTTTTTTACTCTTTTGCTTACCAGAGATAGCTCTTAGGTGCTTCCAAAAGAAAAAAGTTTTGGATTTTGTTGGTAGTATTGAAATAATTTGTATTTTTGCAGTGACTAAGCCAGCCTGAAAGGGCTGGGCGGGTCAAAATCTTATTGGAATCCTGAGGCTGACGATGCCGTTTGTAGGGCAAGCCTGAGGGAAAGGCGTTTACGGACGTTATCATTCTGTGACTTCAAATCTCGCAAGTTTGAATCTATGTACAGAAGATAATAGCAACTGGAAACGTCTGCGTAGGTGTATTATACTTATAATATAATCACTGGGCGTGGGCTGTCTGCGTTGCTTATCCTTACATAGAGGCAATGCGAGAGCCTGAAGTCAGGGATGGGCAGAAGTAGTAACTCCCATGCCTTTTTTGTTTCCATAAACTTACCATGATTATTAACCGCTGACGTTGGGAGTTGAGAGGCATCAAGAAATAACATCATGAAGAAAATTTTCTTTTTACTAGTGTTCATCTTTTCTTTAACTATTTCGGCTCAAAACAGCGGATTAGGTTTTAATTATCAGGCTGTAGTAAGAAATGCCGATGGTGTGTTGTTGGCAAACTCTGACGTAAGTTTGCGTATATCTCTCTACCCTGGCCAATTGGCGGCAAATCCAACATGGATTGAGACTCACAAAGTCCATACGGACATTTCGGGTAGTTTCGGCATTACCGTTGGTCATGGTACCCGTGATGTCGCAAGCGTAGCCAATAGTTATGCGGACATCAACTTTGCGACTGTCTATTATTGGATGAAAATAGAAATCTTAGAAGGCAGTAACTACCGAGAAGTAAGCTATGCACAGCTTCCAAGTTCCCCATATGCAGAGGTTGCCCATAATGCCACACTTACATTCCCTGCAGGCATCATCATACCTTTTGCAGGTCCAACAGAAAAAATTCCAGCAGGATGGATGTTGTGTGACGGTTCAGCTATCAGCCGTTCTGACTTTGCCAACCTTTATGATGCCATAGGTGTAAACTGGGGAACAGGTGACGGCAGTACGACTTTTAACCTTCCCGACTTGCGAGGGATGTTCCTTAGGGGTGTCTCTGGTGAATCGGGCAATGACCCAGATGCAGGAAACAGAGTTGTACTTACAAATAATGGCGGAAACACAGGAAATAATGTCGGCAGCTATCAGGGGGATGCAATAAGAAATATTGTGGGAGATTTAACGGCTGTATTAACAAGAAGAAACGCAGATGGAGCAACAGGAGCTTTCACATTAAATCGTGGATGGTGGTACGAGATTATTGGGGAAGACAGGGCAGATGCTTGGGTTTCTAATTTGAATTTTAATGCCGCTGCTGTTGTTCCTGTTGGCAGTGACAATCGCCCCAAGAATGTTTATGTAACATACATTATTAAGTATTAACGGTTATGAAACGGATCCTATTATCTATTTTATTGATTGTGATAGGATTGTCAGCCTTTTCACAATCACCAACCAGGTTCATAAGCCTGCGTCCAGCCTACCCTGTTGCCATAGGGGAAAGCACTATTGATGGTGTTGAGTTCTCCAGCAATGGCCTTTACATGTACGACATCTTACAGGATTCTCTTCCTCGGTACGAAATAGGGCACATTTACGACCAGACGGTCAACTATACGGAGGAAGGGCACGGCTTTTACGTGAAGGCTGATTCCCTGCATTCCCTGAACGTCGCCTATAGCTGCGAGGTGAGCGACCCTCCTTCGGGAACCATAGAGTTCAACGAGATGACGGGACGCTTCAAGTACTATCCTACGGCTGAAGACTACAAAACGTTCATTGTCACATTCTATGCTACAAACGGCATGGAGAGTGTTTCGGAAGATGTGGAATTCCGTTTGATGCCACAGACGGCACCAGAGGTTTACGCTTTCCAAACGCAAGGCGTTATGCCTGATGCTGGGGATTACACCATTGTCGCTAAAGATTCAATGCTCACGACATTGAATTACGAAACTCGGAGTGCATATGGAATAAGTATCTCGGGAAAAGACATAATATTCGATGATAATGTGAGGAACAAAGTCTGGGGTTTGAATGGTCGCGAAGATATATATGAACTGAATCTCTATGCGGAAAGGGTTGTCGTTCGTTCATCACTATCTTTCCCACAGACAAACATCACCATCTATGCCCGCGAGCTTGTCTTTGAGGACCATGACACGGTATTTGCCTCTATCAACACATCTCCTGTACCTCATGCAACACTGAGTAAGGACACGGGAAAGCACGGGGCGAATGCAGGCAATATTGCCCTTTACGTTAAGGAATTCAAGGGGAACACGGCGAAAAGGCTAATTCTTAATGGCGCAAGCGGGCAAAGCACGAACAGAAACGGCACGCCCGGCAATGGGGGCAATGGCGGCACTGTGGCTTCAACGATAGATGTTAGCAGCTACTGTGACTTTGCAAGAGGCAGTGCCGGTGTCAGGCTTGATGTTGATGCAGATGGTGCCAACAGCGCTGGCGCAGTTATAGCCACAGGAAGCATGGGAACACCCGGACACTTTGAATTGATAGAAAAGCCTTACGCCTATTTGCATTCGAACTATGTCGCCGCAATCCTCCGCCAGTTGAGCGACGCATTCATCAACAACTATCAGGAATACGCACTGCAGACATGCAGGGAATACAGCTCCTTAATCGAAGAGTATAGGAGTTCCTCGGAATGGGAAAACTGCAGTAATGACGAACAGGCGAAACTGCAGAACAACCTCATCGAAATAGGGGATATGCTGTACAAGCTGGAGCAGGGACTTGACTATTTCGGCAATCCTGCGGGATGGGTGCCTCTGCTGTCATTCGAAGTATTGCTTGAGAACTTCAATAATGAAATAGACCGTGCCATTCCCACGCTCTATCTGAATTATTGGCTAAGCCGTGTTGACCGCACCCTGGAAAACCTCGTTGCCGCCCAACAACTTGCTGTAAGCAATAAGGAAGAGGAGATACAGGCCAGTCAGAACTCCATAAACTCATTAGTTCTGACAATACCCAAGCTCGAAGACCAGATAAAGGAGGTTGAAGCTGATATAGAAATCGTCAACCAAAAGATTAGTGCAATCGAAAGCAGACTGATGGCAAAAGCCAGGCACAGTGTAAAGAAGAAGAATAGAATAAAAAAAACTTCGAGTATATGCAAAAGCATTGCGAGTGCAGTTTCTGTATGCGGCCCGTGGGGTGCGGCTATTGGGACAGCCATGAATGTCGCCTCGAATATAGCATTTGCATCAAAAACAATACAACAATACACAGGGGCTGACACTTCCCCTGTAAACAATTTCTATAACAAAGCATCTGACATAATAGGTAAACCGGGAAGCGTTGATTTATCCAAGCTGGATTCAATTATCTCCAACATTCCCTGGAAAGAAATGGGGAATGACCCGAATATGTTAAGTACACAATTCAACAACTTCAGTAAAGCAGCAGGGCCTTTGATATCTAATGTGACAAGCTTGGCAGAAGAACTGTCTCATGGCTCTACGCCTCAAAGCGAAGTAGAGCAAGTGTTTAAAGCGCTTTGCAGTGCAGATCCTGAATGGAATGAGTTACAGGCCGATTTGAAAGGCCTTGATGTGAAAAAAAATGCCTTGTCAGAATTTTTACAACAGACTTTAGTCGATATTTCTGCTACCACGGCCTCGTTAAGTGACGGACTGGTTGCGCTCGACGGGCTTAAGAGAAATGTCTTCGAGGGCAATAGCAAGCGCGACCTCAATGCTATGCAGTATCTGGCAAAGATGGAGCAACAGGCCAAGAGTCGCCTGCTGAAATACCACTACTACCTGAGGAAGGCCTACGAGTACAGATTGCTGAAGCCATACGAAGGGGAGTTCAAACTGGTGGGTATGTTTGAAAGGTTCGAGTCGTTGGGCATGGCCTTGGGTGATGTTAATGATGCAAACGCCTACAGCTCTCTCGGCTCCATCTTCAGGGAAGTTGTCTCTGACATGGCAGAGAAGATAGTGGACGATTACTCTGTCAACTACCCCGAGCAGTCCGCTCCGATTTCAATAGTCATTCCCAAAGAGCAACTTGACATCATCAACCACGACGAGGGCTTTGCCTTGAACTTCCATGAGATGGGTGTCTTTGCGCCCGACGAGGAGAATGTGAGAATTGTTGACCTTGGTATCCAACACATAGAGACGCATGTTGATGGATGGGTTGGCTATTCGGGCTACATGGACTTGAACATGACACATAGCGGCATATCGCAGTTCAGGAAGGACGGAAAGATTTACTGGTTCGACCACATGTCGCGCTCTACCACCAGTCCACACACCTGGGGCATCAGGTACGATGCAGTGAGTGGCGAGAACACCACCATCCAGCCGTCTGCTGCAAGTTCATCGCTATTGGCTTCTATCCTTAAGAATAGTGGCAACATCATGCTCTTCTCCCGTCCGTCGGCATGGGGCGATGTAACGCTGTCGAAGAAGGTACATACTTCGGGGGGAGCCGACATCGTCATCGATTCACTGGTGCTCCGGCTACAGTACGACTTCACCCGCCGTCCTAACAGTCTCCGCAACATCGACATTACGGCCAGCGACGATATGCTGCCATACATCGTTTGCTCGGCAGAAGACATCAACGGACGAACTAACGGCAACGGCAATCTTTATCGTTCCTATAGGATGAGCAACCAACCTGTAACTTTCACTGCCATAGAGAAATACGGCACATACTATTTCAAGAACTGGACAGACAGGTCAGGTCAGGTTGTATCTGATAAGATAGACTTGACTGTCAATCGTTCGAAAGACCAGTTCTACGTTGCTAACTACGAACGTCGTTTCCCCATTCTGAATGTTCCTGATACCATTTGGGTAGAATATGATGGTGGAATATATAGCGTAGATGTCAAAAAAGATGGGGCTGATGATGTAGAAATGGATTGGTATGTGTCAGATTCTCTGAGTACTTGGGTTCATCTAAATGGTGAAGCTGAGGGAATAGATGATGGTACATTCTCGTTTAAATTTGATACTAATGTGAGTGGAAAAGACAGAGTTGATTCCTTGGAAATCTTCGCTCCAGAAACAGAAATTGGAGCAAAGAAAATAATAATTGTTCAATCAGAAGATGCAACTGTTAATGTTTCTGTTCCGAAGAATATCAATACAAAGGTTAGAATATATCCCAATCCTGCACGAGATTATTTGAAAATTGAGGGTACGGGACTTGTTTCTGTTAGTCTATATTCTTTAACAGGAAGGGGTATTTCAACACAGCCGATAAATGGTAGCAATTCAGCAACAATTGACTTAAGAGGCCTGCAAAAGGGAATGTATATATTTGTTGTCAAGACTGAAACGGGAATTGCAAGTGAAAAAATAATAAAACAATAACAAGGGGTCGGGTTACATACGTGGAGCCCGACCATTATTTATCCAAAAACGACGGGTGAGTAATTGAAAAAGCAAATCTTGAACGACTACGTAAATTATTATAGGAGAAAAGTAATATGTTTCCAAAATAATTGTTGAAAATGAAGAGTATCATCATAATCTTTTCATTTATCTATATGGCAGTCTCTAATACGTACGCTCAGACGATTTCTGTGGATTCGTTGAACAGCATAAGAGAAAGGACCGAACATGACGATGCTGTTGCCCTAAATCGTGTGTGAATATTTCTATATAGCCCAATGATAAAAGTTGAGAGATTCTGTTTTAATACTACGAAAGCTAATTGCTATGTAGTAAGCGATGAGACAAAAGAGTGTGTTATCATAGATCCTTGTGCTTGGGACAGTTACGAAAGAGGACAGTTCCTTGATTATATCCGAAACGAAGAATTGAAGCCTGTTAGATGCCTGCTGACACATGGACATTACGACCATCTGCTATCATGTGATCAGGTACGTGATGAGTTTGGCTTGTATCCGGAAGTTCATCATAGGGATAAGCTCTGGATGGATCGCATAGAAATGAGAATAGAGGAAGTCTTTGGTATAGGAGGATTCGAATATGATATTGTAAAGCCAAAGCATTATTTGGAGGATAATGAGGTTATAGCATTTGGCTCACATTATCTGATAACTCTTCATACTCCAGGTCATTCACCTGGCAGTGCTGTTTTCTACTGCGAGAAAGAACATGTTGCATTTACTGGTGACACTCTTTTCAAAAAAAGCATTGGAAGTACTCATTCTCTATTTGGGTATGATGTGGATTTGACGAATAGCTTGAAATACATAACGACTTTGCTTCCTGACGATTGTAAAATATGGCCTGGGCATGATTTGGAGTCAACAATTGGATACGAGAAGAAAAAGAATCCCTATCTGTTAGCCAGTTGGTATAAGAAGGAAGGTGACAAGAAAAATCTGGTGGTACTGACGGGGGCAGGCATTAGCAAGGAGAGCGGGTTGAGCACTTTTCGTGACAAGGATGGTTTGTGGCAGAACTTCAATGCTCAAGAATTAGCAAGTATTCAGGGTTATCGCAGGGACAGGGCTAAAGTACTGGAGTTCTACAATGCCCGAAGAAAGAACCTACTGACTGTAGAGCCCAATCATGCGCATTATGTTTTGGCCGAATTGGAAAAAGAGTATAATGTAAGTATCATCACGCAAAATGTGGATGACCTTCATGAGCGAGCAGGCTCTACAAATGTGCTTCATCTGCATGGGGAATTGAGGAAAGTAACAGGTTCGAATAATCCCAATGACCCGAAGTGCATTGTAGAAAAGCCGCTGGATGAACCAATCTTAATAGGCGAGAAAGCTGCTGATGGTTCCCAACTGAGACCTTACATCGTTTTCTTTGGTGAGAACGTGCCAAACATGACGAAGGCTAAAAGAATTGCCGAAGAAGCCGATATCTTTGTTGTCATAGGAACCTCGCTCCATGTTTATCCTGCTGCAAATCTCACGGACTCAGTAACATGGGGAATTCCGTGTTTTATCATCGACCCAAGTGAGTCCTACGGGCAAGCTATCTATGGCTTTAAACATATCAAGACAACGGCTGTAGCAGGTATTGACATATTGAAAGAGAAATTGAACGCACTTTAAAAATATTGAAGATTCAGAAGTGGGTTGTAAACCCTTGCCAAGAATGCACTCACGTAGTTTCCGACGAAACTGGCGAGGCTGTTATCATTGACTGTGGTGTATATTATCCAAGTGAAAGGCGGCACCTTCTGGAGTATATTGCGAAGGAGAAGTTGCGCCCTGTACGTCTTCTATTGACACATGCCCATCATGACCATCTGTATGGCAATGATTTGGTATTAGAACACTTTGGCCTTTATCCTGAGGTGCATGAGGCAGACAAAAGGCTTATGGTCAACATGTTGCCTCTTCGTATCAAGGAGATTTACGGAGAGAATTACCCTTATCCGATTCCTCTGCCAGAGAAATTTCTTCAAAATAATGAGATTATTTGCTTCGGAAATCATCAGCTAAAGGTGTTCTCTACTCCAGGACATTCTCCTGGTTCTGTCGTGTTCTATTGTTGGGAAGAGAAAGTTGCTTTTACTGGTGATACTCTTCTCCCCATGAACATTGGACGAACAGATTTCCCAGGTGGCGACAGGGAAGAGATGGCCGAGAGCCTTGATTTCCTTGTTCGCCGGCTTCCTGATGAAACGGTAATATATCCAGGACATGGGAGAAAAACTACAATGATGCATGAAAAGGCATGCAATCCTTATTTGGTTGGGACAATGAGTGTATAATTCTGCCTCCAAATTCATGTGATGTTTTTAGTGCCTTTTAGGGTATGCCCAAAATGGCTCGAGCCAGCTTTTTGGGGGCTTTTTGGCAATGAAAAATTTCATATCCGAAAAATGCGTGTTGGTGACCTAAGTGACCTTTGCTTCATTCCCCTTATCTGCACAAGTTGTTCCAATAGGGGGAACAACTCATTGAGATAATCCCTTACCCCCCTAAAGTCCTATCTGAATGAGTCGTGGAGATAAGGGAAATGATTCATGAAGATTATCTGAATGAAGCAAAGGTGAATGGTCTGTTTTATGCAGATTATTAAAAAAAAATAATTTTATTTGCATATAATAGGAAAAAGTGCTTTTACAAAACGGCACCGGTTGAAGTCCCCCAGTGCGACACAGTCTGCCATGAAAGCACTCTTAAGGTCAGACCTTGTAACACGTCGCGATGGATTTTACAGTATTTCTGATCCATTGATGGACCTATGGCTGAAGAGGGTACTGTTCCACAAATCATAAGTCTTTCAGCAAGATAAAGAGAACAGGCTGGTTGTAAATTGAATTGGTTCCAAAAGCTCATTTTTGTTTTGCCAATAATTGTAGCTTATCTGTGATAATTATCTAACTTATTTTCGAGCAAAAAGTAGCTTAAATAAAAATTTTTCCAAGTTGATTATTCCTCCTCCTGAATAAGATGATGTAAGATGTAAGAAGGAAGATGTTTATTACTATAGAAAATTCAGACTTTAAACTCAAGTGATGTTTTTAGTGCCTTTTAGGGTATGCCCAAAATGGCTCGAGCCATTGCCCTTTTTGGCTAGAGCCAATGCCCAAAATGGCTCGAGCCAGCTTTTTTAGGGCCTTAATGACAATTGACAATTGATAATTGACAATTGACAATTGATAATGAATAATTAATAATTGGCAACTGAAAATCGTTATTGAATAACGTGATGGAAGCGAAAATTCTTTCCAAAAATCAAGTCACCAAAAATGGGGTCAAAAACAGGGAGTTAACTCGATACATGTCATGAGTTAACTCGTTACATGTTTTGAATTAACTCATTGCATTATACACGTAAATTCACATTACGTGGAGATAAGGAATAAATCATGAAGATAATCTGGATGAAGCAAAGGCGAATGCAATGGAATTAAACAGCAATTCTCTTTTTCATTATTTTATTGATATAAACAAGAATTATTGTTAGAATTACTTGAGATGTAACATACATGATTAAACGGGAATATACCGATAGGGTGCTTGAGCTAAGCAAGGATAATGTAATCATGTTGGCAACATACATCTCAAGTGTGATTTTGCCAAAATATGAGAATACTTGGTAGACATAATTTTGTTTCTCTGTTATCCTTTTGCTTATATATGATAGACACATTATAAATAGGGGTGCGCACATATATACAATCTCGTATTTCTCTGCTTTCTGTATTATAAACATATATGAAACAAATAATGCGGCTATGAAGAAGAATATACTCATGATAACATAATGGTATGTCTTCCGATTACTTATGAAACATAATATTCCCAATACAAAAACCGGTATCCTCGAAAATGCCGCATCAATATTCCATCTCCAATCGGCAAGATATTGCATTGCCAAAACACAAACAAGAAGGATTGCGGGAAATACCATGCCAATCTTGCGGGTCATGCCATAGAGAATGGGAAATAGCAGATAAAGATATAAAAGAAAACATAGGTACCACTCAAGACATAGACCACCAACACTCCAAAAGGATAATGTTGTCAGGTTGCAAAAGGCATCATATAAGGATAAACCGTTCTCTGTGATATATTGGTAGAAACATACATAGATTTGGAATAGCAGAAACATTGGTAATATCCGATGCAACCTTCTTGCATAAAACTCTTTTGGCGAGTTTTTCTTCCATGAGTTACATAAGCCATAACCACTTAAGAATAAAAAGATATCCACACCTATAAATCCAGGATAAAATGCCCATAACAAACGTGTTTCCTTACATGTGGCAAGCAGATGGGAAAGGATTATCAGTATCATGGCAATTCCCATGAAATATTGCCGATGTGTAATTAATCTATTGAAAAACATATTTGCCATAAGGGCATCTTTTACCTTACGTATCCGTGAATCTTATCTTTCCACGAATAATGACGTTTTACCATCTCATATCCGTTAATAGCCAGTTGCTGACGCAGGTCGGGATGGTTCATGATGCGCAGGCAGGCATCGGCTAGTGTGGCAGCCTCGTCCTGAATAAGGCAGTTCTCCTCATGCTTGAGTTCTGGGATGGCGTTGGAAATAAGGCTGGTCATTACAACGGGAATTCCACAACTCATAGCTACCAGCACTTTGTTTTGGATTCCTGCAGCCACGCGGACTGGGGCTATAGTCAGACAGGCATCACAAATGGTGTCCTCAATATCATCAACAAAACCTGTAACAAAGATATTCTCTGAAGCCAACTGCTGGATGCTTTGTGGAGGCTGTGCTCCAACAATATAGAACTTGGAATTGGGCTTCTTTTTGAGAATGCGTGGAAAAATATCTTGGACAAAACAAAGTACAGCATCTTGATTCTGCAAGGTTCGCATATTGCCCACAAAAACAATCTTGTTGGGATCGTACTTGCGTTTGATGTTCTTGCTGCAAATAATGCCGTTAGAATGCAATTCCAGGCTCTCGGGGTGGAGGGATTTTGTCTTCAGATAGTCAATGTCGGCCTGAGAGACTAACACATTTTTGGGGAAGTGCAGCAGACTATACTGCTCGGCTCTAAGAATTAGCCTTTGCTCCATACGGTAGACATTCCTTAGGAGCCAGTTGCCCTTGCTTTGAGAAGACATAGCATAGGTCTTGGAAAGGGCATCTGTCATTTCTATAATAGATCGACTGTGAAGCCCAAGTTCATCAAGGTAAGGCATCATACGTAGCAGATGAGCAATGAAAAGGTCAGGGTTCTCTTTCTGAATTATCTCACGTAACTTTCTTCTGTAAGTGCCCGACATGTAAAAGCCGCATTGCATGGGCTTTGCCTGTAAGAAGCAAATAAGTGCATGAAAAAGCGAAGAGAAATGATGTCTGTGTACTGTATAAACCTTGTGGTATATACGCTGGGCCTCAAAGATTTGCGGTTGTCCGTCCTCCTCCAGGCTAAGCAAAATAAGTTTGTAGCCTTGCTTTCGCAACTGATGGGCTACATTGTTGATGCGAAGCACATCGCCACCATTCTCTGGCACGGGGAAGCGTGGTGTAAGAATGCAAATCTTTCTGGCGTTTGCGGCATTCTCGTCAAGTTCTTTACGCAAGTTTGTCTCCAATGCCAGACGCTCATCATTTTTGGCAATAGAATGGTCAATCCGTTTCTGCCAAACTACGAATAGTATGACATCCACTAAAACTATCCATGTAATGTTAAGTCCAATAAGGTACAACCCTGCGTTCAATAGGGCGAAGATGATATCGGCCACTAGAATTGTCAAAAGCGCCATGTGCATGTAGTGACCTGTTCGTATGAGCTTGTGATGGATATGGGTCTTGTCAGAATGGAATGGATGCTCACCTCGAAGAATACGACTACAGGCAACACGTGTGAGGTCGAAGGTGGGAATCAGTAAAAGCGTATAAGTCAGCAATAGGCTGAACTCTTCTGGTTCTTTTATGGTATTGTCCGAACAGAATTTCAGTCCTAAATAGCTTAGTGCATAGCCCAGCATCAAGCTGCCGGAATCACCCATAAAAATTTTGGTACCTTTGGCGTTGTCTCCAAAAAGATTATACCAAAGGAATACAATCAGACTACCGGATATGGCAGCTGTAAAGAGGCAGAATATGTGCATACCCCATTCCCAAAAAGCCCATGTAAAGACTATAAAGGCAATGAGTGAAAGACTACTGGCAAGTCCGTCAATACCATCTATAAGGTTGATGCTGTTTACCACTATCATCACTAGGAAGACCGTTAATGGGTAACTGTATATATCCGGAATCTCATAGATGCCACAGAAACCATATAGATTATTTAGGGCAAGGCCTATAAGGGGGAAGCAAAGTGCTGCTATAAACTGGATGAAGAACTTTAAATGTGCAGAAAGCCCAAAAAGATCGTCTAACAAACCTGTTACATATATGGTAAAAATACCGAATCCTATAAGCAAAGTGCTCGATTTAAGAGGCTCACTCTCTCCGTCGAAGTTGAAGATGATTGCTAAAGTAACGGCAATGCCCACTATGGTGCTGGGAACAAAAATAACACCTCCTAGACGGGGTGTGCTATTCTTGTGTATCTTGCGGTCATTGGGCCTGTCGAAGTATCCGTTGCGTTTGCACAGATTAAGTATCCATGGCATTAATAGCATGGACGTTAGTGCCGAAGCTACGAAGGATATGAAAATGTAGAGCGCAGTCATGTAATCGTTTATATATTATAAACGTTTTTTACACTTTTTTTATTGTCCAAAATGCAGGTTTTTCCTGAGAACAAACCGACTTTGATAAAAACTTGCATCAATATTTACGGAAACGTAGCGTTCCCTCTGCTCCGGAAAGTACCATTTTGTCGGAAGTCAATTCTTCTATCTTCAAGCGTCCGTTGTTGGGAATGCCATATTTCTTTAACTCTTCTATGGGATGAGCTACGGAGTCAAGCTCAGAATCTTTAAAGATCTTATCTGTCTGGATAATAATACAGCCTTCTGCCTGTTTATAATACGTCAGGTAGTAGTCTTCCGCTTCGCCAGGAAGAAATTGCAGCATAAGCAAATTGTTGCGTACCTTGTAATATATGCTGGCATTAGAATTATCCGGTTTGCTGTAAACGGGCGAGCCGTCTAACGCCCTCCACTCCAGAAGTTGCCACATACCACCCAAAGTGCCGCTGTCATCTCGTTTATTCTCGCAACTGCTGGATATAGCCAGAAAGAGAATTGATACTATGCAGTATAGAAAAAAAAGCCTGTTAGTCTTCATCTGTTACTTCGTTATATTAAACAATCCGCTGTATGATACGGAAATCATTCCACCATTGCTTTTTCCAAGAATCTCACCATCGTTATGCCCGTAGCTGGCTGTAATTCCTAATCCTTTCACTTGGCGAGGTTTGTAAGTAACTTCTGCCATCAGATAGTTGGCCTTCTCTGGGTTAGGAGTAGGAGTGTTGTATGAGCCTAGACTCTTTTCGTGGGTATAGAGCAGACGCCAGCCCCATTCTTCTGTTGGCTGGCCGCTAAGACCTACGTGATGAGCATTTACGCGACTATGGTAAACCATGAGTCGATTGCTGAATCCAAAACGGTCGTTGTACATGGGTGAGGAGAGTAGCGGGTTACCCATAACGAATCCTGAATGCTGCCAGGCTCCGTAAATGTGATTATTGTAATATTGGTCGCATCCGCTTATCTGCTCAGGCATGTTGTCCGTTTTATCATGATAGACGGCTCCGCTTTGATCCATTGTACCAATGTGTTCGTAAACAATACTGCTTAGGAAAGGATTATTGGGAAGGTTAACCTCTACGCCCCAAAGCATATCCTTCCAGCCGTATTGCCAGAACATCTGGCTTTGGTCCTCAAAGAAGTGCTCCAGATATGCTCCTGCACTCCATCCTTTGCCATGATAGTCTGCGCGCAGGTGCCAACTTCCTACTTGGTTACCTTCACTGTTTCTGTATGGATCACCATCATTACTATCGCTTCCACCGGGAATTAAAGCATGCCAGAAGCTTTTGAAACCATGCAGCAGACTTTCGTCATAATATTGTGGACCAGGGAATCCTTTTCTTTGAGGGATGTTGTGTCCTGTGCCACCAAACTGGCAGCTCATTTCCAGACCTCCTGTGACGGTAAGGGGGAATTTCTCTTCATTCCCGATGCGCAGGAACAAAGCCTTGGAATGATAGAGCGAACCGGTGGTGTAAAGGTATGGATTGTTGTCGTTAAACTCACGCTGCCAAGCATTATCTGTATACCACCCGTATGCAAGATGTGCCTTGACTGCTAGCCATTTCTTGGTACCGGGAATAACCAGAAAGTCTGGTAACTCAAGGCGTATTTGCGGGAGTGGCCTGGCATTAATACCTGAAGTCATACCACCACTACTGAGAGCTTGGTTCTTCAGTTCAAGGGGGCGTTCCTTCTGGCCTAGACTAAGGCGAAGTGCTTTCCATTGAAAATCGGCATAAAGTTGCTGAACAATAAAGTGTTTGCTTCCCATACCTACTGCTACAGCCAGATCGGCACCATATCCTATGCGCCAATTTCGCAAGCTGTCTGTCATCACGTCTCTATGAATGCCACCACGCAGGTAGCCGTAGTTGTTTTTGTGCGAACTTAGGCCATATCTGTTGTTCGTAAACCAGAATGGGGCATAATCACCATCGCTGAAGGAACCTGTCATAGTACCTTCGTAGTAAATGTCCTGTCCCAAACGACTGATTTGTGCAGCTGCCGTTAAGGGGAGAATCGTTAACAATAATATAACAATACGCTTCATTTGTTTCCAAATATCCAAAATTTTCTTGCAAAGTTAAAATTTTTATTTGTACGTGTAAAGTGTTTTGCTACATTTTTTGATTTTTATGATAATTTCGGCATAGACGTTAGCCCAATTGCATAAAATGTTGTAACTTTGCAAAAATAGAGTGAAAATTCGATTATGAAGAAATTATATAAGGGGATGCAAGACCCCACCAAAGTTTTTCTTTTGATAGGAACTGACGAGGAGGCAGCTGAAATTCAAGCAGAATTGAACGTACAGGGACTAACTCCCAAAACACATTGCATATTGCCCGAAGTTTTGTCAGACACTTTGCAGGATTTGGAAAATATTGCGGCAGTCTGCTGTGTTTCAGGTGCTTTACAGAAAACAGATTTGCAGATTTTGTGTCAGTTTTGTCAAGAAAACAAGACGTTGTTATTTTTCTGCACTCCAGGACTTAGTGTTCTTCAGAAAAATATGCGAGTGAAGAATGTAGGCTTTATGTCTTTTCTTTCCCCCGTTGAAGAGCCGCTTAGTCATTGGTGGAATAAACTGGTGAAACGCCTTTTTGATTTGTTGGTCAGCGGCATCTTCCTCTTCTTCATTTTTCCTTTTATCTACATCGTTGCGGCTATAATTATAAAGCGTAAAAGTCCAGGGCCGGTTTTTTCTATAGTTAAGGAAAAGAATGGCAGAGGTAAGCCTTTTGATAAGCTAACATTCAGAACAGAAGATCTTCCTGAATCGTCATTCCTTCGGAAACCAGCCTTAAAGAATATGCCACAGCTCCTGAATGTTTTTGGGGGTAATATGTCTGTTGTGCCAGACATGGTGAATTGCCGGTTCTGTAAGAATGCAGATGTTTGGTACAAGCAAAACTGGTCGTTGTGGCTCGACATTAAGATACTTGCAAAAGCAATATTGAACAAGAATAAAATAGATTAACATTATTAACAGAATCAATAGTTATGTCGATATTTTCAAAATTATTTGGTCGGAAATCAAACTCTGATACTCGTATTGGCGGCATGGAAGATTTTATGTTGCTCATTAGAGTTTATTACCAGTCGGTTATGGCAGCCCAGTTGGGAATTAATAATTTGGCCTCATTGCCCGACTTGAGGATTTTTAAGCAAACCTATCATGTTCAGACAGTCAACAACAAGTTGGGCGTTGGCGAAAAGAAACAATGCCGTAAGCTGATGCAGGATATTTACCATATTAGTGACGGTTTCTTTGATGAAGTGGACAATAGCGTAAAGAAACGTTGCAAGAAAATACAGGATGTCCAGGGCTATCTTGTTACGTTTCAGGGGTTTAGTCAGGATTTGATGATGCTGATGGGCAACTTGATGCAATGGAAATTCCGTCTGCCAGGTTTCTTTAAGAGTGCCTTGCGACAGATGGTCGAAAAACAGGTTCATGAAATAATGACCAAGGTAGATTGGAAAGATGACGGCGTACGTCGAACCTGCGTAGCTATCAGAAAGTATCAATCAGCTCTTGGGTATACGGAATCATGGATGTCTGAATATGTTTATACCCTTGTTATGCTCGCAAAAAAGGAGCCAAAGAAAAATAGTGAGGAATAATTTTGCATCGCGTTAAAAAAAAAGTTATCTTTGTCCTCGAATTATAGGAGTTCGATAGAAAATGGATGCCAAACTGACAGAACTAATCATTCAACTTGAGACCCGTACTCGCCAACTTTTAATGCAGTACAGCAAGTCTCAAAATGAGAAGCAAGACCTCTTGTCGCGTTTGAAAGAACGTGATGAGGAGATTCTGTTGTTGAAGCATAAAAATGAAGAACTCCAACATCAATATACCCATCTTAAGATGGCAAAGTACATTGATATGGCTGATGATGATGTAAAAGACCTTCGAGGCCGTATCAGAAAGATGGTGCGTGACGTTGACCGGTGTATCTCCATGCTTAAAGTAGAATAGAATTATGGCAGAGCAAAGTGACACCTTATCAATAACTCTCCGTTTTGGCAGTTGGACGTTGCCTATGACAGTTCGTCGTGAAGAGGAATTTGTTTATCGGCAAGCAGAGAAACTGATTAAGGAGAGATTCAACTTTTATACAAACAGCTATCCAGGACAAAATACGGAAATGTATCTTGTTATGACAATTTTGGATATAGCTGTCAAAGTTAAACAGCAAGAAACGTCGATGGATACAGAGCCTATCACCAGCCGACTAAAGCCGCTGCTTGCTGAGTTGGAGTCCGCACTCGAGAAAAAAACAGAGAGTTAATGACCCCAATTAATAAATCAAACATTAAGAATTCATGACACCTTATATTATTTATGGACTGATCATTGGAATTGTATCTTTTGTGATCTTCTTTTGTATATGGTATTTTGTTGTATTACCAAGCAAGCGCAAAAGAATGACAGAAGAGGTCGAGCAGGAGGCAGAAATTATTAAGCAAAAGAAATTGCTCGAAGTTAAGGAGAAGTTTATCAGCAAGAAGGCTGAGTTGGAAAACGAGGTCCGTCAGCGTAATCAGCAGATTCAGCAAGCAGAGAACAGGGCCAAGCAAAGAGAGCTTAGTCTTAACCAAAAACAAGATGAATTGACTCGTCGCAAGCAGGAGTCTGATACGATGCGTATGCGTTTGGAGGCTCAGCAGACTGTTCTTCAGAAGAAGGAAGAAGAGTTAGAACAGCGTATGGGACGTTTGGTGGAACAGGAACGCACTAAGTTGGAAGAAATTTCCGGGCTTAGCGTTGAGGAAGCTCGTGAGCGTCTGATAGAATCACTTAAGGATGAAGCTAAGACAAGTGCTGCTGCTTACATCAATGAGATAATGGATGATGCCAAGATGACAGCCAACAAGGAGGCGAAGCGCATCATCATCCAAACCATTCAGCGTGTGGCTACAGAAACAGCAGTTGAAAATAGCGTTACTGTATTCCATATTGAGAATGACGAAGTTAAAGGCCGAATTATTGGCCGTGAAGGACGTAACATCCGCGCTTTAGAGGCAGCTACGGGAGTAGAAATTGTGGTGGATGATACCCCTGAGGCAATTGTTATCAGCGCCTTCGACCCCGTTCGGCGCGAGATCTGTCGTTTGGCCCTGCACCAGTTGGTTGCCGACGGCCGTATACATCCTGCCCGTATTGAGGAGGTTGTAGCAAAGGTTAAGAAGCAAGTCGACGAGGAGATTATTGAAACCGGAAAGCGTACTACTATCGACCTTGGTGTTCATGGTTTGCATCCCGAGCTGATTCGTATCATTGGTAAGATGAAGTATCGTAGCAGCTATGGTCAGAACCTGTTGCAGCACGCCCGTGAGACAGCCAACCTATGTGCCGTTATGGCCAGCGAGTTGGGCTTGAATCCCAAGAAGGCAAAGCGTGCAGGCTTGTTGCACGATATAGGTAAGGTGCCTGATGAAGAACCTGAAATGCCTCACGCATTGTATGGAGCTAAGTTGGCTGAGAAGTATAAAGAGAAGGCCGATATCTGTAATGCCATAGGTGCACATCACGACGAGATGGAGATGACAACACTCCTTGCACCTATTGTTCAGGTTTGTGATGCTATCAGTGGTGCTCGCCCTGGTGCCCGTCGTGAGATTGTAGAGGCCTATATCAAGCGCCTAAAGGATTTGGAGAACATAGCCATGAGTTATCCTGGTGTGGTTAAGACCTATGCTATTCAGGCTGGTCGTGAACTCCGTGTTATTGTTGGTGCTGATAAGATTGACGATAAGCAGACAGAACTTCTGAGTACGGATATTGCCACAAAGATTCAGAATGAGATGACTTATCCCGGTCAGGTAAAGATTACGGTTATCCGTGAAACCCGTTCTGTTTCCTACGCAAAATAATCCCTTATATATAATAAGGTGAGAAAAGAGGGTGTGCCGGGCACATCCTCTTTTTATTTACTTGAGCTTCCACCATTTCTTTTTAGGTTTCTCTGATTCTGCTTCAAGCTGTTCGGTCAGTACTTGCTCATATGTTTTGTGTTTCGAGATTATTTCATAGATGGTTCCCCAGTCAGGCAATCCGCCCACATTGCGGTCGTCAATCCAAACATCAGCCTTCAGTTTTCTGCTGAAATGTATATTCTTTTCCACATCTTCCTCAGGGAAATCCTTGTTGATGGCATAGAACTCTACACCTCTTGCTTTACACCACTCCACAGCATCGTCCAGAAGTTTGCCTTCCCTAACACTCCACAGAATGAGTTTATGGCGCTCCTTAATAAGCATTCTCAGCGTGTCTGTGGCAAAGGGGATTTCTTTGCCAATCTCAGGATATTTATGCTCAACGATTGTCCCGTCAAAATCTACTGCAATAGTCATACGTTTTATTTGTTTACTTGGGATTTCATTCTTCTTCTTCCTCAGTAAAAGCGAGGAGAATCTTGCGGAAGACAGCAGGGAGGTTCTTCTTATAATATATAGTTTCGAACCACATAATACTGTAAATGACAACGAGGAAAATAATCCAACCTAAGAGAATTTTTATAATCATAATGTAATATAAATATCAGTCATTTGTTAAACATCAATCAGGAGCGTGTCCTTATCGTGGTATCTGAGGGCTCTGAGTCTTTCCCATTCGGGCGCATTCATCTTCCATGTGTGAGATGTAGCCTCAGAACCGAAACTGTCTATCGTTTTTACCACCATCTTAAGTGTCATACGATGAATATCGATGGCAGGAAGATACTGCGAAGCGTTATCTGCCTCGTTATGCGTCTCAACAAGGAGCTGCATGTTGGTCAACTCTTCCAGCAAAATCCTGACTACTGTTTCAGGCAATTGAGTGTCTCTTGCCAAAGTACGAGCAGAATAGGCGGTGCTGCCATTGGCAAACCGCTTGCAGATCTTGCTCATAAGGAGCAGGCAAATGGTATCGCGGTAACGTCGACTAAGGTCGTAGCTCTGACGCTCAAAAGCGTAATTCTCCATACATTGGTTGGCATAGCACAATTGTCCGCCTAACAGACAGATACTCCATGAAATCTGCAACAACAACATAAAGAGGGGTAATGCGGCAAACGAACCGTAGATGGCGTTATAGCTGCTCAGTTTAATCTGATAATGAACATACAGGTATTGGATAACAGAAAATGCTATTCCTGCAACAATCCCGGGTACTATTACGTTCTTGAACTTAACATGCGTGTTGGGCATCATCTTGTAAAGCAAAATGAAGGCAATGCAGATAAGTACAACAGGTGACAAACGAAGGATAATCCCCAAGGTGTTGCTCAGGTACAGGTAATCGGGTATCAGGCTACGGAAAGTCATCACGGCCATGTTCAGACCGCTTATGATGATGATGACAAAGGGGAGCAGAATAAACACGCTGATGTAATCCGTAATCTTTTTATATATGTTACGTGACGATTTGACAAACCAAATGGTGTTAAATGCAGTTTCTATGTTGGTGGTTAGTGAAATCAAAGTGTATAGCAAGAATACCAGACCAACACCCAGGAATACACCACTCTTAGTATGCTGCAGATAAGAGTCCACAAAGCCCAATATGGTGTCTAGAATCTCAGGATTTATCTCAATGGAATTTCTGATTCGTTCCTCCAGAAAAATGTCGAACCCGAATCCTTTGGCAATTGCAAAGATGATGGCCAATACGGGAATGGCTGCCAACATACAGTTGTATGTGAGGGCCGATGCATAGCTCATGAGGTTGTTCTTCATGATGCATTCCTCAATGATTATGCCTCGTTTGACCATCCTCAACTTCCATCTTTTGAAGGGAGATAGCTTCTGCTCGTTTATATTCCAAATATAATCCAGATTCCTCATTTTCATCTCATTAAAATAGAAAAGACAGTAAACTTGTAAGCCGGGTTCTGTAATCTTTTCCTTTTTAGGGGAGAAAGATGCTTGTCATTTATCTGGAACCTGTGTTGCCACAGGCCTCTATCGTTCTACCCTCCAGCTCAGACGGGCCGCCTTCTCTTTTGTTCGCTGGTATACATGAACTTTCAACTCCCGGAATGCACAGCATTGATGTCACCACCAACCTGGTAGGCTCTTACCCTGCCTTCTCACCCTTACCTTCATGAATGAAGGCGGTTATTTTCTTCTGCATTTACAGACTCTCGCGAATCTCTTTCCGTTAGGAAGCGGGATGCCCTGTGTTGCCCGGACTTTCCTCTCGTTTGCTCATTACTGAAAAAACTAGCGACAAGCCGGTTTACTGTCTTATTCTGTCTGCAAAGATATGAAGAAAACTTCTAAGTGCCTTTGTTTTTCTGAAAAATCTCTCATGTAATGTTCGTAAACGAATGTAAATAATCACTATGATAGCATTTAACAACCGTTAATGATATATGCATCTGTGTTAAATATTAGCAAAAAAGCGCCTTGAGTAGTATCAGATTAAATAAAAATGATATATCTTTGCGATGTTTTAGAGATAAAAAACGCGAAAATTAACAAATAAAACATGATATAGTTATGAAACAGACAACTAAAATGTGGATTGGGATGACGATTCTTGCATTTGCAAGTAGTGCTGTAACTGGTGCAGTGGTTAAGAAAACAACAACAAACGAAGCGCCTACACCCATTTTTGCTCCATCTCCTGTGGCAGCAGCTGCGCCAGGCGGTCTGGTAGATTTGACAGCTGCAGCAGAATCTTCAGTAAATGCTGTAGTATATATAAAGGTAACGCAGACCGGGAAGACACAGCGTGTAACGGTTCAGGATCCGTTTAGCGACTTCTTTGGTGATTTCTTCGGTTTCGGCGGTCGTGGCCAGCAACCGCAACAGCGTGAATACAAAGCACCCGACAGACATGGTGCTGGTAGCGGCGTAATCATCAGTAGTGACGGCTATATTGTAACCAACAATCATGTGGTGGGTGAGGCTGATCAGATTGAAGTGAAGTTGAATGACAATCGTGAGTTTAAGGGTCGTATTATTGGCTGTGATGCCACTACCGACTTGGCTCTGATTAAAATAGACGGCAAGGATCTGCCTACCATACCCATCGGTAACAGCGATGAGCTGAAACTGGGACAATGGGTACTGGCTGTAGGTAATCCCTTTAATCTTACCAGTACTGTTACAGCTGGTATTGTGAGCGCAAAGGCTCGTACGCTTGGTGCCAATGGTATAGAGAGTTTTATTCAGACTGATGCTGCCATCAATGCTGGTAATAGCGGTGGTGCTTTGGTGAACGAGAAAGGTGAGTTGGTTGGTATTAACGCTATGCTGTATAGCCAGACTGGCAGCTATAGCGGCTATGGGTTTGCTATTCCTACTTCTATTATGAATAAGGTGGTAGCCGACCTTAAGGTTTATGGTACTGTTCAGCGTGCTGTACTTGGAGTTGGCGGGCAGGATGTATCAAATTACATCGATAATGAAAAGGCCAAGGGTAACGATGTTGATCTGGGTACTGTTACAGGTGTTTATATTGAAAAGATTTACGACACAAGTGCTGCAGAAGATGCCGGTCTGGAGAAAGGTGATGTAATTACTGAATTCGACGGCAAGCAGGTTAAGAAGATGTCTGAACTGCAAGAGGCTATTGCTCAGCATCGTCCTGGCGACAAGGTTACCATCAAGTATCTCAGAAACAAGAAATCTCACACGGAAACCGTAACATTGCGCAACTCTCAGGGTACAACAAAGGTTATGGAGGAAGTCGACCTTGACCAGTTGGGAGTTCAACTGAAGCCTGTTTCCGATGAGGAGAAGAATACGATGAACATCACTTACGGTCTGACGGTTAATGCCATCCGCAACGGAAAGATGAAGACGGCAGGAGCCACCAAGGGGACCATCATTCTGCAGGTTAACGACCAGAAGATGAACGCTGTAGAAGACTGGGAAGAGGCCGTTAAGAGCGCTAACCAAAGTACGGACCGCACCTTGTGGATCAAGGCTCTTACTCCAAGCGGAAGAAAGGTAAGCTATGTTATTGATTTGAATGAGTAAGTTCATTGAACATTTAATATAATCGAAAAGTTTCCCCGAAATCTTGTCCATTTCGGGGAAACTTCGTACATTTGCGCGTTAAAATCAGTAATAAACTATCAGAATGAGGAAAAGCTTGTTTTTTGTTTTGTTTTTCTTGGCTTGCCTGATGTCTCAGAATGTTGAAGCTAAGATAAAACAGCAACCAGTATACATGTTTGGTTTCGCTACGTCATTTGTGGATTCCTTGGCATTCATAACAGATGTTCAGTATATTGACTCTGCCTATGTTGACACAAAAACCAAATTCCTGATAGGTAGGAATTTGTATTCTGTCCAGTTACAGGACTTTCTCGAGAAGAACGAAAATTGTAAGCATCCTGTAACATCCATCTTCTTTGGTAAGAAGAAGGAGAAGGTGGAGAAGAAAATACTTTCTGTACGCCGCAGATTCGAAGGGGATTTTAGGCTAAAAACCATTGAATGCCCCTTCCGCGCTGAGAAATACATAGATCCGGAAATTACGAACGTCCCCGTTGCAACAGAACCTACCAGCAAACCAAGCAAGAAAAGCAAGAAAAAGTAGCGTTTAATGGATGAACGTAAGTTGTTTTATCGAGTTGGTGGTCATGCTTTCTGCGTGGTCTTTCGGGATGAGTGTAATAACGAATCCCTGATCCCTTCATTTGCCCGATTCAAACTGGATGAACCTGCAGAGTCTTTGCTTTTTACTCTGACTGTGGATGACTCCTTCCATTTTGGCACAAAAGGAGAAGAAATCGGGCAATTCGACTGTGGAGGCTGTAATCATGGCGTTTATTGCACAGACCGCGAAGAATATCAGTATGAGATTTCTGACGTTCAAGGTGTGTTGTGTAGCTATATGCAGGCTTCTCCGGATTTTAAGGAATGTATCGTTGCTATAAAAGGTGAAACATGGAGCCAACGTAACTACGGACTCAATAATGCGCTGATGATGGCTTATGCCTTTGCTTCGGCTGACCAGCTGACTATGCTGATGCATGCTTCTGTTATCCGCCATCAGGGAAAGGGCTATCTGATGACAGCGCCCAGCGGGACTGGCAAGAGCACGCATACTAGACTTTGGTACGATAATATTCCTGGTTGCGACCTGATGAATGATGATAACCCCGTTGTAAGGGTTGTAGATGACGAGGCCATTGTTTACGGAAGTCCTTGGAGTGGCAAGACACCTTGTTACCGTAATATTCAGGCTCCTGTTGGTGGCATCGTCCGTATTCAGCAGCGGCCTGAGAATACCATTCGTAAGCTCTCTTCGCTCGAGGCTTTTAGCAATTTGCTTCCTGCTATCAGTAACATGAAGTGGGACAAACGTGTGTATAATGGTGTGTGCGACGGAATCTCCGAGCTGATTCGTTTGTGTGGAATGTATGAGTTAGGTTGTCTTCCTGATGCTGCAGCTGCTCATCTCTGTCATGATACTGTTGTAAAATGAGTGTTCTAAAGTCCATCATACGCTTTCTGCTGAAGGTCTTGTTGACTCCGTTCCGCTATTTCAACAAGCGCAGAAACGGAGTTGCTCCGTCAGAGGTTAAGCACGAACTGCCCAACGATGCCTTCTTGGGACTTGTTTCCGAGACGCTGGCCGAGGGACATACGGCTGTAATATGGGTTAAGGGATACAGTATGCGTCCTTTCATAGAGTTTGGCAGAGACAAGGTTAAGTTGGCCTCGGCTGAAACCTATCAGGTGGGAGATGCAGTTTTGGCCGAGATAGCCAAGGGGCATTATGTGCTGCATCGTATCATTAAGAAGGAGGGTAACAAGCTGACTCTCCAGGGCGACGGAAACATAAGAGGAGTTGAATACTGTACTATGGCTGACATAAGGGGAGTAGTTTCAGAATATATCCGCCCCAACAGAACCCTCTCAGCTGATGATGCGGGTTTAAAGAGGAAAATCCGCCTGTGGCGAGCCCTGCGTCCTGTAAGACGCTATCTGCTGGCTATTTATAAAGAGACCCTTTCCCCGCTCCCCCTCTAAGAGGAGAGCTTAATTAAAAAGTAAAGTCAAATATCAAAATATGAACTGCCCGCGCCCTGTATTGCAGTCCCTCCCCATAGAGGGGGAGGTGAGGAAGGGGTCTTAGAATATGAAGATTAACGATGGATTTGAACTCCGTACCGTTTGCGACGATAATGTTATTGTTGCCTATGGTCGTAAGAATATTGATTTCAGCAAGGTAATCAGCCTGAACGAATCAGCCGCTCTCATGTGGAATGCTGTCATAGGCAAGGATTTTACATGTCAAGAACTGGCCGATTTGCTTTGTAAGGAATATGAGATTGATGAGCAGACCGCATTAGAGGATGCAAATCAGATGGTAGCTAAGTGGAAAGAATTGGGATTAGTATCTGACTGATGGAGTGGTTATTGGACATCTTGCAGGAGATGGGAACCACGCTTAGGCTTCCCACATCCTTTGTCGTAATAGAGTTCATCGGAACCTTTGCCTTTGCTATTTCCGGTATTCGTCTGGCATCGGCCAAACATTTCGATGTCTTTGGAGCTTGGATTGTGGGTATGGCTACGGCTATTGGCGGAGGAACCATACGCGATCTGATGTTAGGCGTGAACCCCTTCTGGATGACCAACAGCATCTATTTTATCTGCTGTGGCTTGGCTGTCCTATGGGTGATGGCATACGGGAAATACCTGATTCGTCAGAAGAATACCCTGTTCATCTTCGATACCATCGGCTTGGCGTTGTTTAACGTCATTGGCATAGAAAAGACACTAAACTTGGGCTTCCCTTATTGGACAGCTATCACTATGGGAACTATTACGGGTGCTGCTGGTGGCGTAATCCGTGATGTCTTTATCAACGAGGTTCCGCTAATCTTCCGTAAGGAGATTTATGCTTTAGCTTGCGTGGCGGGAGGCTTGGTATATATGTTATGCAACCGATTGGGAATGTCCGCCGAGGTGAACGCTCTTCTGAGTAGCTTTACCGTTATAATAATAAGAGTGCTTGCCGTCAAATATCATTGGATTTTGCCCAGATTGAAGGGCGAAGATGACTTAACCTAAAAAGAGTAAAGACCATGAAACAAGTGTTATTGTTACTCCTGTTCCTCCCGTGCCTGACAATGGCTCAGGTACAGCGTATTTATGACGAAAACGTAAAAACGCTTACTGTTGTTGTGGATGATGACCCTACCTTGCCTCCCATCCTTTCATTACGGAAAAGGAATACCTTGTCTATCGAATGGGACGAGATGAGTCATGACTACCAACGGTACGTATATCACCTGCAGCATTGTAATGCCGACTGGGAACCGTCTGACGAGATTTTCGAAAGTGATTTCATGGCGGGCCTGAATAACCAGTTGGTCGAGGAGTACGAGAAGAGCTTCAATACTACCCAGATTTATACGCACTACCGGTTGCGTCTGCCTTCCCAGCAGCTCCGTCCCCTGTTGAGCGGCAACTATTGCCTGCAGATATTCCATGAGGACGATAATATGAATGAAGATACGCCAGTCCTGGAAGCCCAGTTCTGCCTGTATGAAAGTGTAGCAAATATCAGAACGCAAGTTAGTAGCAATACCGATGTGGATTTCAATCGCGACCACCAGCAGGTTACGCTCGCTGTGGGCTACGGAACACTTAACGTCATAGACCCTCAGCGCGAGCTGAAGGTTGTTGTGTTCCAGAACCGTCGTTGGGACAATCGCGTAACGGGTCTCGTTCCCAACATCCGTAATAATGCCGGCATAGAGTTTACACATAACAAGAACCTTATCTTCCCTGCCGGAAGCGAGTTCCATAGGTTCGAAATACTGGATATACATCGTACCGCCATGGGCGTGGAGCGTATAGAGTGGTTCGATCCCTACTATCACGCCACTCTTTTTGCCGACCAGCCCCAGCACAATTACACTTTTGTTAAGGACCAGAACGGCGTGTTTGTGCTCAGGAGTTCAGATGACGAGGCCGATGCCATCACAGCAGAGTATGTGGTTGTCCACTTCTTCCTGCAGGCACCCAGGCTTCAGGGTGGAGACGTTTATGTCTGCGGACTTTGGACTGGCGAGGCCTTTAATCCTGAGTGCAAGATGGAATATGACGAAATCCACAAGCAATACCATGCTTCGCTTTTGTTAAAGCAGGGATATTACAGTTACCAGTATAGGCAGGAAGATGGTGCTACGGCACGTACCGAAGGCGATTTCTATCAGACGGAGAACGAATATAGCGTGCTGGTTTATTATCGTGGGCAAGGGGCTCGATACGACCGTCTGGTAGGTTATTCAGTAACTAATACGGGTCAGCCATGAAGCATTTCTCATTCTCGTTTAAATTATCGAATTTTGAACTTTTAATTTTGAAATTTGAATTGTTGACGTTAACGTTGACGTTATCGTTACCAGTTCAAGCTATTACATACGAGTGGGAAGATAGTACTCGCGTGGCTAATATGCTGCAGGAAGCCAGAGAGCATGCGCAGGGTAAGAACGTCGTACTTTACTTTGCCCATCAGTTTCTGGGTATTCCGTATGTGGGTCATACCTTGGAGGTGAATACCGATGAAGAGTTGGTGGTCAACCTGCGCCAGTTGGATTGCACCACTTTTGTTGAGACAGCAACAGCTCTTGCCTTAGCCTTCCAGCACGACGGATTTGGCTGGGACGATTACCTGTATTGGCTCCAAACCATCCGTTATAATAATGGTAAACTGGACGGTTATTGCAGCCGCAACCATTATTTCAGCCAATGGATAACGAGCAATTCCCGTTTGGGGCTGGTAGAAGAGCAGACAGGCGAGGCTTCAGGAAATCATTACCCGTTCACCGCCACCCAGCAGTTGCAACTCAACTTCATGAGCACACATCCCGAGTATTACGCCATGCTGAAGGACCATCCCGAGCGGGTTAAGAAGATGGCTTCCCTTGAGAAGGAGGTTTCCGGTACCGAGGTCCGATACATCCCCGCCAGTTTGCTGAACGAATCTGAGAAGACGCTCAAATACGTTAAGGATGGAGATATCCTGGCCCTTGTCACCAACAAAAGCGGACTCGATGTCAGCCACGTGGGCTTTGCCGAGTGGGGCAAGGATGGAAAACTTCACCTGCTGAACGCCAGCAGCATCCATAAGAAAGTAGTCTTTGAGCCTATGACGCTCTACCAATATATGAAGAAACATCCCTCCGTCTTAGGGGTTAGGGTGATAAAGACCCTCTCCCCGCTCCCCCTCTAAGGGGAGTGCTGAAAAAGTGAATATAAAAAAGAGACAATAATAATAATGCTAATAACATCCCCCGCTGATAAAAGTTCCTCCCCATAGAGGGGGAGGTAAGGAGAGGGTCTTTTAATGATATGAAAAATAAAGCCGCACTCTGGGTTCCGACCCTTTATTTTGCCGAAGCATTGCCTTATATGGCAGTAATGACCTTGTCAGTAATCATGTACACCAACTTGGGCCTTTCCAACTCCGAGTTGGGCCTCTATACCTCATGGCTCTACCTCCCGTGGGTTATCAAGCCCATCTGGAGCCCCATCGTGGACGCCCTCAAGACCAAGCGCTGGTGGATTCTTACTATGCAGATTCTTATCGGAGGCGCTCTGGCGGGAGTTGCCCTCACGCTTGATACCGCTTGGTGGCTACGGGGATCGCTGGCCTTATTCTGGCTGATGGCATTCAGTAGTGCCACGCACGATATTGCTGCCGACGGGTTTTATATCCTTGGCCTAACGGAACGGCAGCAGGCGCTCTACGTTGGTGTCCGAAGCACCTTTTACAGGATAGGAAGTATCTTCTGTCAGGGTGTTATCGTTATTCTGGCCGGATGGTTGCAGGATTCGTTCTCCATCCCCGTAGCCTGGAGCATCACGCTTCTGCTTATGGCTGCCATTATGATACTCCTCGCCCTATGGCATAGTCGCATTCTCCCTAAGGTAGAAGATGACAGTAAGGATTTTCCCTCCCCCAAAGGGGGAGTTGGAGGGGGCTTTATGTCCACCCTTCGCGTCTTTTTCTCCAAGCCCGGCATCGTCTTTGCCCTTCTCTTCATGCTCTTCTTCCGTTTCCCCGAGGCGCAGTTGGCCAAGATGGCGCAACCCTTTATGCTTAGGACGGTTGGAGAGGGCGGACTGGAGCTCAGCACCGCCACCGTAGGGTTTGCTTACGGAACGATAGGCGTCTGCGGTCTCTTGGCGGGAGGCTTGATTGGCGGTTGGTTGGTCAGCAAGCACGGCTTGCGTCGCTGGTGGTGGCCCATGATATTAGCTATCTCCTTGCCCGATCTGGTCTACGTCTATCTGGCCTACGTGCAACCCACCAATATGTTCGTCATCAACGCCTGCGTAGCTATCGAGCAGTTAGGTTACGGCTTTGGCTTTACCGCCTATTCTCTGTTTCTGGTTTACTTTGCCAAGGGCGAGAAGAGTACTTCAGTCTTCAGCATCTGTACGGCCTTCCAAGCCTTAGGTATGATGATTCCCGGCATGTTCGCCGGCTATTTGGCCGACCTGTGGGGCTTCCCCATCTTCTTCTCCTTCGTCTGCCTCTGCTGCCTTGTCACCTTCATCGTCAGCGCTTTGGTAAAGATTCCTTTAACAGAATAATGGGAAACTCTTAAACTTATCTGATGTTTTTAGTGCCTTTTAGGGTATTGTGTTAAAGGAAAAAAATATTTGAAATTATTTTGTTCTTCTCTCACTTAATCGTATCTTTGCGTCCTAAAACAGCTATATACGATAAAAGCCATGATAAAATTTATGAGTTGCAGACTTCTGGTATTATGCTGCTTATTGTCTGCCTCGAACTTGCTACATGCATTTGACTCGTCTGTTGACCATCTTCTTGAAGGTGCTATAATGTGTTCCGGTTCTGAGGAGAAGGCTGCTTTGGCCTTTGACGGCGACCCTGCGACATACTATAGTACGACAGCCAGTGAGATGCAATGGGTGGGTCTCGACTTGGGCGAGCCCTATGTTATCACACGCATTGGTTATACGCCGACTCCTGGCAGTCAGGGCGCCGACCGTGTGTTGTTGAGCTTGTTTGAGGGGGCAAACAGTCCTGATTTTATGGATGCTATGCCGCTTTACTTCATTAGTTCGACGCCAGACAAGAAAACTGTTACTGCTGATGTGAACGTGAGCAGGGGCTTCCGTTACGTTCGCTATGTAGGTGCTTCGGGCTCTTATTGTAACATTGCCGAGCTTAAATTCTATGGTCATGCCGGAGAGGGTGATGATAGTCAGTTCTACCAGATTACCAATCTGCCTACGCTTAGCATTCATGTGAAGGATAATATCACCCCAGTTAATCGCGGCGAGGACTTCGAATCGCAGTCGGTACTTATATATGATGGTGGTACGCTTACTCAGGAATATCCAATTCTGTTCCGTGTGCGTGGCAACTACTCTGCTACCCACGAGAACAAGGCTTTCCGTATGAAGTACAATGACGGCAAGAGCCACCATGTGATGAAGGGCGGACGCAATGAGTCGCCAGCAAAGGCAAAGAAGTGGGTCCTTATCAATAGCTATCGCGACAAGTCGCTGATGCGTAACCCTGTGGCATGGGCTATGTCGAAACGAGCAGAAAAGGAATGGACGCCTTGGAGCCAGATTGTGGACCTGGTAGTTAATGGCGACTATCGAGGAACCTATACCTTAGCGGATCATGTGGATTTGGACAAAGACCGTATAGATATAACAGAAATGTCTGAGACGGACATCGACGAGGAAACCATTACTGGTGGCTATTACGTGGAGGTGGATAACAATGCCACACGCGAGCCTTATTATTTCTGGTCTTCTCGTGGCAACCCGATTACTGTACACGACCCCGATGATGATGTCATTCAGCCCCAACAGTTCCAATATATTCAGGATACCTGGAACAATATGGAGAATACCGTTTTTGGTGCAAACTATACCGATGAGGAGAACGGTATGCGCTCTGTGCTGGATATGGAATCGTTCTTAAAGTATTTCCTTGCCAGCGAGTTTAATGGCAATACGGATATGATATGCCAGGTGTTCATGTTCAAGGAGCGCGGCGACGACCATTTCTACACTGGGCCCTTGTGGGATGCTGAGCTTGCCTTGGAGAACGACCAGACCACTTATCCTGCTAACAACCGCTACGACTGGACCTATAAGGTACGTGATACCGGCAACTGGGGGCAGTTTGTCAGTCGTGTCCTTTCCGACCCATCTGTTTTCGCCCAACTCGAGGAGATGTGGGCTAAGCTCCGTAAAGCAGGAGCTTTCAATCCTGAAGATGTGGCTAATGTTGTTGACTCGCTCAGGGAAGAGGTTCGTGCTTCGGCTAATCTCAACTTCATCCGTTGGCCTTATCTAAACCAGTATATCTCGCTTAACCCCGAGGTGCCAGGTTCGTGGGAGAAGGAGGTAGATCGTGTTCGCGATTTCGTGAGAGACCGTGTTGAATGGATGGACTATATGCTGTCCTATGGTCTGCATAAGAAGAATGGCATATACCAACTTGCTACGGCCTATGACTTGATAGAATTCTGCAAGCTGGTGAACGAAAATGGTGAAACGGATGCCAAGGCTGTCCTTCTCAATGACATAGATATGAGGGATTACAACGAGGAGTTCCAGCCCATCGGTACATCGCAGAATATTTTTGCCGGAAGCTTCGACGGCAAGGGACACACTATTCGTAACCTGTTCATTAGTGGTGGCGAAGGTGTTGGTTTCTTCGGACATATAGGCAATTGTACGCTAAGCAATATTGTCTTTGATGCAACGTGCAAGGTTGAGGGTAAAAATTACGTGGGTATGCTGGCAGGTTATGCACATGATAATGCTGCAACAATCCTCGGCATTGAGAATAACGGCTCTGTTACAGCATCAGACAATGGGGCAGGTGCACTTGTTGGATACGGAAATGAGTTTGCAGTTATCAACGTTGCATACAGTAGTAACACAGGTTCTGTTATAGCCCAGTTCAATGCAGCAACCCTTATTGGTCCCTCTGCAGGCAAGATAAATGTGCTTAACAGTTATAATATTGGTACTGTTACTGGCTCGACGGAAGGCAAGGAATTTGCCTTTGCTTCCAAGAGTCTTTCTGTTGAAAACTGTTGGGACTATACCTCTACTCAGACCAATAACATGACGCCTGAACAGGTGGATAACGGCTATCTGTGCTATCAACTCAACTATAACGATATCACAGGCAGTAATAGTTGGCGACAAAACCTGGACAATGGACGTCAGCACGACCCGTGGCCTGTGCTGCGCAGAACCAGCGGAAGGGTTTATGAAGGGGAAGAAGGCTACACCAACCATAATGCCAATGCTGCCACATACCGCTATTACAACCTTGTCATTACAGGAATCAACGACGGCAATTATGGTACCATACAGTTCTCAGAGTTCGATATTCTGGATGACACGTCGAATGAGGTAGAAAACCTTTACGTCTATGATGGAGGGCCAGAAGGCTACGGTGGTGAGAGTTGGGAGAATGCAGCCGACAATAATGTCAATACCAAGTACTGCGCCAGTTTTCATGGTGATGCTTACTTCCTTTTCGATGCGATGGATGATGTAGAGCCTTACGGCTATCGCATCTATACTGCCAACGATACGGGAAATTATCCTGGTCGTAATCCCTGTTCGTGGAAGCTATATGGCAGCGATACACAACTGACCGACCCCAATGATCCTGAATGGGTTCTACTGGATGAGCGTAAGAACGATAAATCGATGCCTGCCTCCAACTATACACCTGTTGACTTCTTTGTCACGCCTCCAACACCATTTATGGCGCTTAGCAGGCATTCTGCAACCCTCTTGCCTAAAGAGACGCTACAACTGGAGATTATAACGGAGAATGTTAACCCACAAAGTCTGACGCTCCAGTGGAGAAGTAGCAATGAGGCTGTTGCAACAGTTAACGAAGAAGGTTTGGTGGTAGCTACAGGTCTTGGGAAAGCAGATATTATTGTCTCTGCCCTTGAGAATAAGGCATTGTGCGACACTTGTTCCATAACCGTCATTAAGGAACGAGTAGGATACCGTTACTATCAGTTTGCCATTGATGAGGTAAAAGGAAACTCTGCAATACAACTCTCCGAGATTGACCTTATCAATAAGGATGGCGAGGAGATAAAGCCGCTTGAGCTTTATGCCTATACTGGTTCTTATTACAGTAACGAAGTGCAGGAGAATCTCTTTGACGACAATGTATATACCAAATACTGCGGTCCCTTCAACTCTACATTATATTTATATATAGATGCAGGTGAAGAGGTAGCCCTTTCCGGCTATAGGTTTACCACAGCCAATGATACCCAAAAGAATCCTGGTCGCAACCCAGTAACTTGGTCGTTGTATGCCAGCAATACCAAGAGTGAGGAACCTGATGATGAAGAGTGGATTCTCCTTGACCACCGTGAAAACGACGAGACACTGGGTGCTACCAATTATGAGCCTTATGATTTTGCCATTTCATCTTCCCCGATAGCTCTTTCATGTATAGTCTCATACGAAATACTGTTTGAAGGCATGATTGTGGCTACAGATACCGTAGAGGTAACCTACGATAGCGTTTTGCCTGCACCGTCGGCATCTTTGACGAACGACTTCATTACTCTGTCGGAAATAGGAACACATCCCATAAAAGTTACCAGTGACGTGACGGTAAGGTTCGAAGTTAACTGGAACGGTCCGTTTGAGTTCTCTACGGATGAGTCCACAGCCCGATGGTATAATATGCACATCAATAATGGCTGGTACGTAGGTAAACTGAGGGGTGAACCTTACAACCCAAAGAAGAACGATGGTAAGATAACCCAGACGGCAGAATACCTGTGGGCCTTCGGCGGCGACCCTTACCATGTAAAGGTGTATAATTACACAACGGGGGTTGCTGAGACGTTGACAAAGGATGGCAAGAAAGCTGTGATGCGTAAAGGTGATTATTCATGGGATTTGTTGCCGAACAGCGGAGGCTTTGTGCTTCGCGAAACGGGAACAGACTATAACTGCGTCAACCAGTTAGGTGGAGCAGGTGGTTCGCTGAAGTTCCTGAATAGCGAAAGTAGTCTTACGGATGAAAGCTCTACTTTCCGTGTGGAAGATGCAATGGATGTTGTGGATGGCATCGGTTCAATTCATAATTCACAATTCACAATTCATAATGAAGAAGTTTATGACCTTTCAGGAAGAAAAATGTTCAATGTTCAATCTTCCATGTTCAATGGACGAAAGAAGGGTGTCTATATCATTCGCACGAAGGATGGCACAACCAAAAAGACAATGATAAAGTAGGTTGTAGCTATAATAAAGAAAGATGTGCAGGGGCTAGCCCTTGCACATCTTTCTTATTATATTAAAGAGGTCTGGTTGTTAATCTTCCCAACCTAAAGCGCTGGCACCAAGAACTGCGGCGTTTGCGTTCATGAGTCCAGAAACCAGGAACTTAGCCTTGCCCTTGAAAATCTTCAGTACGGCATTGTCGTAAGCTTCCTTAATGGGGTTCATAATCAAATCGCCAGCTTTGCAGAGACCACCAAAGAAGATGAATGCTTCAGGACTTGAGAAAGCAGCGAAGTCGGCACAAGCCTCACCCAGCATCTTACCTGTGAACTGGAAAATCTCGTTGGCAACCTCATCGCCCTTGCTGGCAGCAATACTTACATCCAGAGATTCAATTTCCTCAAGGGGCTTCTCGCGCAAGAGAGAAGGACGGTCTGTTGTGCTCAGAATCTCACGGGCAGTACGGGCAACACCTGTTGCAGAGCAGTAAGCCTCCAAGCAACCGGTACGTCCGCAACCACAGGGACGCCCATTAGCCGTACGGTCCATGATAACATGACCCAGTTCGCCAGCGAAACCATCGCTACCATAAACCAACTGGCCATTGATAACGATACCACTACCAACACCAGTACCTAAGGTGATGACGATGAAGTTCTTCATACCACGAGCAGCACCGTAAGCCATTTCGCCCATTGCAGCGGCATTAGCATCGTTAGTCAGCTTAACAGGGATGCCGGTCTTTTCTTTGAACATTTCTGCCAAGGGAACTACGCCGTCATGAGCCCAAGGAAGATTGGGAGCAAACTCGATGGTACCATTGTAGTAGTTACCATTGGGAGCACCAATACCCATACCCTGAACCTGATCTGGACCGCCAATCTGAGCAAGCAAAGGCTTCAGGCACTCTACGCCAGCCTCTACAAATTCTTCGGCTGTCTTGTACTGCTGAGTCTTGATAGAGTTCTCGCCTACAACTTCGCCACGAGCGTTAACGATTCCGAACACGGTGTTTGTTCCACCCAGGTCAACACCAATAACATAAGGTTTTACTTTGTCCATAAGGTTGTTTGTTTATTAGTTTATAAGTTTGTAACTTTCCGACAAAGGTAGGCATTTTCTGTCGAGAAACACAATTTTTACAGCGAAAATCTATGAAAAGTCAATAAAATGTACGAAATTTGCAGCGTTTATGATGTTCGTACGTTCAGTAGATGTTATTGACCTGATACTAAAGGGCCTCATGATAGGAATAATAGCAAGTGCTCCGATGGGTCCGATTGGTATTCTGGTTGTGCAGCGTACCCTGAAAAAAGGACGCTGGTACGGTTTCGCAACGGGTGTTGGAGCCGCATTGAGTGATATAGTCTATGCTGTTATCACAGGCTTGGGTATGAGTTTGGTGCTGGATTTTATTGAGAAACCTTCTACCTTGCTGTATCTGCGCCTCGGTGGCAGTATTATGCTATTCTTTTTTGGACTATGGATGTTCAATTCCAGGCCACCTGCACCACATACACCAAGTGGTAAATTAGGCTCTTTCACACATAATGGCTTAACGGGTTTTCTGCTGACACTTAGCAATCCCTTGATTGTGTTCCTGTTTATTGCACTCTATGCCCGACTGAATTTTGTGGTGCCTAATCATCTGTGGGAGCAGACTTTGGGATATGCTGCTATTTTCTGCGGAGCCTTGCTGTGGTGGACATGTCTGACAGGTGCTTTGAAGAGTATGAAGGCTCGCTTACAAATGGAGACAATACAATTCTTTAACCGTCTCTTGGGTGCTTTGGTGATGGGCGTTTCTGGTATTATGTTTGTTTTGACGCTTATTGATAGATTATGATAGTAGCTCAGAAACTCAGGAAGCAGAACATCTCGGCCTACATTATATATATGTTTCAGGTAGAGGATATCATCCGTGCCTATGGACTGGATGTGGACCGTATCTGCAACGAGTATCTGCCAAGGTTCCAATATACAAAGGAGCAAATTGCCGACCAGCGCGACTGGTATGCAGGTCTTATCAGGATGATGCAGGAGGAAGGTGTTCAGGAGTGCGGACATGTGCAAGTAGTTAAGAATACCTTAATGCTAATGTTCGACCGCCATCGGGAACTGCTGGCCGACCCCAAGCAACCCTTCTATAGTGCTGCCTATTACAAGGCATTGCCTTTCATTGTGGAGCTAAGGAGCAAGGGCATGAACAAGGAAAAAAACGAGATAGAAAACTGTGTGGATGCCCTCTATGGTGCTACTGTGCTGAAGATGCAGGGACGTGAACTCACCAATGAGACCAAGCAGGCTCTACAGCCCATCAGTTATCTGCTGGAGATGCTGAGCAAACTTTATAATGAAGATAAAAATTAAAAGATATAAGTTGGATAAGAAATAAAGAATAACTTTCAATTTTCAACTTTCAACTTTCAATTAGATAAATGAACGCAGAAATAGAAAGAAGAAGAACGTTTGCCATTATCTCGCATCCTGATGCGGGTAAGACTACACTAACGGAGAAACTGCTACTCTTTGGAGGACAGATTCAGGTGGCAGGCGCTGTAAAAAGCAATAAGATTAAGAAAACAGCTACTAGCGACTGGATGGAGATAGAGAAACAACGTGGTATCTCTGTAACAACCAGCGTGATGGAGTTTGACTACGAAGGATATAAGGTAAATATACTTGATACGCCTGGTCACCAGGACTTTGCCGAAGATACGTTTCGTACGCTGACAGCTGTAGATAGTGCCATCATAGTAGTAGATGGAGCCAAGGGCGTTGAGGCCCAGACGCGTAAGTTGATGACGGTTTGCCGTATGCGCAAGACACCCGTTATCATTTTCGTGAACAAGATGGATCGTGAAGGTAAGGATCCCTTCGATTTGCTGGATGAATTGGAAGAAGAACTGAAGATTAAGGTTCGTCCTTTGAGCTGGCCTATCAATCAGGGTATGCGCTTCAAGGGCGTATATAATATTTATGAACAGAATCTTAACCTTTTCACACCAAACAAACAGAAAGTGACGGAGAAGGTAAGTGTTGAGCTCGATTCTGTCGAGCTCGACAACGCAGTAGGTGAGGATGATGCAGCTAAGCTGCGTGAGGACTTAGAGATGATAGAGGGTGTTTACCCAACCGTAGAGGAGGTGATAGGTACTTCGGAGGATGGTACATCGGCTTATCTGGATGCTGAGGTGGCACCTGTATTTTTTGGCTCTGCCCTTAATAACTTTGGTGTTCAGGAGTTGCTGGATTGTTTTGTGAAGATAGCTCCTTATCCACGTCCCACTACAGCAGAGGAGCGCGAGGTAAGGCCAGAGGAAGATAAGTTCACTGGTTTTATCTTTAAGATAACAGCCAACATCGACCCCAACCATCGCAGTTGTATTGCCTTCTGCAAGGTTTGTTCTGGTAAGTTTGTCCGTAATGCGCCTTATTTGCATGTTCGTAACGGAAAGACGTTGCGTTTCAGCAGTCCTACCCAGTTTATGGCGCAGCGCAAGGAAACCATCGATGAGGCTTGGCCCGGAGATATCGTAGGTTTGCCTGACAATGGTATTTTTAAGATTGGAGATACGCTGACAGAGGGAGAATTGTTGCATTTCCGCGGACTACCTTCTTTCTCGCCTGAGATGTTTAAGTACATCGAGAATGCCGACCCCATGAAGACCAAACAGTTGGAGAAAGGTATCAGTCAGCTAATGGATGAGGGTGTGGCCCAGCTCTTTGTCAACCAGTTCAACAATCGAAAGATTATAGGTACAGTGGGTCAGTTGCAGTTCGAGGTTATCCAATACCGACTGGAGAACGAGTATAATGCCAAGTGCCGTTGGGAACCTGTGAGTCTGTATAAGGCTTGCTGGATAGAATGTGAGCCAGGTTACGAGGCAGAACTGGAGCAGTTTAAGAAGCGTAAGTACCAGTATCTGGCTAAAGACCGCGAGGGTAGGGATGTGTTCCTTGCCGACAGCGGGTATGTGCTTAGTATGGCCCAGCAAGACTTTGAACATATAAAGTTCCATTTTACCAGCGAGTTTTGATAAGGTTAAAATGTTAAAAGGTTAAAGGGTGACTTGAAGGAACCAAAATATGAATTGCGAATTAGATATAAAGAATGCTGTTGAGGTACTGCGTAAGGGCGGAGTTATCCTCTATCCCACAGACACCATCTGGGGTATAGGTTGTGATGCTACAAACGCAGATGCAGTACGCCGTGTCTACGAGATAAAGAAACGCGAGGATAGCAAGGCACTTATTTGTCTGGTAGATAGTGCCGACCGTATGCAACGCTATTTCCGCAACGTACCTGACGTAGCTTGGGATTTGGTAGATTATGCCACCAAGCCATTGACGCTGATTTTGGACGATGCCGTGAACATTGCTCCCAACCTTCTTGCTGAAGATGGCAGTTTGGGCATCAGGGTAACGCATGAGGAGTTCAGCAGACAGATGTGTTACAGGTTCCAAAAGGCTATTGTCAGTACCAGTGCCAATATCAGCGGCGAGCCTTCGCCACAGAACTTCTATGATATTTCAGAAGAGATAAAGAATCAGGTGGACTATATTGTCAACTTCCGCCGAGGAGAAAAGTCTAAGGCCCAACCCAGTCAGATTATTAAGTTGACAAAGGACGGAGAGGTGAAGATTATTAGAGGATAAGGATGAGAAGGAGAAGCAGGGATATATTGGCCTATGTGCTACGTTGGCGTCGCAGACATTTGAACGACAATCAGTTTGTACTTGTTGTCAGTTTCTTTGTCGGCATCTTTACTGCTTGTGCCGGATTGCTGCTGAAGTGGTTGATTGGTCAGATCGAGCATCTTCTTACTCAGAGTTTTGTGGAATCAACAGCCAACTGGCTATATCTTGTATATCCTGTTATTGGTATTTGGCTTACCATGCTCTTCATCCGTTATGTGGTGCGTGATGATATCAGTCATGGAGTTACCAAGATTCTTTTTGCTCTTGCCAGAAAGCAGAGTCAGATAAAGCCTCATAACACATGGACGTCAGTCGTGGCTAGTGCCATAACCATCGGCTTTGGAGGTAGTGTGGGAGCCGAGGCTCCTATTGTGTTGACGGGTAGCGCCATAGGTAGTACCTTTGGTCAGATATTCAGGCTTAGCAGTAAGCAGATGATGCTGCTGGTAGGGTGTGGAGCCGCAGGTGCTGTGGCAGGTATTTTTAAGGCGCCTATAGCAGGACTTGTCTTCGTGCTGGAGGTGCTGATGATAGACCTTACCATGACCAGCCTTCTGCCGTTATTGGTAAGTTGTGTTACTGCAGCAGCACTTACCTTTGCCGTATCCGGTATTAATCCTATCTTTGAGTTTCATCTTCAGGATGTTTTTACAGTGGAAAGACTTCCTGCATATCTGGCCTTAGGCGGAGTATGCGGCTTGGTTGCCCTGTACTTCACCAGAACCATGAACTTGCTGGAAGGCATTTTCAGAAAGCTTCAGGGACGGTATAAGAAGTTCGTTTTTGGAGCCATAATGCTGAGTTTGCTCATTTACTTGTTTCCCTCGCTATATGGTGAAGGTTATGATTTAATTACGTTACTGCTGAATGGAACAGGAGAAGCAGATTGGAATACTGCTATGGATCGTTCTTTGTTCTATGGCAGTAACCATCTGTTGGTTTATCTGTTCCTGATAATCGTCTTTAAGGTATTTGCCTCTACAGCTACCAATGGAGGTGGCGGTTGTGGTGGTATCTTTGCTCCCAGTCTGTTCTTGGGCTGTATATGCGGTTTTATCTTCTGCCGTTTGTGGAATATATATGATGTGTTGGGCTTCCAGATTCCGGAACGTAACTTTGCTATGTTGGGCATGTGTGGTCTCATGAGTGGTGTTATGCATGCTCCACTTACTGGTATCTTCCTAATTGCTGAGTTGACGGGCGGCTATCAGCTTTTCATGCCGCTGATGGTGGTATCGGTTATGGCCTATTTGACAATAAAGGCCTTTGAGCCTCACAGCATTTATGCTATGCGTCTGGCTCAACGAGGCGAGTTGCTTACCCATCATACCGACAAGTCTATACTTACCCTTATGAGTATGGATAGTGTGATACAGCATTATGATCAGGTGCTGTATCCTGATATGACGCTGGGTGATGTAGCCAATCAGGTCAGCAACAGCAAGAATCATGTTTTCCCTGTAGTAAATAAGCAGATGCAGTTCGTTGCGGCTGTATATCTGGATGATATCCGTCATCTTATCTTCCGTTCTGAGTTGTACAGACAGTTTACTGTTGCTCAGTTGATGAAGCAACCCGAGGGCATCCTTACGGTTAACGATTCTATGGATGTAGTGGTAGCAACGTTCGACAGGACACATGCCTGGACGCTGCCTGTTGTAGATGACGAGGGGGTATTCGTTGGTTTTATCCGCAAGAGCTCCGTCCTTACTGTTTACAGGCAAATGTTAGCGGATCTCTCTACAGATTAAAATCCTCGCGTTTCCATTGGATATGGCTTCTTGCTATTATGCACAGCAATAGCAGGTATACCAGCAATACTTGCCACCAGGTAGGGTAAAGTCCTGTTATGGTAGTATACGGAATGCTTGCTAAAGACTCTACAATCCAGTCTTGTGTCTTTATGACGATGGTAAGCAACCATGCAATACATTCTATTGGAATAAGCAATGTGAGGAGTCCCAGATAGATGATAATGGTGGTGAGCGGAATCAATATCACGCTGACTATGGCGCCTGTTAAAGGCAGCGTGTGAAAATAGTAGATGCTTAGTGGTGCTGTTCCTAACTGGGCAACGACAGATAACATTAACGTGTCCGTTATGACATTGCGCAGTCTTATTATCTCTCTTAAGGGCTGATATAAAACAATAATGAAGAACACAGCCAGAAAGGAAAGTTGAAAGCTAATTCCGAAGAGGGCGCTGGGCTTAAATAGTAATATCGTCAGAGCGCTCAATGCCAGAATGTGTAATGGGGGCGTGTCGTTTTGTGCAAAGGTGGCAATGGTAGCTAAGGAGAACATAATGCTGGCTCTTACTAATGATATGGGCATTCCTGCAATGAAAGCATAGCCCCAGATGGTAAGAAGTATGGGCGGTAGCCAAAACCATTTCCATTCGCTGAATCGGATACGTCTGATAAAGAGCATATACAGGATTCCGTATATAATGCCCAGATGCATACCGCTTAAGGCTAAGAGATGCGATGCGCCCACTTGGGCGTATTTCTTTCGTGTTTCTTTGGCCAATCCTGATTTTTGTCCCAAAAGTAAAGCCGAACTGATAGATAAAGATTTTTCGTCAAGACCTGCATCACGCAACCGTTCCGTCATCGCTTCCTGCTGTTGTCGCGCCTTTAGGCATACAACCTTATAAAGCTGGTTCTCGGATGGCATCTCCTTTTCCATTCCTATGCGTGCCATTCCAAGCGTTATCCAAAAGGCAAAGAGCAGGGCATCTGCTACAAATGTTTTCTTCCTTAGCAGCATACCCGCTACCAGTATGGCAACGGAAGCGTATAAAAAGAAAATGCTGGAGAGCAAGTTCCCCAGCAGTATACCTATTATATATAAGGGCGTAGCCCAAATAAGGGGCTGTCTGATGATCATAAAGCGCTAAGTTGTGCGCAGGCATCGGATGGATTGGGAGCCTTGAAGATGAAGTTCCCTGCTACTAGCACATCTGCACCTGCTTCTTTCAGCAACTTACCAGTTTCCTGGTTTACACCACCGTCAATTTCTATAAGGGCTTTGCTGCCTGTTTGGTCTATCAACTTGCGTAGCTCCTTCACTTTCTCTGTGGTGTGAGGGATGAACTTCTGGCCGCCAAAGCCAGGATTAACACTCATCAGCAGCACCAGATCCACATCTTTTATGATGTCCTGCAACACACTTACAGGTGTGGCAGGGTTCAGCGTAACACCAGCCTTCATGCCAGCCTCATGAATCTGCCCTATCACACGATGCAGATGAGGGCAGGCCTCATAGTGTACGTTCATAAGGTATGCACCCAAATCTTTCACCTCCTGCACAAACTTCTCGGGTTGTACAATCATCAGGTGAACATCAAGCGGCTTCTTGCACAATCTTGCCACATGTTTCAGAACGGGAAAACCAAATGATATGTTGGGAACGAAAACGCCATCCATAATATCAAGGTGCAACCAGTCGGCTGTACTTTGGTTGAACCATTCCATTTCGCTCTTCAGGTCGGCAAAGTTGGCCGATAATAGCGAGGGTGACACTATCATGTTAGCAGAGCTTTATGTTTGTTATATACTGGGGGCGATATGTCCGCGCAAATTGGCGTATGCGTGTCAAAACGGCAACGCTGGGTTGAATGTAAGGTAGAGGTAATACTTGTTCCATAGGCACAATTCGGTATTATTTATTTGCTTACTGTCTTTACAAATAAAACGTACCGAATCGGCAAAATATTGTATAAAAAGTGATTTTTTTTTATCCTACCAATGCAAGATTATGCTGCTGTACTAATTTTCTGAGATTAATAAGTGCATATCTCATACGGCCTAACGATGTGTTGATGCTAACGCCAGTCTTCTCAGCAATCTCCTTAAAGCTTAGGTCTTCATAAAAGCGTAAAAGAACAACCTCACGCTGAACTTCTGGCAAGTAGTCCAGTAGCTTCCGCAACTGGTCGGCTTTCTGCTGTTCAATGATGTTTGTTTCTATTCCGCCTTCACTCAGACGTATATCGTTAAGAATGATGGGGGAGAATTTCTCTTGTGTAACCAGCATTCCAGATTCCGTTTCACGTGTAGAGTCAATTATCAGATTGTGTGCAATGCGAATAAGCCAGGCACTGAATTTGCCTGTTGTCTGATATTTATGGCTACGTATGGCCATAATGGCACGTGTAAAGGTCTCCTGGAAGATATCATCAGCCACATCCTCTTCTTTTACAAGGAAGAGAATATAGGAGTATACATAACTTTGATGACGCTGTAACAACTCGTCAAAAGCATTATCATTACCATTCTCATACAATTCTACCAACTCATAGTCGGTACTTGTACTTAGATTCTTCATTACGCTTGTTTTAAATGTTTCGGTGTAATGTTTTCTCTATAGGCAATGATATTTAAATTAGTTATTTTACGAGTTTACTTGTGCAAAGGAAACACTTTTTAAGCAATCTTCCAAATTTTTTGTCATTTTTTTTATTATAATGCCCATCCTTCAGTACGAGCACCACGCAGAAAGTCCTCAATTTGCATACGTTTTTTGCCGGAAATCTGCACTTCTTTCAGATAAAGATACCCATCGGGCAAAGCTACGCGCAGGTATGTCTTGTTGTCTGTCTGAAGGGTGGGTTTTTTAACGTCTGTCAATGCAGTTTCTTTCCTGCTCTTGAAGATTTTCATCACCACTTCTTTCCCATCCTGAGTATGCAGGGTTGTCCAGGCAGCAGGGTAGGGGCTCAATCCTCTTATAAAATTGTATACTCCCTCGGTGCTTGCCCACTTTATCTCACAGGTTTCCTTGAAGATTTTGGGTGCAGGGCGGAGCGGCTCATCTGTCATAAACTGTTCCTGGTCAATAGCCTCCGCTTTACCTTCAGCTATCAGGTCTACAGTCTTCTGTACCAGGTCAGCCCCTTGCATCATCATGCGGTCGTGTATGTCCTCCAGGCAATCCTCTTCTCCTATGGGGATACGCTCCTGAAGGATAATACGGCCTGTATCTATGTTCTCGTCCAGAAAGAATGTAGTGATACCCGTCTCTTTGTCACCATTGATGATAGCCCAGTTAATGGGAGCAGCACCTCGATATTGTGGTAGCAGAGCTGCATGCAGGTTAAAGGTACCCAGGCGAGGCATTCCCCAAACCACTTGAGGCAGCATCCTGAAAGCAACTACAATCTGCAGGTCAGCCTTAAGATTGTGCAACGCCGACAGGAATTCTTCGTCTTTCAGTTTCTCTGGTTGAAGCACGGGAATATTATGGGTGGCGGCATATTGTTTTACGGGGCTTGACTGCAGGACATCATGATGTCTTCCTATGGCTTTGTCAGGCATCGTAACAACCCCCACCACATTATACCCGTTATCTACCAGTTTGGCTAATGAGGGGACAGCAAAGTCTGGTGTCCCCATAAATACGATTCTTATGTCTTTCTTCATCTAATTCTTGGTTCTCGAACGCGATTTCTTTTAGGAATTACAAGTTAATTATCAAAGAAGTCAAAGCCTGCAATAGTCTGGAAGAAGCGGTCAACATAGTCCCAAGACGTTGGAGACCAGAAGAAGCCCTGACGGTAAAGCACTTGCATGGTGAAGTCGTTGACTTCCTGTACGGGAATAGCCTCTTGGCCGTGAGTGACATCGCTATATGCCACCAGACTCTGTAGACGCTCTACCTTCTGCGGGTCGGACTTCACCTGATCCAGTCTCTTCCTGAACTCCTCCTGCTCTACCATGTACACGGGGGTACCTACAGAATCCAGTTCACGGAGTACGTCACCAAGGAACACGCTGTGGTTGTTGTAAGGATGGAATATACAACACTCGCGTGGTGTGGTAGTCAGCAGACAAATGGCATGTGCCACCTCGTTGATGGGAGAGAACTCAACAGGGTCTTTGAAACTCTCATAAGGACAGCAACCAATTAAGCTGAAGGCGCGCATCCTGTTTGCGAAGCTGTTGGTTTGGAAGTTCACCTGGAACTCACCGTCTGTAGAACGGGCAGCGAGGTTGCCTACACGCATAACCTTTCCAACGAGTCCCTTGGTAGCAACGGCATCGAGAACGATACGCTCAGAAAGGAATTTCGAAAGGGTATACTGGTTGCCGAAATATTGGTTCATAAACAGATGTTGCTCGTCCAGGAAGGCTTTGTCTGCCGTCTCACCATGCGTAAGGAAACCGCCCACGCTAACGGTGGAAACCTGAATAAGCTTAGCTCCCGTCTTCAAGCAGAAATCTACGCAGCGTTGCGTACCTTCTACGTTGACTCGTTCGATGTCGCCGTCCTTGGAGAAGTGTTTCACGATGGCAGCACAATTGAATACGGTGTCGTAGCTTGTTGCTGCGTCATCACAACAGATTGAACAGAGGTCGTCCGTCACATCACCCTTGATGACCCGAAGTCGTCCGTTTTCAAAGAACTCGCGATAGGCTGATGCAAAATAGTAGTACAGAAGCGTCTGCAAGCGCTGCTGGGCATCTGATTGAGTCTTGGCACGTACAAGGCAAGTAATCGTCTCAGCCTCGGAATTGATGAGCTCGTGGAGCAGGTGAATGCCCAGGTATCCTGTAGCTCCCGTCAGGAAAACATTCCCTAACGTGAGTGGAGTACCTTTACGGAAAGCGTCTATTGTGCTACCAGCCAGTACTTTTTCAATGGCGGTATAGTCGAAGTCCTTAACTTCAGACTCCAATCCACCACTCTCTTCAGAATTCTCACCTTTCAATAGAGCAGCAATCTGTCGGGGTGTAGAATTGTCAAAGACATCTCCATATACCAGATGGTGCCCTATTTTATCTACATCTATAATCAAACGTGTTACGACGAGTGACGTACCACCCAGTTCAAAGAAGTCATCGGTGGCTCCTACACGTTCTACCTGTAGGATATCAGCGAAGATGTCGCAGAGCTGTTTCTCCAGATCATTTGCCGGTGCCACATATTCTGTTGTTACGGAAAGCACAGGCTCAGGCAGTGCCTTCACGTCGGTCTTGCCACTGGGCGAGGTGGGCATTTTGTCGAGTTGCAGGTAGGCGGTAGGAACCATGTATTGGGTCAGGCTCTTGCTTATCTCTACTTTCAGTTCATCGATGTCCACTGGATGATTGGCAGTGAAGTAGGCACAGAGGTGTTCCTTGCCGTTAATCTTGCGAATCATCACAACCACTTGACCGATACCCTCCTGTTGGGCTATCACGCTTTCTATCTCACCTAATTCAATGCGTAGTCCACGCAGTTTCACCTGATTGTCTGTACGTCCTAGGATACTAACGTAGCCGCGTTCGTCCCAACGGGCATAGTCGCCAGAACGGTACAATGTTTTGTCAATGGGGTCGTCAGGGAAGAACGGATTGGGAATAAAGGCGTCGCGGGTCTTCTCAGGCAGGTTGTTATAACCTAAGCCTACCTGTGCGCCACCTATCAGCAGTTCACCTGTAACCCCTAAAGGAATGCGGTTCATGTCGGCATCCACGATGTATTCGGTAACGTTCACCAGTGGACGACCGATGGTGATGTGTTCGTCGTTCGTCACCTCGTGACTGTTGCTCTCCACCGTTATCTCGGTGGGGCCGTAACTGTTGAAGAGATGGGCTTTGGTGGTCTTTTGCAGTTCATACAGTTGGCTGTCAGAGAATTTCTCACCACCCAGTTCTATGATGCGGCAACCTGCCAGTGCCTGACGGAAGATGTCTGATTCGTATAGCTGCATCAGTCGTGAGGGCGTGCCTTGGAACATGCCCACGTTGTTCTCCAACATAAACTCCGCCAAACGGATAGGATCATTGGTAATCTCATCGTTGGCTAATGCCAAGGTAAGACCATTGTACAGCGGAATACCGATTTCCTCAACAGAGGCATCGAAGGATATGGTGGCCAGTCCGAGAATACACTTCACCTCCTGCGTCACTGTCCAGTTGCGGAAGTTGAGCGGATGGGCAAAGAGTTCGTTGCAGATACCTTTGTGGTGAAGCATCACACCCTTTGGACGACCCGTAGAACCTGACGTATAAATAATGTACGCGAGGTCGCTGCCTTCCTGTGGAATACCGGGGTTAGCCGTGTTCTGGCATTGCAACAAATCTTCTACGTTCAGGGCTTTCTCCAATACCTTGAGACTTCCCTCACCTGCCTGTGTCTTCAGATTTGCAAGGTTTTCTTCATCTGTAACGATATAGGTAGCCTCACTGTCCTCAAGAATCAGCTTAATGCGGTCTGCAGGATAATGCGGATCGCAAGGAATGTATGCTGCACCAGCCTTCATGATACCGAACATGGTAAAGATGAGGCGGCTGGTACGCGGTAGCAACATAGCCACACGATCGCCGCGCTTTACACCGTGCTCTATGAGCGCATTGGCCACACGGTTCATCTCTGCATTTAATTGGCTGAAGGTAAAGGTACCGTCGCATGCCACAAGGGCCTTGGCATCGGGCTTCTGCTCGGCATTTGCCTCAACGGCTTGATGGAACAGGCGGGTAGGCACTTCTGCTGTGCCAGCCATACGGAACGAATTAATCAAACGTTCCTGCTCCTCACTGAGCATCGACACCTTGAGAAGACTGCTTTTCGGTGCTTCCATGAAATGCTCCACAACGCTTATGTAGGACTCTGCCAGCCCTGCTATCGTCTTCTCACTATAGAAGGCATCGTCATACTCAAGGCAGACCACAGGTTGCCCGTTCTGTTCTATAATGATGATATCAAGTTTCTGTTTTGGTACATCTACTTCAATCGACTTGACATCTATATTCTTGCCACCAACGGTATGCTTTTCAAACACTCCCAACTGATAAGTGTAGGTTGTGTTAGCCGAGAAATCATAATCGGCAGCAATACGTGCGAAGGGGTATTGCTCGTGTCGCATCGTCTGTTCGAAATCCTGACTTGTACGGCGGATGAACTCCTCTACGGTCTGTTCTGTAATGTGTCCTGCCAATGGAAGGGTGTTAACAAACATACCTGTTGTGTCAGCCAGGCGCAAGTCGGAACGGCCATTGCTGATTGTGGAGATATATACATGACGATTGTTTGTGTATCGCGATAGTGTGTAGTAAGCTGCGGCAAGCATCAGGCTGGCAGGCGTTACATTCAGCTGCCTGCAGAACTGCTCCACTTTGTTGTAATCGAAGGTTCTTGTTACCTGGGCAACATGACCGTGAGGTTCACTGGGCGAGAAGTCGTCAGTTATCTCCGTACAACCCTCGCACTCCTTCATTACTTCAGCAAAGTAGGCTTTGGCCTCCTGATACTCCTGACCATTCTCCGCTTGGCGCTGCTCCTGCGAGAACTGCAGATAGCCTATCTGTTCGCGATCTATGGTACCTCCGTCGAGGAGAGTGCATAACTGACGTAGCATCAGGTCTGTCGAAGCTCCGTCAGAGATGAGATGGTGAACGTCCATCAGAATGACTACGCGCTTTTCTGTTTGCACGATTTCCATGCGGTAGAGCGGACCACGCTCTAAGTGGAAAGGCAGTGTAAATTGATGTTGATAGTCGGCCAGTTCCTCTTCTGTCATCTCGTTACGGGTTACCAGCGGTTCCTGGTCAGGATCGTACACCTGGACAACGTCGTCACCCTGTGTCTCGAAGTGGATGTTGAAGGCAGGATGTGCCTGAATAATCTGTATCAGGGTTTCTTCCACCTTGTCAGCATCAACGCCAGAGGGAAGTGTGATGGCAATGGGAAGATTATAGGTGACATCAAGCGGATGCTTCATGCACTCGTAATATACACCCAACTGGGCGTAGTTGAGCGGAGCAGAGGTAAGATTAAGGTGAGTTTCCGTCTCTCCCTTCTTACTTCTTCCACCATCCATCAGACTTTTGATAATCTCGTTCTCGATACTCTGAATAGTCACTTCTTTCGCCATCGACTTAGCGTCAAGCTCTATGCCGTAGCGCTTATTGACCTCTACCGCCAGTTTCATGGCCGTAATGGATGTAAGGCCAGTGTAGCCCAGCACCGTAGTGATGCCAAAGTCGCTGTTGCCCACTAGCTTCGAAATAATCTCGTGAAGCTCCTTCTCCAGCACGTTCATTGGGGCCTGTGCTGTTTGTTGCGACTGAACTGCAGCAGACCTGACAGGCTTGGGCAGTGCCCGCTTGTCCACTTTCTGGTTTTGGTTCATCGGGATGGCATCAATCTGCATCGTCACCTCAGGCACCATATATGGTGGCTTCTTTTCAAAGATGAATTTGTTCAGTGCTTCTATGTCGACAGGAGAATCGCTCACCACGTAGGCGGCAATGTACTTGCCAGCTCCTTCTCCTTCCGTATCGAAAGCATGCACTGTGGCATCCTTGATACCAGGAAAGTCACGTATCACAGCCTCCACTTCTTTCAGTTCGACACGGAAACCGCGAATCTTCACCATACCGTCACGACGGCCTACGAACACCAGTTCACCGTCTTCACGCTGTCTGACGATGTCGCCCGTCTTGAAAATACGGCCGTATGTGTCGTCTTCCATTATTTTCTGGGCCGACAGCTCAGGAGCATTCAGATAGCCACGGCATACCTGAGGCCCCCTTACCCAAAGCTCACCCTCTTCGCCAGGGGCGGCAGGTTGACCATTATCGGCCATAATAACCAATGATGTATCACCCAGAGGGGTGCCTAATATAGACTGCTCTTCACGCTCTATCAGGTTATGTCCGGCAATACTCGTACACTCAGAACTACCGTAGAAGTTAACCATTCGGATATGCTTCGGTGGGGTTAAAGGCGGTAGTGCCTCACCACCGCAACTAAGCACCTCCAGCGTGGTGTCTTCATCCATACTGCCGGCAAACTGATAAGCCATCATGGTAGTCATGAAAATATGTGTGATGCTTTCCTTGCGGATATACGCTTTCAGTCGTCCCATGTCAAAGCGCTCGGCATTGTCCAGGATGTGCAGGGTAGCACCTAAAGAAAGGGCTCCCCATGTCTCAACAACAGTGGGTACAAAACCGAAGCTGGCGTAGTTAGCTACACGGCTACCGACCTTCATGCCCAGGAACTTTCCAAATGGAACAGAAGACGAGGCTACGTTGCGCTGTTCCAGCATAACGCCCTTGGGTTGTCCTGTGGTTCCTGAAGTATAAACAAGCATCACCAGACCTGTTGGGTCAGGGTCTTTCAACGGCTCGGTGACAGGCGGCAACTGGCTGATATCCTTAGTCAGAAGGAGTGGCGTAGTAACATCGCCTAACAGCGGCAGCAACTCCTCGTCGGCAATCAGCAACTTGGCATGGGCATCCTGAATCATGTATCTCAGACGCTCCTGGGGGTATGTGGGGTCCAGGGGCTGATAAGCGCAGCCAGCTTTCAATACGCCGAGCGGTGCAATGGGCATCCACTCGCAACGTGGAATCAAAATGGCAACGACATCCTCTTTGCCCAGCCCTTTCGAGGCTACAAATGCTGCTATGCGGTCGCTGATTTCATCCACTTCGGCATAAGTGTACCGCTTATCTTTATAAACCACGGCGACATTTTGTGGAGTCGCCTTCGCCTGCTGACGGAACAGCGCGGCAATCGTCTGTGTCTGAGTCATATTCATGGTGTTTAATATACAATTTATTGGCAAAGATACGAGTAAGTGAGGAATTCTGCAAATTTTTTTTGAGAAAATCTGAGCTACTGCCTATCTGCGCTTCTGCATTGGCTGCTTTTATCTGTTTCGTCGTAATCATTTTAGCCGTATGATATCTGACCACCTAGTGGTGGGGTTCTTGCTTCTGAATTGAGCTTTGCTTTAGTCCCTTTCTTAGTGTATCTTGTTCACGTTGCGGATTTTCTCCAGCATGGCGGAGCACCAGGCATCATCGCCAGGCATTTGGACGCGACTGTTACCTGTGGCCGAAAGGGTGAAGATGACCGTACCGTCGTCATTGAGCCTCACGGTGCCGCGCTCAGACAGCGTGAAGAGTCCGTCACCCTCCACAGCGTTGATGACGGTCAGTAGGTCCCACATCTTCTGGCCAGTGTTGCAGTTGCGTGTCATATAGACTTGTTTGATGGGGTGATAGTCGGTCCATGAGACATCGCTGATGACTTGCTCAGGCAGGTACTCTATGCCGTCGCCTGTCTCCATAGGGTCGAAGATGATGTCTACGTCGGAGGGCCAGAGGCGGAAGACAGTCTTGGCAAAGTCCATGCTTTGAAGGAAGTTGTAGTCGGGTTCGGGGGACAGGTCGAAGGAGCCGCCCTGGATGTAGAGGCACTTCACCTTGCGTCGCACCAGTTCCACGCCCGACAGCGGGGAATAGGTGTCGCCCTTGGACTCAAGCAACTGGGCGAGGCAGGCAGTGAAGCCGATGGAGCAGATGCTCACCGAGTGGTCGGGCTGCGCGGCAAGTATACTGCGGTAAAGCTGCCAGCCGTCGGGTAGTGCTGAGTAGTCGCCGATGCTGTGGGCGAACATAGGTGTGCCGTCGGTCTTCTTGAAGTCGGGCAGAGCCTTGTAGTCAATCCATACCTTCGGGTTCTTGATACCTTCGCGCACCAAGCCGATGGGCACGTTACCGTTATTGAAGTACGTATTCATCACATCGGCACAGGCGGCGCAATCCTCGCCCTCGCGGTCCACCACCACGCCGAGCAGTTTGCAGCGTCCCTGCTTCTGATAGTAATAGAGCATTTCTAAGGAGAAGAGGTCGTCGGTGGAAGAGCCTATGTCGGTGTCGAGTATGACCAGCGGCATGCTCGTGTAGTCATGTTCGCTGGGCGGATTGTCATCATCTGACTTACACGATGTGAATACACTTGTGCCGTAGATGAGGATGAGTGCCAACATCCACAGCCGGATGGTCTTTATTGTTTGGACTTTCATTGTCATGTTTTTTTTCTCGCATAGGGCTACTTTAGCCGTATTATATCGGACCACCTTGTGGTGGGGTTCTTGCTTCTATAATCATGCTTGATGGCATTGGCAAATACCTCAGGAGCCATCGGCAGCGCCAGCTCCTTCTCAAACTCCCCTTTTATAATCTTTATGTTAGCCATAACGTAACAGTGTTTCTTTACAAGTCCAGGCTATTTGGATCAAGAAGTGACAAGTCACAGATTTTGTTTGCAAAAATAGGCATAAACCCTGAATCTGCAAAGAAAACTTCTAATAATGTGTCTATGCGACAGAAGATGAGCGTATATATTTTCCTGATGAAGAAAGGTGAAAGGGGAACGCAAAAGGCACCCATACGCAATGGATGCCTTTTTCTTGTTAGAGATAAGCAGAGCTTATTTTGTTACTTTGTCAATGTAATAGTCTAGGCCGAAAAGTCAGTTTGCTGTTTACCGTTTACTGTTTACCGTTTACGGTCTTTCGTTGTTAATTGTTAATTAGTTTTTGTTATCGTTATCGTTTTCGTTAAGAGTCGGGCCCGAAGGCCCGCTCTTTAGTTCATGCAGCTGGTAACGCCCAGGCTGGTGAGAATAGCAGTCAGAATAGCTACTATCGTCTGAATGATAAATTTCCAAGTTTCTTTTTTCATCTTAGCTTAGTAGTTTAATAGGTTAATAGATTTTTCTTGAGAAGTTAAAGAAGTTAAAGGAGTTATCGGCCTTGCGGCCTGAGAAGTTAAAGCCGATAGTTATACACGTGTAATGGTAATGGCTTAACTACTGAAATAATTCTCTATTGGTTAGCGGTTAGGGGTTAGAGGTTAGCGTTATAAACCGTAAACCGTAAACTGTAAACTCTAAAGAGGGGCCCAAGGCCCGCTCTTCACTAGTCTTCATCCTCTCCTGGCTCGTCGCCACCGTTGTCGTCACCTCCGTTGTCGCCGCCACCCTCGTTAGGGTTTGGATTTACGTTGGTGTTGTCACCGCCACCGGTGTTACCACCGTTCTGGTTTTCGTTATCGTTATCGTTCCCGTTTTCAG
>JAFSRW010000089.1 GCA_017445925.1 Bacteroidaceae bacterium | reverse complement strand
TTCACTCTCCTTTACATTGACTGCAGGTGCTGTACTCTTGGCACGAGGCATGAAATCAGTGTTCAGAAAATCATCAAATAATGTTGGCATCCAACTGTTTTGAAACATTACTGGTAACATAATTAATACCTCCTAGTTATATTTTAGTTAAACATTTTGTTCTTTGAACATCGAACATTTAGCATTGCCACTTCGTTCTTGCTTTAGCTCGCGACCCCTTCGGCGTTGAACGTTGTTCGTTACTTTTTGTCCTTCGTTCACTAACTATAATACAACTAACGTGCCAAAACGTATACGTGCCGGTCTGGCTGGATTTTCTCCTGACAGACTGGCACGTATTGTCTCTTTTTATGTCCTATTGTCTAAAACAGCGTCAATTTATTTATATTGTTTCAGTTTAGATATGGCGTTACGCATGGTGGATGAAAGAGCAGGAATTCCGTGACTCCGTTCATACTCTTCCAGTTGGCTTAAGGACATAACGGCCCGGTAGGTTTTCTTAAGCTCCTTCTTCTTTGCCTTGAAATCCTTTTCATTCATATAACCACGATCCACGGCGTACGTCTCTATAATGAACTTCATACGACCCTTGCCGCCATCCCATTGCCAGTGATTGGAGTACATCACAAAGTCCTCAACATTGCTCTCGCCTTTCTCGTCACAGTTAAAACGCTCCGTATACTGATATTCGTAGTTTTTCTCCTCGCGCAGTTTCTGTAGTTTCTCCTGCCCATTCACCTTATTGGCATACATTTGAGCCTTAGAAGCATTCATTGTTAAGTTGATGGTACCCTTTTCACGTTCCACCTTGCCTACGGTACCCTCAGCATTCTTCATCAGCCAACGGTCCTTGCCTGAAGCCTCGGCAGTTAAATGGTATTTCTTAGCCGATTCGCCATTATTAATAAGATCCTGAGCTATGCATCTTCTTACGTTTCCAGCCTTGAGCACCGATGTACGGGCACCCCACGTGAGTCCGACTCTAAAGTTAGGGCAGAAGTAGCCGCTGCTGTTATCTGTACTTCCAGTATGCGTCTTTTTCTTCTGTCCATCATAGGCATTGGGCATAATACCAGCGTGATAATAGCGTAGAGAGTCGTTAATGAAAGCGTATGCCCTATAGTAGGTCTCTACATAAACATAAGGTTTAGGTGTGACAGTTATTTCTTTCAGACCGAAATTCTGGTCCTCCATAGCGACCTTTCCGTCCTTCAGCAAAGCAACGGTCACCAGTTGGGGTTTGTATGCTACATGAGTGATGAGCAAACGATCAGCCCCTTTTACGTCGTTCAGTACTCCATCCAGATTGGTAGTACCTATAATATTACCATCCTCGGTCAGAACCGTGGCCAAGGGAATAGGGTCACCCTCAGCATCTACAACAAGTATCTTTTGAGCCTTTACACTTATGGCAGCCAATACACCAACTGCCAACATTAAGAGTATTTTTTTCATGTCAAATGGTTTTGAGGGCACAAAGATAGCCATATTATCTTGTACGACAAACGATTATGGTTGTAAAATTGGCTTAAAAAGTCAAATGCTATATCAATATGCCTGTTCGTGTACACCTTTCACAGCCCGACCGCTGGGATCATTCATATTCTTGAAAGCCTCGTCCCATTCAAGAGCAATAGCAGTTGAGCAAGCTACACTGGCTTCGCTTGGCACGCTCTTAGCAGCGCTGTCAGAGGGGAAGTGCTCGGCAAAGATGCAGCGATAGTAATACTCCTCTTTGTTCTTGGGCGGATTGATGGGGAAGCGTTCGGCAGCATGTGCCATCTGTTCGTCTGTAACAGCCTCCGAGGTAATTTTCTTTAAAGTGTCTATCCAGGAATAGCCCACACCATCGCTGAACTGTTCCTTCTGTCGCCAAGCTACTGCTTCGGGCAGCATATCTGCAAAGGCCTCGCGGACAATCTTCTTTTCCATTGTGGTGCCAGGACACATTTTTGCTTCCGGATTGGTACGCATGGCTACATCCAAGAATTCTTTATCAAGGAAAGGAACGCGACCTTCAACGCCCCAGGCACTCAGGCTCTTGTTGGCACGCAGGCAATCGTAAAGGTATAGTTTGCCCAATTTGCGAACTGTTTCCTCGTGGAAGTCTTTGGCTGATGGGGCTTTATGGAAATAGAGGTAGCCACCGAAAATTTCATCAGCACCCTCGCCACTGAGCACCATCTTGATACCCATAGACTTAATGACACGCGCCAACAGATACATGGGTGTAGAAGCACGGACTGTTGTTACATCGTATGTCTCGATGAAGTAGATAACATCACGTATGGCATCCAAACCCTCCTGAATCGTATAGTTTATCTCGTGGTGTACGGTGCCTATGTGGTCAGCCACCATTTTAGCCTTAGCCAAATCAGGTGCGCCTTTAAGACCTACGGCAAAGGAGTGAAGACGGGGCCAGTAAGCGCGTGTCTGAGAATTATCCTCAATGCGGTGCTCGCTGAACTTCTCGGCTATGGCAGAAATCACACTTGAATCCAAACCACCAGAGAGCAAAACGCCGTAAGGTACATCGGACATCAACTGACGCTTCACAGCAGCCGTAAGACCATCATGGATAGCCTCAACAGAGGCAGGATTATTCTTCACAGTTTCATATTCGAACCAATCTCGCTGATAATAGCGGACCATTTTTATCTTTTCATTTTTATCTTTTAATTTGCCATAGGCATAGTGACCTGGCAAGAAGGGCTCATAGCGTTCACACTGACCTTCCAAAGCCTTTAACTCGCTGGCTACATATACGGTGCCGTCGCTGTCGTAACCTATATATAAAGGTATGACGCCTATGGGATCACGAGCAATCAGGAACTTGTCCTTCTCCTCATCGTAGAGTACAAAAGCAAAGATGCCATTTAGCTGTTCCAACATTGAACAAATTTGCTCGTGAGTGAGAAGGTTCCCCTCGCCCACAAAGTTCCCCTCGCCCACGGGAGCGACTGGGGTCTTCAGAGGAGCCACTGAATGTGGCTCTGGCCCCACAAAGGGGAGCGAATCCCCATTTGCGACGGTGTTCGGGTTAGGGGTGAGGCTGTTATACAATGCTAGGATAACCTCACAGTCAGAACCTGTCTGAAACTCATACTGCCCAGCGAAGCGACGACGAATCTCCTGATGGTTATAAATCTCACCATTTACGGCAAGAACCTGTTTCTTGTCGGGCGAATATAGAGGTTGCCCACCTGATTCGGGGTCTACAATGCTCAATCGTTCGTGAGCCAAAATAGCTGAGCCTCCACAATATATTCCACTCCAGTCCGGTCCGCGATGACGGATCTTCTTACTCATCTTCAGTGCCTTTTCACGCAACTCATGCGTCTGCTCCTTAATATTCAATATGGCTACTATTCCACACATAGGTCTTATTTATTTTATGAATTATGGATTGTTAATTATGAATTATGAATTATATCAAAGATATGATAAATATAAGTAATTTGTTTGGGCAGGATATTCTGCTGCCATTGTGTCTATTTGGTTTACGAAGGGCTTGATGCCAAGCTCCTTACGCCACTTGCGGATGATGAGGCCTGCCTTCTCCATGTTCATGTCGCATTCGCCAAGACCTATGGCACGGGCGATTTGGAAGTCGGAAAAACCATACACCTTAGCCTCGTGCAGCAACGTAGCAAACTCTGGTTCTTCCAGGAATTCCAGAAGCTCGGAGTATTCTGAGTTTTCAGAGTATTCAGATAGCCATCTGTGCTCTTTCAGCCGCTCGTTAATATTTATAATGTGCTTTAACTTCTGTAGGAACCAGCGGTCTATCTTTGTCATCTGATGAATCTGCTCTACTGTATAGCCCATCATCATGGCTTTGGCAATAACAAAGATACGGGTATCTGTTGCGTGCTTAAGGGCATCAGGAACATCAGTTACATGTTGTGCCTTGTTATCCACAAAGCCGTGCATTCCCTGACCAATCATACGCAGACCTTTCTGGATGGACTCCTCGAAGGTACGGCCAATAGCCATTACCTCGCCCACACTCTTCATGCTGGAACCTAACTCGTGGTTTACGCCGTGGAACTTGGAGAGGTCCCAACGGGGAATCTTGCAAACAACATAGTCGAGAGCAGGTTCAAAGAAGGCGCTGGTGGTCTTCGTTACAGAGTTCTTTAGCTCAAAGAGTCCATAGCCTAAACCCAGTTTGGCAGCCACAAAGGCTAAGGGATATCCTGTTGCCTTTGATGCCAAGGCCGAAGAACGACTCAGACGAGCATTCACCTCAATCACGCGATAGTCTTCAGAGTTGGGGTCGAAGGCGTACTGCACATTACATTCGCCTACGATGCCGATGTGACGGATAATCTTGATGGCGAGAGCACGGAGTTTGTGGTACTCGCTGTTGCTGAGTGTCTGACTGGGAGCTACAACGATACTTTCACCCGTGTGGATGCCCAGCGGGTCGAAGTTCTCCATGTTGCAGACCGTAATACAGTTGTCGTAACGGTCGCGCACCACCTCATATTCTATTTCCTTCCAGCCCTTTAGCGATTTCTCTACCAGTACCTGGGGGGAGAAGGAGAACGCTTCCTCTGCCTGTACCTCCAGTTCCGCATCGTTCTCGCAGAAGCCTGAGCCTAAGCCACCCAGTGCGTATGCAGCGCGAAGGATGACAGGATAGCCCAGTTCGGCTGCAGCCTTGCGCACCTCTTCTTTGGTGTTGCAAGCCTGACTTTTTATAGTCTTTACGTCTATTTCATCCAGTTTCTTGACGAACAAATCACGATCCTCAGTATCTATGATGGCCTGTACGGGAGTACCTAAAACCTTTACGCCGTATTTCTCCAATACGCCTTTCTGGTAAAGTTCTACACCGCAGTTCAATGCTGTCTGACCACCAAAGCTCAAGAGAATTCCATCTGGACGCTCCTTCTCGATAACGCGTTCCACGAACTCAGGTGTTACGGGTTGGAAGTAAACCGTATCTGCCACACCTTCCGAAGTCTGTACGGTAGCAATGTTGGGGTTGATGAGTATCGACTTCACGCCTTCTTCCTTCAGTGCTTTCAGTGCCTGTGCACCACTGTAGTCGAACTCTCCTGCCTGACCTATCTTCAGGGCACCGGAGCCAAGGAGGAGAACCGTCTTTATAGTTGAAAGTTGAGAGTTGAAAGTTGAAAGTTTTTCTTCCTCTAGAAAGGTCTTGTTTTCGAGCGTAGCGAGGCTCTCCCCTTTACGGGGGAGCGGGGAGAGGGTCCGAACAAACTCATCAAACATCCACTCTGTGTCAGTGGGACCTGAGCAGGCTTCGGGATGGAACTGAGCAGAAAACCAAGGATTGGTCTTGTGACGGATACCCTCGTTGGAGCCGTCGTTCATGTTAACAAACAGCGGTTCCCAATCGGCAGGAAGGGTGCTGGCATCTACAGCATAACCATGATTCTGGCTTGTAATGTAGCACTTCGTTGTGCCTACTTGCTGTACGGGTTGGTTATGGCTGCGATGACCGTATTTCAGTTTATATGTCTTGGCGCCAGCAGCACGAGCTAATAGCTGATTGCCTAAGCAGATACCCATCAGGGGCCTTACAGACCCACCCCCGGCCCCTCCCTCTATGGAGGGGAGCTTTTTCTCCTCGGTTTCCAAAAACTTTCTGATATGTTCTACTGTCTTGGTGCATTGTTCCGGGTCACCAGGACCGTTAGCCAGAAACAGACCGTCGAACTCCAGTTGGGTGAAGTCGTAGTCCCAAGGCACACGAATAACCTCCACACCACGTTTGATAAGGCAACGGATGATATTGGCCTTTACACCGCAATCCACGAGCACGACTCGAGGACCCTCTCCCCGCTCCCCCTTTATGGGGAGGGCATTATATGTAATCACCTCTTTGCAGCTCACCTTCTCTACCCAATTGATGCTTCCATAATCCTCTTGACAATGTTCAATGTTCAATGTTGAATGTTCAATGATGATTTGCCCTCTCATCACACCGTGCTCACGCAGCAGTTTGGTAAGTCTTCTGGTATCTATACCCGAGATAGCGGGGATGCCCTCGCGCTTCAGCCAGCTGCTGAGTGACTCTTTAGCATTCCAGTGTGAATATTGTTCGCTGTAATCGGCAACGATGAGACCCTTGGGGTGAATGCGGTCACTTTCCATAAACAAGGGCAACCCATCAGCACCCTGTCCTGTATCGGGTACGCCGTAGTTGCCTATCAGTGGAAAGGTCGTTACCAGAATCTGTCCTGCGTAACTGGGGTCGGTAAGGCTTTCGGGGTAACCCATCATGGCAGTGTTGAACACCACTTCACCCACCGTATTTGTTTCTGCGCCAAACGACCATCCGCAGAACACTGTTCCGTCATCCAATATCAATCTTGCTTCTTTCTTCATATCTTATACAAATGCCTTTAATGTCTGTTCAACGTATTTTACGAAAGCCTCATTCACCAGTTTGTTGCCTCCTGGAGTGGGGTAGTTACCAGTAAAGTACCAGTCGCCCTGATGATTGGGGCAGGCTGCATGCAGGCCTTCGATGGTTTGGAAAACAAATTCCACAGGAGCTTTCATTCCCACAGGACGCAGCATCTCTGCCATCTTTAGATTGATGTCTTCCACTGTGAAAGGTTTATACAAGGCACAGACGCAGTTGCGCTGCTCTGCCTTTGGCTTCCGAAGCTCGGCGTAGCAGGCTTCGTAGGTATCGTTGACCAACTGCCACAGGCCACGCTCTGTCAGCAGGGCGATGGTGGCGCGGAAAGCACAGAACTCCTCCAGGCGTGCCATATCTATGCCGTAATAATCGGGGTAGCGAATCTGGGGCGAGCTGCTGACCATCACAATCTTTTTAGGATGCAAACGATCCAGAATCTTGAAGATGCTTTCCTTTAATGTGGTGCCGCGAACGATAGAGTCATCGATGATTACAAGATTATCCTCGTAAGGCCGTAGCGAACCATACGTTATATCATAAACGTGTGAGGCAAGGTCGTTACGCGAACCAGCCTCGGTGATGAACGTACGCAGTTTGATGTCCTTCCACGCCACTTTCTCGCTGCGGACGCTGAGTCCCTGACTGCGCAGGCCTTCCATCATTCCGTAGAAGGCTACCTCGGCTGTGTTGGGGATGAAGGAGAAGACCGTGTGGTCGGTATCGCCGTCGATGGCTTTCAGGATAGGCGCAGTGAGCTGCTGCCCCAGTTGTTTGCGTTCGTGGTAAATGTCGCGGTCGGAACCTCGGCTAAAGTAGATGCGCTCAAACGAGCAGCGTGCCTGGGGCTTTTCCTCCAAGATAGTCTCCAAGGAGGAGCTGCCGTCCTTATGGATAATCAGTGCTTTTCCTGCGGGTAGTTCCTGAACATCCTCCACTTGCAGGTCGAAGGTGGTCTGCAGCACAGCACGCTCGCTGGCGACGGCAATCACCTCGTTGTCCTTGTAGAAGAATGCCGGACGGATGCCCCAAGGGTCACGCATGGCAAACATCTCGCCTGAGCCTGTCATACCGCACATTACGTAGCCGCCATCGTAGTCGGCCATGGTGGTACGCAGCACATTGGTCATCTGCACATTGTCGTCGATGTAGCGGGTGATGCCTGTGTTCTCCAAGCCCTTCTCCTTGGCCTCTGTATAGCAGCGTTCCACCTCGCGGTCCAGCCGGTGTCCCATCAGCTCCAGGGTGATGTACGAGTCGCTATAGATACGTGGCGACTGACCCTGCTGCACTATTTTGTCGAATATCTCGTCTATGTTGGTCATGTTGAAGTTGCCGCACAGACACAGGTTCTTGGCCCTCCAGTTGTTGCGGCGAAGGAAAGGATGCACGTACTGAAGTCCGCTCTTTCCCGTTGTGGAGTAGCGCAGATGGCCCATGTAGAGTTGGGCCTCGGTCCATTCGGGCGTTACGTGGTCGAATATCTCCGTGATGGCATCCTTGCCCAGTGCTTTCTCGCGGAACATGTACTCTGTTCCCACGGTAGCGTTCATATTCACGCAGGCAATACCCGCACCCTCTTGGCCGCGATTGTGCTGCTTCTCCATCATCAGATAGAGCTTGTTCAGACCATACGACTGTGTGCCGTACTTCTGATTATAATAGCTTTGCGGTTTCAGTAGGCGAACCAGTGCCACACCGCACTCATGTTTCAGTTGTTCCATATCTCAATTCTCAACGTTTATCGGTTAGCGTTTATCGGTTAGCGGTTATTGAAACTGTAAACTGTAAACCGTAAACTGTAAACTGTTATCGTATAATTTTCAACTTTCCAAGCATGCTTTCACAAAACTCATAAATAAGGGATGGGGGTGAAGCACCGTAGAGGAATATTCGGGGTGGAACTGTGCTCCGATGTACCACTTCTTTTCAGGAATCTCCACTATCTCCACCAGGTCTGCAGCAGGGTTAATACCTACGCACTTCATGCCGTTTGCCTCGTACTCAGCCTTATATTTATTGTTGAACTCATAGCGATGGCGGTGACGTTCTTTGATTGAACATTGAGCATTGAACATTGAACATTGATTATTATATGCTTCCCATGCTCTGCTCCCTTCAACGAGTTCGCAATCGTATGCTCCCAATCGCATCGTTCCGCCCATCTGAGTAATGTTCTTCTGCTCCTCCATCATGTCGATGACATTGTGGGGTGTGTCGGGGTTCATCTCCGCACTATTGGCATCCTTGTAGCCCAGCACGTTGCGGGCAAACTCTATCACCATCATCTGCATGCCTAAGCAAATGCCGAAGGTGGGAATGTCATGTGTTCTGGTATATTCGGCAGCGATAATCTTACCCTCTATGCCGCGCTGACCAAAGCCCGGGCAGACCACAATGCCTGCCATGCCGCTGAGCTGCTCGGCCACATTCTCGGGTGTTATTCCTTCGCTGTTGATGAAATGTATCTTTGCCTTAACATCGTTGTAAATGCCAGCCAGATTCAGGCTCTCGCGGATGCTCTTGTAAGCGTCCTGCAGGTCGTACTTACCCACCAGACCAATGTGTACTTCCCTGCTGGCGTTGCGCTGTTTCTCTAAGAAAGTGTGCCAAGGCACCATAGCAGGAGTTTCGCCTACGGGAATGCCAATCTTGCGCAGGATGGCGGCATCTAGGCCTTGACGTTGCATGTTTACGGGCACCTCGTAGATGCTGGGCATATCCTCGCTCTGCACAACACACTCTAAGTCCACATTACAAAAAGAAGCCACCTTCAGACGCATAGAGTCGTCGAGGTGGCGTTCCGTCCTGAGGACGAGAATGTCGGGCTGGATGCCCATGCCTTGCAACTCCTTCACCGAGTGCTGCGTGGGTTTGGTCTTCAGCTCGTCAGCCGCCTTTAGATAAGGAACGTACGTTAAGTGTACACACACGGCATTCCTGCCCAACTGCCATCTTAGCTGTCTGATGGCCTCCATGAAGGGCGCGCTCTCAATATCACCGATGGTGCCGCCAACCTCGGTGATAACAAAGTCGAAGGCCTCCCCCGATCCCTCCAAGTGGAGGGGAGAATCAAAACCATTCCTCCCTTCGGAGGGATTGAGGGGGGCTCGGAGCATCCTCCTTTTTATCTCATCCGTGATGTGGGGCACCACCTGAATGGTCTTGCCCAGGTAGTCGCCCTTGCGCTCGCGGTCGATAACCGTTTTATATATACGCCCTGTGGTAATGCTGTTGTGTCGTGTGGTATGGATGCCTGTGAACCTTTCATAATGTCCCAGGTCCAGGTCGGTCTCCATACCGTCCTCCGTAACATAGCATTCGCCATGCTCGTAAGGGTTCAGTGTGCCAGGGTCGATGTTGATGTAGGGGTCAAACTTCTGTATTGTAACCTTATAGCCTCTGGCTTGCAGTAGCTTGCCGATGCTGGCCGAGATGATGCCTTTCCCCAGTGAGGAAACCACACCGCCCGTGACGAAAATGTATTTAGTATCCATCCTTTTTCGTGTGTTTGTTAACGTTTTGTATAATTTTGCCGCAAAGGTATTGCATTTTGTTTATATATGCAAAATATTCATGGCAAAAAGTTGCAAAAAGTTCTGCATTCGGGCAAAATTAACATCAAAAGGGTCTCTCATTGCACCTTCCCGCTATGTGACGTGTCAGTTTCCCTGAGTAAGAAACTAATATTTGAACGTCATTAGTATCGGTAGATGATCAGAGGGGTGCCAAAAGTTTGAAATCTTCTGAGGGTTCCGAACGGGCGATGTATAATCGTCCCTCATGATAGCAGCGTGAGTTACTTTCTTGCGTAACGCAGGAGTAACATATATAAAGTCTATACGCGATTTCCCACCAGTAGAACTTATGAACTCCTGCGGATAAAGGTCTTTTATAAGGTCTATGTAAGGCGTTTCTGTGCGGATATAGTCGTGTACCAGAAACTTGGTGGAATTGTCCGGGTGGTGATAGGTGTCGTTGTCAACTCGCGATACGGAGTTGAAATCTCCCATCATAGCCCACAGTTCCTTCTTTGCATTAGGGTGTGTCAGCACTGTGGCTTTGCACAGATATTCCATTTCCGTCCTGCGAAAGATGTCCCCTTCGCCCTTTTCCTGACTTTCTTTCCGCTTGTCAGTTGGTACTCGGAATCCGAATCCCATGGGCCACGTATGCAAGGTTACCAGGTTGAACGTCTTTTTCTTACCTATTGTAAGTTTGTACCACGAGGCACCATGGCAGACAACGGTATCGGCATTCCCCGTTATCAGTTTCTCTGCCTCAAAGGGATAGCGCGATGTAATGAGCTGTGGATAATTGTCGGGGTGAGCGCTCAGATACACATAACGGTGTCCGTAACGTTCAGCTAGTCTGCGCCAGCGAGCCAGGCATTCCTCTTCCGTTTCCTTCTCGCTTTTGTCAGAGTTGACCACATAAAGCTTCTGTGCCTCGCACCATACGCATATATCAGGTTGCTGTTTCGAGACCCAATCGGTAAAGCGCTGGTAATCGTCGGTCTGCCCATCCCACATACCATTCTGTATGTTCCAATAAAGCAGATTCAGGGTACCGTTCCCTTCCTTCTTGGCCATACATGTTATGACCCCTGTTAGGACGAATAATACAACAAATAAGACTCTTCTTTTCATGAACGAAATGTTTTTTCGCCGTAAAATTACAACTTTTATTTGATAATCCTATTCTTAGGGGACAGATTAATTAGAACTTTTATTCTGTTTTTCTTATGTTTTTCAATTAAATCATTAAGAATAATTTACAATATGTAGTCTCTTTGTTCAGCAATGATGTTGAAGCCCTCCTCACCACTTTATAACTTCGGCATCACCAAAGGCTTCATAGCCATTGATAAGGATTCTGTCTCCGGGGTTCAGACCGCTGACGATTTCGTAATGCTCGGCATTCTGTCGGCCCAACTTGATGGGGGTGCGTCGGGCACTATGACCTTTCTCATCCACCTTCATGACCCATTGCCCGCTTGTCTGTGTATAGAAGTTGCCGCGAGGGATGATAAGACGGCGTTCCGGTTTTCCCAATTCTATTTGCAGTCTTAATGTTTGTCCTATGCGCCAGTTCTCCTCCTCTCCTATAGGTCTCATGGGACTCAAGGGCCTTCTGAGTTCTATGGCAAAGCTGTGATCTTGCACCTGCGGCGTAGTATGGCTGACTTCGAAGGCGTACTTATGGCCTTTCTGGATAGCTGTTGCGGGAAGTCCTGTCTGGATGCGGTCTATGTAGTATTCGTTCAGTCGGGCGGTAACCTTGTAGTCGGTCAGTACGCCTATTTCGCCTACTTGCTCGCCTGCCGAGACTTGTGCCCCGATGGTAGCATTCAGGTTACCTATCTGTCCGTCGGTAGGAGCAAGAACGACAAGGGCATCACGGCGTTTGTTGCTGTTCTCCAGCTTCTGCGCCTCGATAGCCATCTGTTGCTGGATAAGCTGGCGTCCAATGACGTTCAGCACAGAATCCTGATGCAAGCTTTCGATGTTTAGCAAGGTGCGACGACGGTTGTACTCGTATTCGTCACTTGCTACCTCCAACTGTGCTTTACTTCTGACACCCATACGCGCCTCTTCTTCTGCCAGCTCGAAGTCCTTGCTTATTTTCTTCAATTCGAAGTTGGCCTGTAACGCCTGGCTGCGCAGGGTGATGCTTTTCTGCTGCATCTCGATGAGTTGCTGACGATGCTGCATCTGTTGCAGCTCGTAACTCTGTCGCTCCGCAGCCATTTCCTCCAACACTTTAGGGTTGGATAGAATGAGAATGGTATCACCGCGTTTCAGTATATCACCGTTATGGCAACAGATACGCTCCACCGTTCCACCTTCTTTGGCATTCACTCGCATACTGGTGGCAGGACATACCACACCGTTCACATCGATGTACTCCAGAAAATCGCCCTCGCTAACTGTGGCTATCTGCTCTTCGGCAATTTTTACTTTCAGCGTCCGCGGCCCCAGTTGCAGCACAAGGGCATAGACAATCAGTCCTGCGAGCACCGTCCCTCCGATTATATACATGCGGTACTTTACGTACCAAGGCTTTTTAGGTAACTTTATATCCATCTTTAAATGATAAAGTCATTGAACATTGAACATTGAGCATTGAACATTATCTTATTCTTCACTCTTCACTCTTCATTCTTCACTCTTTAATGTCAGGCTCCTCAGTCCATAGTATAAACTCCAATAGGTTTGCAGGGAACCGATGAAGGCCCGTTGTGCCTTGTCCTTCTCGCTGATGCTGGTATTGAACTCCAGTAGTGTCGTGCGCCCTTGCACATATAGCCAGCGTGCTACTTCGTAGCGGCGAAGGGCTGTCTCTCTTGTCTTGTAGGCAATGCGTACGCGATAGCCTTGCAAGTTGTATTGACGTACCATTTTCAGTACGTTCAGCCGAAAGTCCTCCATAGCCTGATCGCTTTGCGTCTGTGTCAGTTCCAGCCTCGACTTTGCCACGCGCACTTGTCCCTTTCCCCGTCCCCAGTCCAAGAGCGGTAGCGACAATGTCAGGCTGCCATACTGCTGGTTCAATGGTTTCGAATAAGCTTCTCCCAGTGTTGTTCCCGTCTGAGAAAGACCGAACTTCACGTACAGGTCAGCTTTCAGGCCGCGATTAGCCTTGGCTGCAGCGAGCGAGCTCTGGCTCTCTATGATGTTAAGACGGAACTGATCGGGATCGGGGTTGTTCTCTAAAGCCAGCGCCAAGGCTTCCTCTGCATCATACATCGTGTCGTGAATCAGCGTGTCGGGAACCACTTTCAGCGTCACAGGATCCTTTATTCCCAAGTACGACTTCAGCGTCAGCATCGACTCCTCCACTTCTGCCTCAGCATTCAGTTGGTTGGTTTCCTCGGTCAGTCGGTTCACCTCCAGTTGCAGCATCTCATTTTCTGTGATACTTCCTCGTTCATAGCGGCTGCGTGCATATCGGTGCAGGGTATCGCTTACCGCATAGTTCTGTCGGGCGATGTCCAGGTCGGTCTGAGCCGAAGCCAGCATGAAGAAGTAGCTGCTGGCTCGTGAGGCCACCAGTTCCATTGTCTCGTTGTACTGTTTCCTGGCCATACGTACCCGCAATGGTTCTGTGCGTTTTGCCCACTTTAGGCTGTTGTGCCCCAAAAGGCTTTGCTGATAGCCGATAGAGAAGGGCACTGTGCTGTAGCCGTGTGTGTGTTGCTCAAACTCGTCCTGACGGTAGAGGCTACTGCTCACGAAGAGCGTGCCGCCCGTCAATGCTATATTCTGCTTGATGCTTAACGACAGGTCGGTGCTCAACTGGTTCTGCCGCACAAAAACATTGGTACCATCGGGTTGCGTGATGCTACTGACCTGACGGTTCAGCGAAGGCGATGACGAGAGCGATACCGACGGCAAGTAGTTCGCCTGATAGTAGCGGTAGTTCCATTCTGCCGCCTCCAACTGATGCTTTGCCGCCAGTGCGTCTGCCGACTGTTGTTGTGCCAAGGCAATACATTTGTCCAGGGACAGGCAAAGCGTGTCTTGTCCGAAAGAGTGAAGAGTGAAGGCTGCGATTAAGTGAGTGAAAAGCCAAACTCGTTTGAGCTTTTCCGAACGAAAGCAGGCTCGAACGAAGTTCAAGAGTGAAGAGTGAAGAATAAAGAGTGAAAAATAAGGATTACTCATATCTTCAGATTTATTATTTGTCATTCTTAGTTTATTATTCTTCATAGCGACATCAAATTCTTCATTCTTCTCTATTCCCTATTTCCTATTCTCTATTCTCTATTCTCTATTCCCTATTCTCTATTCTCTATTCCCTATTCCCTATTCTCTATTCCCTCCTCTCCCCCTAAAGGGGGGTGAGGCTTTTTACATCTCTACTTCCTGTACAATCTGTCCGTCGGATAGGTTGATGATACGCTGGGCGTATGAGGCATCACGCTGTGAGTGAGTCACCATTACGATGGTGGCGCCTTCGTCATGCAACTGGCTGAGCAGATCCATTACCTCGCGACCGTTCTTGGAGTCGAGGTTACCTGTGGGCTCGTCGGCAAGGATGAGCTTGGGACGCGAAACTACGGCACGGGCGATGGCGACGCGCTGCTGCTGACCGCCGCTGAGCTGACGGGGAAAATGCTTGGCGCGATGGCTGATGTCCATACGGCGCATTGCTTCCTCTACCCGCTTACGTCGCTCGGCCTTCGGCAATCGCATGTAGAGCAGCGGCAGTTCGATGTTCTCCTCGACGCTGAGGTCATCGATGAGGTTGAAACTTTGGAAGACGAAGCCGATGAGTCCTTTGCGCAGCTTGTCGCGTTCGGGTTCGCTGAGTGGTGTCACATCCTGTCCGCCGAGCAGATACTGTCCGCCTGTAGGGGCATCCAGGAGTCCGAGGATGTTCAGCAATGTTGATTTACCGCAGCCGCTGGGGCCCATGATGGCGACAAATTCGCCTTCGTTGATTTCAAGGTTCACGCCGTTCAGGGCGATAGTGCGCACCTCTTCTGTAGTAAATGCGCGCTGGAGGTTGATGGTCTTGATAAAAGACCCTCCCCTTACCCCTCCCTCTATGGAGGGGAGTGATTGTGTTAGACTTGATGTTTTCTTTTCCATAATGTTATATATTAAATGGTTTATAGTAGTATTTCTCCCCTCCCCATATTTTCTCCCTCCATATTATCTCCCTCCCCATAGAGGGGGAGGGACGGGGAGAGGGTCTTTAGAGGGTCTTTTTTAGTTTTCCTTCAATACTTTATACGGTTTGATTCTTGTAGCCTTCCACACTTGGTGCCAGAGGGTTAGGGCGCAGAGTACGAGTACAATGACGATGCTCAGGAGGGGAATCCACCAGGCAATTGTAGCATGGATGGTATAGTATTGCGTTATAAATTTGTGTAATCCGATGAGCGACACGGGGATGCTGACGGCAGCAGCTACAGCAAATATAATAAGGTAACGACGCGAGAGCAGCAAGGCAATGTCTAAGAATGTGGCGCCGTTCACCTTGCGTAAAGCAATCTCGCGATAGCGCCTGCGCACGTCGAACATCATCAGACCAAGTACGCCCAGACATGTTACGGCAATCGCCAAAAATGAGAAGGTGAAGAAGATACGGGCTGTGCGACGGTCCTCACGGTAGAGGTTCTTCAGGTCGTCGCTGAGCCGACGTACATTCATCTCTCCCAGATCAAAGAGTTCTTTCTTCGTTTCCATGATGAACTGACGAGCATCCTCCTCACAGCCAGGCTCCGCTTCCACCAAGTATTCAAAGGAAGTCCATGGGGAGTTGAAATCCAAATTCTCATTATAGATAAAGACCGCACCTTTTATTGGGTCGGATAGGCGACCGGGATGGAAGTCTTTCATGATTCCCACGATGTCGAAACCGACCGTCGCCTCCTCGTTGTTATCTCTTACCAAGCTTTTGTTCAGTGGAACCTTCTCCTTGCGCCAGTCTTTGATGCCCAACTGCTTGAGTGCCGTCTCGTTCAGGATGCAATGGGTTGCCCCCCTGTCGAGTGAGTCGCAGAACATGCGCCCTTCCTTCATGCTGAGACCAATCATTTCAAATTGGTTGGGTGAGATGTGTGTAGAATGGAGGTCCACGCTGTTCCCGTTCATCTTAACCGCTAGTCCTCCTACGAGGGCATCTTTTCGGAAGAGCAGGAAGTCGATGCTATTGTCGACGCGACGAATATAGGGACTCTTGGTCAGTCGGTTTAGCATAACGGCTTTTGTTTCGATTGTTTTTTTCCACCAGTCATTAGCATCCTCTATACTGTTGAAGGTCATACCATTCCCGCTGTCCCACTGACCAGGGAATGCCAACAGATGCTCCGTCCTGTAGCCTGGGTCAGTGTCCATCATGAAATGCAATTGCCGCATCAGATAGAGACTTACGGTGATGAGGGTGATGGAAATGAAGTATTGGATGCCAACCCCCAACCCCTCCCAGAAAGAGGGGAGTCTCCTTGGGATTAGGCCTACTATTAGTGGTAAACCGAAGACTATCCCTACGGTCAGCCCCACATCAAACTTCCGTTGCGGCAATACGTCTATATGATAATAGGTAGAGAGTAGCGGCTCCGTCAGCTCCACCACTGTCCATACGCCAATCATGGTGAGGACGGCCAGCAGGAATGTCTCGGCATAGAGTTGGCAGAAGATATCCCAGCGCGAGGCACCGAAAATGCGGCGCACCTCCAGTTCATGACGGCGATGCGAACGCATGACCGCATAGAGGTTCAGGAAATTAAAGAGGCCCACCAGGAAAAGCAGAATACCAACAATGAGGAGCATCCACATGTGAGAAGAGGGGCAGATTGGCGATATGCTAGGCACCTTGTCATAGATGTTCATTACCTTTTCGTAGGCCGTGCGACCGTAGGGGATAAGATGGAAGGTCGTAATGTACTTTTCCCAAATCTCCATGGGTTTTTGCACGGAGTTGAAGTCTTCTATATTGGTGCCTTTGTTCAGGCGGACAATGGCGAACGTTGGGTTGACGTCGTCGGTTACTTTGTAGCTGTTTAATGCCAGATCAAACTTCAGAAGGCTTTTGGTGCTTGGCTGAAGGAAAACGCCCACGATGCGATAGATAACGTCACGATTGTAAGCGAGTGTCTTTCCCACAGCACTCTCATCGGGGAAGATGCGGTTTGCCAGTTCTTCGCTGATAATGGCATCTTCCGGTGTCTTTATCTGGAGCGTTCCCTCGATAGGTTCCAACGGATATATTTGGCAGAACATTGTATCCACATATATGGCATTGACGGAATGCCACTCCTTATCTTCGGTTTGAAGTTGAGCAGGCTCAATGCGCAGATGAACGTCTGTCCAGCTTTCCACAGCGCTGCTCGTCTGCTGTGGCCTTGGCTTCTTGTCACGGTCAGCAATCTGTCCCGTATTAGGGTAAAGTTGTCCGTCCCCGTACTCCGATGTCAAGATGTAAGTCCTGTCGAGGTCCGGCATCCAATGGTCGATGGTCCATTCCTGATACAGATAACGGCTGATAATAACCGTGCCGCTGAGGGAGATGATGAGGCCCAGCAGGGAGAGGGCGGTGTAGCCCTTCATACGGCTTATGATTCTGAATGCGTGTTTCATTTTAATTCTCTTTCAATACTTTATAAGGTTTGATTCTTGTTGCCTTCCACACTTGCTGCCAGAGGGTGAGGGCGCAGAGTAACAGCACGATGGCGATGCTCACGAGCGGAATCCACCAGGCGATGGTGGCGTGGATGGTATAGTAGCGCGTTATCAGCTGATGCAGGCCGATGAGTGAGACAGGGATGCTGACAACAGCAGCTACAGCCAATATAATAAGGTAGCGGCGCGAGAGCAGCAGGGCAATGTCGAGGAAGGTGGCGCCATTGACCTTACGGAGTGCTATCTCGCGGTAGCGACGTCGCACGTCGAACATCATCAGGCCGAGCACGCCCAGACAAGTGACGGCAATCGCCAGGAACGAGAAGGTGAAGAAGATACGGGCTGTGCGACGGTCCTCGCGGTAGAGTTCATCCTTTTGGTCGGAGAGCCATTGGTATTCCAAATCTTCCGTGCCCCACACTTCCTTGTTCATCTGGCGCAGGTACTTTATTGCATCCTCCTCGTTGCCCGGAGCAATCCTCAGGAGCAAGTCATCGGGCAGGAAGTCCATTGTCTGGCTGTCCCAGTTTAGGGTTGGGAAGAAGATGATGGGAGGCTGTGGTTCTGAGAGGCGACCGGGATGGAAGTCCTTCACGATGCCTACCACGTTGTAGGGCGGATTCTCTGAGCAATCCTCATTGGCTGACGTCCACCATCGTTCCGGTAGCTGCACCTTTGCGCTTCGCCAGTCCTTCAGTCCCAAG
>JAFSRW010000088.1 GCA_017445925.1 Bacteroidaceae bacterium | reverse complement strand
GTCCTTCTGTATTCGCCATCCTTATCCCTTTTACACCCCTCTTACTATAGCCCCACCCCTCTTACAGAGAGGGGGTGGGGTATATATAGAGAGGGGGTTAAGAAGGGATGAGAATGGCTACGATGCGCCCATTCCTGTCCATGGTTGTCTGTACCACACGCTGGTCCATGGCAAGCTGGAATACCTTGTCGTAATATTTCGGTTGCCTGATTCCGGCCAGAGACATCACCTCATTCTGTAGTGCTTCTTGTCCCATTGAGGATAAACCAGACATGGCATCGCTGAAGAGCAGACGGAGGTCCCATTCCCATGGCCGACGAGCATTGCCGTCGTTGTGAATGATATATTTCTGGTTAAACGTCTCTGCCTTTTCCATCTTAATCTGGTATGCCTCAGGCTTATTGGTCTTATACTGACCGTTGCTTTCGCGAGGCTGATAGTCAGGCTTTTCTGTCACCTTCGGCAATCCGTTTTCGTCAATATTATAGAACAGTTTTTCCGGAATGCGGTATTTACGTGTCAGTGTCTGCTCCACAGAGAAAGCATCTGTATTCTCCACCTGCTCGCAGTAGTAAACATCAAAGGCTTTGTGTAGTATCTCAGTACCCAACCAACCACGCAGACTACGCTTCTCCCCTGTACGGTTTACATGAATAACCACAGTAATATTGCAGTTGTACTCCGAAGCCAGCTGCATTAGTTGGCAGATAACCTGTATAGAGGCATCCGAATCGTTCACGCTGGGTAGCAGGTCACTGACATTGTCAATAATCACCAAGTCCGGTTTATATGCCTCAATACCTGCCACCAGATAGTCCATGCGCTCCTGATAGGTACAGGCACGGACGTTGAAGACGAAGAAATTACTCTCGATGTCCGACGGTTCACAGAACAGATCCGGGTCCTCTTTCTGTGGATGAATCAGCTTAAACACACGGTTAGCCAGAATCCCCTTGGTAGATTGCCGGCTCTGTTCCGTATCATACCACATTACCCTGAGCGGCTCTTCGCTGATACGTTCCAGTTCAAGCACGTTCTTCTCTGTGCAGCAGGCCATGAGCATAGAAGTAAAGAAAGTCTTACCGCACTTCTCCAGACCTGTAACGGCAGAGAGGTCGCGACGCGGAAAGCAAGGCTTCCCGAACAGGCGCATCAGGAACTCCTCAGGTGGCACATCAGTGTCCGACATGATACGGAACTTGTCCAATTCTACCACCAGCGGTGATATAGGAGAAACCTCTCCCGCCTGTGAAAGCTCCTCCTCAATTAATGTTTTTGTGTCCATAATAAAAATTTTTCAGATATTCGTAATTTTCCCAAAATAATTATTAAACTTTATTTTTGTCTTGTCCGGACGATACAAAGTTCGGGAAAATGTTGTAACTTCGCACAACTTTTGTGCTCCCCTAGGGGGACACAGAATAATAGTATTTTTACTTTTTTTAACGGGTATTAGTAACACACCCTAAGTTTAACAATTAAAAAAAAGAAAAGAACAATGGAACAATTCATGTTCACCCAGTCGTTTCTTGCCATGCTCAAAGACATGATCGACATGGATGCACAGGCTACTGTGCGTAACCTCTGCGTTGCCCATATTGGGCGTAAAACCCAGAGTCGTTTTAGTAAAGAGGTGTAATTTCCCTTTGGCAGGCTTACATCGTAGTACGTTACTTCCTGAAAAAACCAAAGTTGCCGGCTTATCGCAAATGGGAACTGATAGCAGATCTGCTTGACAAGTTGGAAGAGGATTACCTGAAATCCCATCCCGATGAACCGCCCCTCTTTGATGAAGGCTTCAAAGAATCATTAAGAAACCTCATCATTAACAGATTTTGACGCGACTCAGCAAAGATAAAGAAACTTTTTCTTTGCCTTCGCAATTCCAAAATTTGGAAAATCGCTCACTTAATCGTAATTTTGCAGTCAAATTTTAGGAATAGATAGTATATGGCCAAAATAATAGTTCAAGATACAGAGATAACGGTCTCAAATGTAAACGGCGAGGATTACATCTGCATTACAGACATGATGAAAGCAAAGGATGGTGATTTCTTTGTGACCGATTGGCTTCGTAATCGAAACACGATGGAATTCCTAGGTGTATGGGAGCGAATTTATAATCCTAATTTTAATTATGGCGAATTCGCCACAATTAGAAACCAAGCAGGACTGAACAGCTTCAAAATCAGCGTCAAGGAATTTGTGGCCCGAACAGGCGCCATCTCCTTGCAAGCAAAAGCAGGAAGGTATGGCGGTACTTATGCTCACAAGGACATTGCTTTTGAATTTGCCATGTGGATTAGTCCAGAGTTCAAGGTCTATGTGGTTCGCGAGTTCCAGCGCCTCAAGGCTGAAGAACAGAAGCAGTTGGCCTGGGATGCAAAACGTGAACTGTCGAAAATCAACTATCGTATTCACACAGATGCCATCAAGAGCAATCTCATCCCAGCAGAAGTAACTCGCGAGCAAGCTGCGATGAAGTATGCCGAAGAGGCTGATGTGCTGAACGTGGCCATGTTTGGCATGACGGCTAAGCAATGGCGTGAGCTAATCCTGACCTTAAGGGCAATATCCGCGACTATGCTACCATTAATGAACTCATCTGCCTCTCGAACATGGAGAATATCAATGCTGTGCTCATCAACGACGGAATGCCCCAAAGTGAACGCCTTATGAAACTCAACCAGATAGTTATCCAACAGATGCAGGTCTTGGAAGACAATAGCGGGCGGAATCTGTTGAAGTGACGTAAGGTCTCTTCGTCTATCGCTCCGCTATTGCAGCTATCCCAAGCTATACATTAGCATACCCCACTGCGCTCAAAGGCTCACCCCTTTGGGCGTATTATGTTCCTGAGCCTAATTCAATTAAGGTTATCGTTAACGTTAAGGTTATCGTTGATCATTTCTTCCTTCTTCCATCTTATAAAGGTCTAAATCGAAGCCAATAGCCAACGGCCAAGGCTGCGATTAAGCGAGAGCAATGATAAGCTTGCTTAAACATTGCCGAGCGTGAGCAGGCTCGAGGCGCAGCCTCAATAGCCAAAGTCTTTCACCCTTAACCTTGAACCTTGAACCCTTAACCATAATTCTCCCATCTTACCTATGGCCTCACATGTTTACCGGAAAGGCATAACAACGTTATGACACTGCAAAGGAACACATTTTCTTTTATACCACCAAACTTTTTGTTGGTTTCTCAGTGGTGGAATGTTAAAATTATGCAGAAAGAACGAAAATGTTCCTTATTTATTTGTAAGATAGGAACAAATATGTTACCTTTGTGGCGTTCATTAAACAAGCGTTCTATGAAGTATTCAGAGTTTTACCGACTGATTGAACAGCATGGCTGGACAATCAAGGGGGGTAAAGGACACTACAAATATGTGCATCCTTAAAATATAACGCTATGAAAAGGATTAAGGCTATTATTGAAAAGGCAAGCGATGGAGGCTATGGCATCTACGCTGAGGGTAATATCCCTTTGTTTAGCAGTGGACATACGGAAACTGAAGCAAAAGAGGATTTTGAGACTCTTGTTCATGAACAGGCTGAGTATATGAAGGAGCAACAGGGCAAATATCCTGAGTGGTACTCCTGCAACGTGCAAATAGATTATAGGTATGATATGAGCGGATTTTTTCTTGCCTTCCCTTTCATAAACGTATCAGAATTTGCAAAGAGTGTGGATATCAATCCATCGCTGATGCGGAAATATAAGAATGGGATTGCAAAGGCTGGAGAAAAACAGAAAGATTTGATACAACGTAAGTTTGACGATATAGTGACCCGCCTTGGTGCCGTGAGGTTCTGAAACGGAGCACTTGTTTAATGAACAACCAGAAAAGAGGGTAGCGATTTTATAATGCCACTCTCTTTTTTGATATGCCTCAATAAAGTTCCCGTTATCATTCCGTTGAAATCGTCAATAACCAATAACCTTTATATGTTCCCGTTAAGGTCAACGTTAAGGTCTAAATCGAAGCCAATAGCCAACGGCCAATAGCCAATGTCTTTCACCCTTAACCTTGAACCTTGAACCCTTAACCATAATTCTTCCTTCTTACCTCTTCCATCTTACATCTTCTGGGTTAACGTTAGGATTTCCGTAGGTTCGTAAATCCGTTTTTCTAAGAAAAAACACCAGTTTTCTTTGTGCGTAATGGAAAAAACACTATCTTTGAAACCTTCGTCTCTAAAATACTCACGCTCGGAAGAAAAAATATTTGATTTTATTTTGTTCTTCTCTCACTTATTCGTATCTTTGCAAAAAAGAAACAGACGATGAATGCAATTCTTCAAACACCGGCAAAGAACATTGTTACAACAACTCGCCTTAAAGAGGAAGGGTATATGACACTTGAACAGTCGAAGGCAATCATTGCAAAGAAGATTCAAGACCACTTCCATAAATAATGCAAGTTCTTATCTTTGTTTGAAGACGCTTGTCATAGTTTCCTTTATCATAATTAAAATCCCCACTTTGCACTGAAGTTTAATGTTGGCGTAAAATAGCACGATTTTTTGCGTGCTATTGAAATAATCCCCCTTCTTCTTTGGGCGGATTAAAATTAATGCTTCCACAAGGCTTGTGGAAATAAGTTTTTTGCGAAATACTTTTTCATTTGTGAAAAAGAAGTTATCTTTGTAGCACAAAATCCAAAAAATAATTTTTGCGTGCGAACATTGATTTCGTGCTAGCATAATACCTTTAAACTTACAACAAGAAAAACGAAAATAAATAATGATAACAGGATATCCTATACTTGACAATTTGACTGGTGGCTTCAGTGAGGGTAATTTGATAACCCTTGTTGGCGGGCCACTTGCCGGAAAAAGTATGTTTTCTTTGAACATACTTCGCAACCAGATGGAGTTTGAGGTTGCTCCCAATACGGCTTTCATGACAGCAGAGCTATCTGCTGAAGATGCGGAAACGGCAATGCATAAACTGGCAGCAGGCGAAGGTGAAGCCAAGAGGATGAAAGAGCAGATCCTGTTTGTGGACTTGCTAAAGTACTGCCCCGACTTTGAGAGCCTGCGACAGAAAATCATAGACTTGGTGAGAAAAGACAATGTAAAAGCCATTGTCATAGACAGTTTCCATTTCCTCCCCTTCATCGATAACTATCCTTATGACAAATTGCCCAATATCTCGCGTAAGTTAAAATTCTTGGCAAGAGAGCTTGGTATTGTAATCATCATCACTACGCGTCCCAACTACCAGCCATCTGAACGTAGTGGATTGGCTGGCAAAAGACCATTCCTAAGTGATTTAGAATATGTAGGCGACCTTAATTATTTCAGCGATGTAGTCTTGGGCATGATGCGCCCGGAGATGCTCAGCGTCAATGTTGATATGGAGGGAAATAGTCTAAAAGATATCATTCAGGTAGAGTTGTTGAAAAGCAGAAAGTCCTTTATGGAATTGATTTCATATAAGATAATGCCAGACAATGGGCTTATTGAGGAAAAGGAGTTACTTGATAAGCATAATTGGATCTGGTAAAAAAATAAAATAGTTAGGGAACAGAAAACATTATAGATGTGATTACGCCATAACACATCCAAGCATTAGGAAATTTAGAGAAACAGACTCCTTAATTAGAAATGTTTTTTATTACAAATGAGTATACAATTTAATATGGGAAAAGATATGTGTTATATAGGAATAGTTAAATTTTTCGACATAAGAAAAGGATTTGGATATATTGCATCGAACAATTGCAATATGAATACAACTATTTACAATCAAGATTTTTATGTAAATTCGGATTCTTTTGCTGAGCTTGGGGCAAGAATTGAAGGTCGTGTAGTCGTTTTTCAAAAAGAAGTACAGGAAAATGGGAGAAGAAAAGCTAAAAACGTTAGACTTATAACTAAGTCAGATGAAGACATAAACCTCCTTTTATCTTATTATGGTGACCATGAACTTGTTGAGTTCAGAGAAAACCAAAATATAAATCTTTATAGGCAGACTTCTATACCAAGAAAATTTGTTGCAGAGAAAGTACAGTCAATTATCCTTAATGATCCGGAACGGTCACCTAAAAAGACTGCTCAGCATTTTAGTTTTTTTGTCGAACGTTATAAAAAAGATGCTGATTCTATTGATCAATATGTTTTTGACCGCGATTTTACTAAATGTGAAAAATCTATATGGATTTCTCTCTTTTCTGTGTTAACAAATGAAGAACTTATTGAGATACTCAAAATGTATCCATCCGTATGCCGATACATTGATAATATTGTTCTACTCAAAGAATGGATAGATAATGATATTAATGAAAACTGCACATTATCAAAGATGCAACAAATTATAAATAACATCTCATATTTACCTAGAGAATACGAAATTGATGTCAAAGAACGAATAGAAACGATTACTGATATTAGGGTTAAAGATTTATTTTTTAAGTTGTCTCATTGTTCTGTTATTATTGGACTTGACTTCATTTTTGATCCCATTATCTTAACTCCATGGCAGTTAGATGGAATGGATCGTGAGACAAAAAAAATTATTAGAGAATTGAGCTCATATCTTCGTCTAACTTCAAAATCTTATAAAGAGGAAAAGCAGCAATGTTTAGCAGCGTTAAGAATGAAACAATTTCAAAATGAACTTAATCATTTCTCTTCTCGCCCATTTGATTCTTGTAGACAAGATTCTTTCTTCAGGTTACTCAATAATATTCCTAATGAAGAATTTGCTTCTTTCAGAGAAGATGTAAAAGTTGCAATATCACGTATACTTGATGGTTGCATCAGTGAGAAGTTACTCGAAAAGGCAGTTCCCTTACTGAAAAATAGCTCTATCTTAGGCAATGATTTTATTTTATATTACAAGAAAAAAATGCAGCCTATAATTTTGGAGTATCTTTCTGATATGTTAAATTCCTATGTAAAGTGCCAAAATGCTAATATATGCGATTTTTTCCCCATTTTTGACAATATAACTTCAATATATGATGATGACGAAAAAGATATTATTGTCCAAGCACTTGTTCCTATTATTCGCCAAACGAATTCATTATCTATTCTATCAGAAGCATCAACTAGTGATTATCAATTAATCTCTGTTGATGAAGCATTGATTTATGCTAAAGAGATAATATCTACATGGTCGTATAGATTTTTAAATGAATTTACAAATACGAACGAACGTCTTTTTGATGATGATCCGAGGTATGCGGAAATTCTAATTGAAAGGGCTATGCAATTAATTTGGAACATTCCTTTGAAAAGTAATTTCGATAGTTCGCAAGTTGATAGTATTGATAACAATTCTGATGATTCATGGGAATTTGAACATGAAAATTGTTCTTTCTTATATAATTTGCAAAGTTTAATACCCAATGGCCATCGTGTCATCCAATGGGAAAATTATATCAATTCCAAAGGTATAGACGATTTGATTATTATGTTTAATAATAATGTGATTAAATCTCTACCCGAACATGCCATAGAAGAGATCATTAATTCCATTTCTTTAGATTGCATCAGCCTAAATGTAGAAAGATGGTATAATAAACCAAAATTATGCAATAATTCTTATATAAGGATATTAAAATCATCTCCTTTTTCCCTTTGCCCATTCATTACAAAAAGACTATTACAGTTAAATATGTCCAACGAAAATATTCCTTTGGCCATACTACTCGCAGAATTGATGATGTGTAACAAACCAGATGGAAGTGACCCCATTCTTCTACGAAACTGGGAAGAGGAGTTTAGAAAGAATTTGACAAGAATTCATAATTCAAGAAATTTGAATCCATACATTTCTACCATTCTTTGGGCTGTACATTTTCAGACGGATATACCTACAACACTTCCTGATGTGTTTGCTTTTTTGCCACCATATATTCAAATTAGATGTGTTAGAAAGCTATTTCAATTGATTTCTCAAGGAAAAATACACCATTCAGCAGAGACTCTATACGACACTATTACCAATTGTAACAAACCAATTTGTTTGCCATTGGAAATCGTATTCACATACTTAAAAAACAGAGAAATTAACCCTTCGACATCATTAAACAATAATATTATGTGTCTTCTATTAAATAATCGAGAAGACCATGAAGAATGGAGTGAAATAAGGCAACTTGTTACTATTTGTTGTGGGAGGTGGATAGCCAAAAAACAATATTATGACGATTCTAATAGGAGACGCAATCGTTACTATAATGGTATTATATACAAAAGTGGAAACAGACTAAAACTGTTTGTTCCTTATAAAATGGTTGATGGATATGCTCACTTGACGAATTATAATAATAAATATTCCAAACAAATTGTAGATTTGATAAAATTAACGTACTCAACTTTTGAGTATGAAATATCAAACGAACCGCAAGGTGTCTCTTTCCTTTTTGATGAATCGTATGAGTCTGAGTTATTTGGATTTGCTCGTCCATTCAATTTCAAATATAATGGCCTTGATAATATGATTGAGTTTGAAATGAAAGGTGATGAGAAGGATGATATTTGTGAATGTCGTTTATCAAATAAAGTAGATGCACAAACTGGAATTGGCTTCTATTGGTGTAAAAATAAACCATGTTTCCGTGAACCTATTAGGTATATGTTAGATAGCGAATGGGAACGTTATACCATTCTTGACTTTATGCGCATTCTCAATATTCCTGTTGATTATTACAAAGAAGGTGTTAAGATCAAGTTTGGACACTATATAATACTTTCTTCTTATTTGGGTAGTTTTAAAGTTTTCTATGAACATCTAAAATGTCGTAATTGTGGGAAATTATTGAAACCAAAAATCATCGGCAATTTTGGATATCGTTCAATTACCGAATTTTCTTGTAAAAACAATTTATGCTCTGAAGAAGGATCTGTTGTATACCTCAACCATTGTTTTAATAGACAAAATTGTAATACAATTATTGATAGCCGAGATTCAAAAACCTGTCCTAACGGACAATATATATGTCCTAATTGTGGGGCTTGTTGCTCCACAGAAAACTATCGTATGAGAATTAATAATTTACACAAGAATGGAGGAAGTATCTCTAACTGGATAATAAATTTTGTACAAAAAGACCTTGGGCATTGGGAAAAGAAAGAATTCTACTGTCATAAGTGTGGAAAACAGATGGCAGAAAAGAATGGTTATTATCAGTGTGACAATTGTGATGTTAAATATAACTGCAAATAAACAGTAATTAAAAGTTAATTAAATATGACATTCGATTTACAAAGAAAAAGGCTATTCGCGCTTCAATTTGTTTAACATGAGGATATTCTATATACGATTCCCAAAAATCCAAACTGTGTCTGGACATTTGGCCTTGAATCATTGACTAAATAATTCGAAATGTAATGAATCGGTGGAGATACAGTTCTACATGAAGGGATACATAAACAAAAGATGGAGGGTGATAGAACTAAGGAGGCAGATAAACTCGTCGCTCTTTCAACGTCTTGCTCTGAGCACAGACCAAGTGGGCCTATTGGCTTTGGCGAATGAAGACCATCAATTACAGACAGTTAATGACATCATACGAGATCCATTTGTGCTTGAGTTTACAGGTTTTCCTCAACAGAAATATCACAAGGAAATTTATTTGGAGGATGTTTTGAAAGCCAATGTTGAAAAGTTTCTGTTAGAACTTGGAAAGGGATTCGCTTTCATTTGCCGCCAATATGTCGTACCCTTCAAGGTATAGACAATCAGCTATTTGCGGCCCGATATCAGCTTTATCTGCATAATCGTGAAGAACTGAAATCTGAATTAGACAAATTTTTGGATAGTAAAAATATTCTTTAGTACCTATGAGAACCTGGCAGATAATAGTAATAGTTTATTGTAGCATTACATACATACTTATGCTTATCGCAGAGTGCGATAGCTATAGGACTGTAAGGAAGGGCAAAGATTTATGCTGGGCTGTTTGTAGAGTGCTATTAGCACCGTTATATATTGTTTGGCGCATTTTTGTTCTATTGTTCAAAACTATCCGCGATTATTTTGAAAAGTTGAAAGTACATGGCGGGTATAAACGATACCAAGAATGGAAGCGAAATGAGGAAATAAAAAAGATAGAACGGAAACAAAAACGGGAGGCAGAAAGTGCTGAATACAATCAAATTGCAGATGCTTTCAAAGATGGAGAAATCCACAGGGGTGAGTTGCCCAGGGAGCTAAATGGGATAACGGATTTTGAATTGTATGGAAACCTATTCAGTGATGATTGGCGAGAGTTGATCTATGTGGAGAATGAATACAATGATGTAATAAATGACTTCTTCAAACGAAACGGCAAAATAGAATTACAGCACAATATGCGAGTCGTTTATCTACCTCAATGTTTGAAAGAAATTACAAAAGACGATATTCTGAAATATTGGAATCCTGGTACGAGTGGTGGCACAATAGATAAAAAAGGAATTGATTCGAGTGTTTTATTAAATGAGTTATGTTACCCAGAGGATGCTAGACAAATAAAACACGGTCTGATGTGCTGTTTGCGATGGGAGCACAATCATGGAGCAAGATATTTGCACGGATGCTATTATCAGATTGTCGCTGGTAGTGACGAAGAAATTATGTCACAGATAGAAATTGTTGCGGATGTAGTATACAACCAAATGTCCACAGGCATCCTTTATTATAAGGATAAGAGTCCAGCCGAAGGAATGGGCCAAAATAAGGACTTTGCCGACGAACAATTCAGTATGGAGATTAACACCCTTATTGATGAAATACGTGAACGGGTGGAAGCACTGGAGCAACGAGGATTGTCTCGCAATCTGCTAATGAGACTACTTGTTAACAAACGAGAATTAAGCAGAATGATTATTACTGCTGATTTACGTGTGGTACTTCCCGATTATAACAATATGGAAATCAATATGGAACCTATTAACAAGGCTGTGTTCCTATTATTTCTACGACATCCAGAGGGAATCGTCTTCAAAAATCTTCCTGATTACAAGAATGAACTTGCGGAGATATACAAAAAGATAAAGCCAACTTGGGCCAGCGACAGGATTCTCCAAAGCATTGAAGATGTTACCAATCCTTGCCTTAACTCGATTAATGAAAAATGTGCCCGTATAAGAGGTGCTTTTATTGCACAGTTTGATGAGAGCCTTGCACATTATTATTACATAAATGGAAATCGTGGAGAGGCAAAGAAGATAGCTCTGCCTCGCGACTTAGTGATTTGGGAATAATTCCCGTTTCCACAAGGCTTGTGGAGTCCTTTTTTGCGGATAATTTCAGTTTTATCTCTTATCTTTGTGCGTTGAACAATAATATTCGTAAAAATGAACACAAAAACTGAAATCTTTAAGGACAAGATGGGGCATTTAGTAAAAGCCGTTGGTGTTTGTGGCAGGGTGGAATTCTTTTTAACATACATTCTGGTTTTTGCACTTATAGCAATATTATGGCTATATGAGACAAGATATACCAGGCTTTGGGGCGCAAGTTCTGATAGTTTATTAATTACTATACTCGGTACTTGCAGTATATGAAGCCTATTGCTACTATAATTAAGTGGTATGACAATACAGAAGATACTTTATGCAAAAAAAGTCGTAGTTGATACAGTAACACAAGAAATGCTTGTGACATACAAAATGTTTTTGTAGATTTGCATACGAAACGTCCATGACAGGCTTCAATAACTAGAAACGATGAATAAACTAAAGACTATATCTTCCTATTACAGAGTGAGGACATCTACCATCTTCACTATAGTTTTATTCGTTATTTCCTCTTTCCTTAGTTGCCATCACGGAACAAGCGGTCTGCCGGAAGGTAAGGCTTTCTGGGGTGATAGTGCAACGGCCTTCATTGCAAAGAATCCTCAGAATGGATATCGGGTATCAATTATCAAGAATAAGGATCTCACGTTAGCCCATTTTGAGCGAGGCGATTCCATTAGCGTCTATTGTACATTAGATTGGTTGCCATCATGCCTCAGCGAGTATGAAAACAAAACAGGTGTCTTTGATGTTGATATTGACATTCCTGTTGTTAAAGTCGATACGCTTGGTGGTAGTAAGACGCCCAAGTCTGATATGTTTTTTATGGACATAAACTTTGATGGTCAGGAGGAGTTCATCCAAGGATATGAATCAAATGGGTGGGTAGGCTACAAATGCTACGACATCGTAAATGGTAGAGCTAATGTGCTATACCCCATAGAAGCCGAACCATATTGTAGTATATCCTATGGAATCTACCCTATGCAAGCTGGTTATACTGTTTTCGATTATCATAAAAGAGAAATCTTTATCCATCATGGAAGTGGCTGTTGTGCTTTCCGTAATATTTGGGCAAAGTATTTCGAAGGAGATTCCTTAGGCAATCCACCTTCCGTAAAAGTGGTTAGAGAAGAATACCACCAGTACAGTAGTGACATTGAAACTATTGAGACGTCAGAATTGAAAGACAATGTGATGCAAGTGACAAGTAAAACAAAACGGAAGTATTAACAGACTATGGCAGAAGTAAAGATGTTAGGAGCACTGGTGGGTGATATCATCGGCTCTGTTTATGAGTTCCAGAATACGAAGTCGACAGACTTTGAATTGTTTACGCCTTGGTCGAAGTTCACGGATGATTCTGTGATGACCCTTGCGGTTGCTAAGTGGCTCATGGAGGACGAGGTGCATAGCACAGCACATCTGATAAGATGCATGCAGGAACTGGGCGACCGCTATCCCAATGCAGGATATGGGGGAAATTTCGGCTGGTGGCTCAGACAATCCAATCCTGCACCTTACAACAGTTGGGGTAATGGATCTGGTATGCGTGTTAGTCCTGTAGGCTTGTATGCCAAGACGCTGGACGAAGCATTGGCTCTGAGTGCATTAACAGCTTCTGTAAGCCATAACCATGCGGAAGGTGTGAAGGGGGCACAGGCTGTTGCTGCATGTGTATTTCTGTGTAAGGAAGGAAAGAGCAAAGAGGAAATCAAGGAATATGTAGAGAAAACGTTTGGCTACGATCTGCATCGTACTATTGCTGAAATTCGTCCCAAATATAATTTTGACGTATCTTGCCAGGGAAGTGTGCCTGAGGCAATCATTGCTTTCCTGGAAGGAAACGACTTTGAAGAAGTGATTCGGCTGGCCATTTCTCTGGGTGGTGATTCTGATACCATCGGCTGTATGGCTGGAGCCATTGCTGCATGTATGTATCCAATACCAGATAAAATAGCAGATAAATGCGACAGCATCCTGACAAATGACCTAAGAGAAATCAAGGACAGATTCATAGAGAAAATACTATGACGGTCAAAGATGTGAATTGACATTGGGTAGATTTAATATTCATTGAAGATGAAGAAGTTCTGTAATTGGTTAAAGAGAATGGCGAACCCAAAGGGAAGGCTTGGAAGAAAGGGATTCATCCTGGTTTTCATTTGTGCATTTTTATCGGTGTTGGGTATTGCATTAATAACCTCTCTGCTTTGGCTATTGTATGACAATACGCCACACTGGATGTTTAATGTCGCTTTGCTTATTCTTGTATTAGAAGGGTGGTTTTGTCTCATTAGCGGTACTGTGCCATTATCTGTGATTTTACTTTGCGCAATTGCTATAGATACTTTCTCTTACAGACCCGATATTGGATTTGGCTTCTTTTTGGAAACGATATTGATTGCTGCCTTTTACGTATTTTACATAATCCAATGCATCAGGCGTTGTCATGATTTAGGACGTAAATGGTGGTTCTGCCTGATTCCATTTTATAACCCCTTTGCGTTGCTGTTCGGAAAAAGCGTAGGTCAAGAAAAAAATGAGTAATATGAAGACTATGATAAAGAAAATAATCAAATACACCAGTAGGATTGTTCTTGGATTCCTTACACTATTATGGGGGCTCATGACTTGGTGTGCTTTAACCCCAATGGAGGATTATCATCATTGCGAGGCAGGACAGGAAGAAATGAGTGTACAGACCTGTGTGATCGTAACTGTAGCTCATTTCATCTTATTCTGTGTTGTATGGTACTTGACCAGAGATAAAAAGTCGCTTCATAGACAAAATCAATAGATATGAGGATGAAACATCAAATAAATTTAATTAAGGACAAGATGGGACGTTTGATAAAATCCATCGGTGTTTGTGGTAGGGTGGAATTCTTTTTAACATACATTCTGGTTTTTGCACTTATAGCAATATTATGGCTATATGAGACAAGATATACCAGGCTTTGGGACTCCAGTACTGATAGCTATCTTATATCTTTATTTGGCCATAGTATTAGACTCGATGCTTATGCCCTATATATAGTAAATCATATTGGCATGTATGACCTCTTCTTGGGTAATCTTACAGTTAGTTTATTGGTTCTCTCGTTTAATGTTACTTCTATCGACTCAAGGTCAGAACTACATTATCTGCTTCTGTATGTTCTTTTATATTTAATGTATTATATTCAAGGTTTTCGCCGATGCCGTGATATGAGTGTCAGGCCTTGGCGAATGTTCATCCCACTATATATGCCCATCGCATTGTTCTTAGTAAAGGGTAAAAAAGTAAACAGAGAAGATTAGGAAAATTTTCAGTGCAGATAATTTACAGCAACAAAATTAAAAACAAAATAATAGATATGGAAGAGAATAAGCAATCTGGGATTCTGTTTGATATCCCCAAGGACAAGACGGAGCATTTGATAAAGGTCATTGGCCTTGGAGGCGGTGGCGGAAATGCCGTAAAGAGTATGTATGAGAAGGGTGTGAAGAACGTGAGCTTTGCTTATTGCAATACGGATAGTCAGGCTCTGAGTAATTCACCAATACCTGTTAGAATACAGTTAGGAGAAGAAGGTCTGGGTGTTGGAGGCGACCCTGTGTTGGGTCGTGAGAAAGCAGAAGAGAGTATGAACGACATAGAACTTCTCTTCAATGATGAAACCAAAATGGTATTCCTGACAGCAGGTATGGGTGGTGGAACTGGAACAGGTGCCGCTCCCCTTATTGCCCAAATAGCTCGTGAGAAGGGCATTCTGACTGTTGGCGTTGTGACTCTGCCTTTCCGATTCGAGAAGAAAGCCCGCATAGAAAAGGCTTTGGAAGGTGTCGAGGAATTGAAGCAGAATGTGGATGCTCTGCTGGTTGTAAACAATGAGCGGATGCTGGAGATATATGATGAGCCAATTTCAACAGATGAAGCATTCGGAAAGGTAAATGAGATTCTGACAACTGCAACTAAAACCATATCGGAAGTCATTACGAAGGAAGGAACGGTGAACCGAGACTTCAAGGATGTAGAGACGGTAATGAAGAATAGTGGTGGTGCTATTGTTACAGTAGGATACGGTAGCGGCGAGAAACGTATAATCAAGGCTATGAATGATGCCTTGAACTCGCCTTTGTTGAATACGAAGGACATTAAGAATGCCCAACGTTTGCTTTACATTATATATTCATGTAAGGACAACCCTGTAAACACCAAGGAGTTGGGTGAAATAAATGATTTCATGGATACGTTGCCAGAAGACTTGGAAGTCCTCTGGGGGCTGTATCATGATGATACTATTGGCGAACAGGTGAAGGTGGCTGTTGTTGCAACAGGATTCGACAAAGTCCGTGAACATAAAGATGGTGAAGAAGAAAAAAACGAGAATATAAAAAGGTTATGGGAATTGTATTACCCGAATGCAAAACCTGCCAGTCTGACAGAGGAAAGCCTGCCAGATGCAGGGAGTGCAAGTGGAGAGGAGCAAGATGAAGATGCTTCTGAATCTGACTCTGTAGATACAGAACCAAATAATGGTCTGAGGAAGAAAGGGCAATCATGGTTCAACAACTTTGTGGAATTTGTAAAGGGTACGCTGGAAGAGGATAAATGAAAAAGGTTATTAAGATATGTCTTTGGACAAAAAAAAAGATTCAATATCATCACTGACCTTGAATCTTTAACTTAAAAATCTAATACCATGAAAAACACTTTTCTTACTTATCGTGATTCGGAAGGGGCTCGAACCCTTGACCCGCAGCTTAGAAGGCTGCTGCTCTAATCCAACTGAGCTACCGAACCGACCTATTTGCTGTTTTGCGGATGCAAAGATACAACAAAAAATGAAGAATGAAGAATGAAGAGTGAAGAATTTTATTTTTTTTACATCTTTTTTGCTTTAAAGTTTAGTATCTGACTATTGAACTTACCCGTTTTCTGCAGTGGGAAGATGAGGGTTTGGACGTAGTTGTATGTCTTATCTTTGGCATAGAAACGCTTTTCTATGCTTAATTCCTGCACAAGTTTACCGTTCACGTAGAGCGAGGTACTGTGGTTAGTGCCCTTGATGGCGATGTGTTCTTTCTTGCCTACCTTACCCTTATAATTAAAGGTATACAGATAGCCGTCACGACTGAAACCTATCCATCCGCCTATGGGATCAGCCAGATATACTTTGGCATAAGGGCCTTCTGTCAGGATGGTCCCATCGGGTTCGGCTGCCCAAGTGATATCAAAGTCCACTTGATAGTCATAACCTATCTGTGCCTCTTCGCTCTTGTTGATGATAGCATTTGCTGGTAATAATCCTAAATCTATCTCGGTGTTTCCTAATTGGTTACACTTGTATCCCTCACCTAACACTTTACGTTCCTTATCCCATGTTGTGTAGCCTGTAGAATCGTTGACGGCGTGCCAGGTCTTCTCTGAAATAATCTGAACCGCGGGAACCATGCGGTGGTGAATATCGCCTACCGAGATACCGTTGTAGCAGATATCGTTCCAAACACAGAACATGCCACCATGAATCTGTGGGTCACGCTCTTGGAATATTTCGCCAGCTATATTGGCAGGTGTCCAAGTCTCATAGAGTGTTTTACAGTTCAGGTAGTCGAAGTAATAGCCTGCAGCGGGAACAATATACACCTGACGGCTGGGAACTGTAATCATCTGATATCCTAATGCCTTCATGTCTCGTGGATTAGCATACCTGTTGTACCACATTTCCATCATCACGTTCTCAACCTTAACGGGTGTCTCGCCCTTGGCATGGGTCAACTGGCCCCAGAACACGGCTTGCTTACCATAGCGCTCAACTTCGCGGATAAGGTGGTCAACCAATCCACGGAACAGTTCCACCACCTCCTTGTCCTTGTTGCTGTATTCATCCACGCCGATGTGCATACGAGGACAGCAGAACACAGGGTCAGGACCGCCCAGATACTCTGCATAGAGGCTATCTAGGAAGGGACGGAGAGCTGGATTACGAAGTTCCAGATGGTTGTGTCCGTAGTCCTTGCTGGCCAGTGAAGGACGATAGTGCGTGAAGCAAAGCGAATGGGATGGAGTATCGATTTCAGGGATAATCTCCACCCCCATCTTCTTGGCATAGAGGATGAAGTCATGGAATCCTTTCTTGGTATAATAGCCATCCTTGGCTGTCAGTTCAGGGAATAACTCACTTTCCATACGAAAGGCAGCATACGTTTTGTCCCAGTCGTCGTTGTAATAGTTTGGCGACCCGCAGTCGTTCAGATGCACCTGCAGGGTATTCATCTTATAATACGACATCATTTCCACCAAGCTATAAAGGTAGGAGATGGGCATAAATTTACGCCCTACATCTATCATAGCACCACGAATGGAGTATGCTGGTTTATCAGTAATGGTGCCGCAGGACAGAGGTTTGCCCTGCACTTTCAACTGCTGTAGCGTCTGAATGCCCCATAGGATAGCTTGCTCGGTCTGACCTTTGATGTTGACTCCCTTAGGGGTGATTGTCAGTTGGTAACCTTCCTGACCCAATTTCTTGTCGGTACAAAGTTGAAGGTTTACAGAGCCTCCTTTGCCCATGATGGAAGGGATATTGCCCGTGAAACCAGAGAGGTACTCAGCCTCGTCTTGCAACGTTGCGTCGTTATAGCTGATGCTTGTCAACTGGTTCCATTGCAGTTCTCCCTTTGCAGGTTTCCACTCCTCTATGGCTGGAACAACAAAGGGCTTCTTTTGAGCAAATAATGCAGTGCTTGCCCAGATGGCAAAGACAGTTAATAGTCCTATTTTCATTGTCTAGTATTATTTGTCAGCTTGGAGCGTCATACCATCAATATCAGGACACCAGTCGCGAGGATTAGTAATGCGAATGATGTTGTCACCTTTCTTTAAGGGAACACTCAAAGTGATGGTCTGGCGTTCTTTCCAGTCGCGTGCAGGCACCTTTAGCGTCTTTACAAAATCGCCGTTGACATAAATATCCATCTCGCGCTCCTCGCCAGAGAAGTAGGCAATAGTCATCTTACGTGTGCCTTCTTTCTTCACATTTACGTGCTGCCATTGCAGATCGTTTTCGGCACGTTTGCCAAGGTGACCAACCATATATCCGCCCTCGGCACCTTCTTTCTGGTTGTATACGGCTGTGACAAAGGCTTGGTTGTTGCGCAGTTCCTGATAGCAACTGAGCCACGCTGTTTCTGCCTCGTAGCGGGTACGCTCCAGTCGTTTCTGACCCTTTACGCGGTAAATCTTTGTACCATGGGCAGGTACATTTATCGGGGCGGACCAAGAAGTATATAGGTATGGAGTGTGGGTGAAGCAGTCGTAGTACTGTACAGCTCCGCCGAGATCGATGGTTTTAGGGTCAAGCATAACCTTCTGATTCTGATCGCTGGGGTTATAGATAGCTACTGCACGTTCCTTGCCACCAAGCTTCTTGATGTCCTTTACCAAAACGAAGCACTCGCCTTGCTTGTCGGCTACATAAGCCTGCAGATGCAACTTGTCCTGATTCAGGTCAATGAGGTCCTTATTGCACATCAGTTTCAGCGCTTCGGGCTTGATTTTTGCCATGTCGCAGCCAATGAGCAGTGGTGATGACATGATGCACCACATACCAAAGTGTGTTTCGTCCTCGGTTTTCGACATCGAGCGTCCTACTTCCAGCATATCCATATCATTGTAATGTCCGTCGTGACAGTAGGCTGACAAATAGAGGTTCTCAGCCAGGATGCCCTTTACGGATTTCCAAGCGTCGTAGATGTCGCCAGTAGTGCGCCACGAATCAGCCACTTCAGCACCCCATGTTCCAGGAAAGGCCCAGCGACACATATTATACACGATATCTTTTTTACCGCAGTTCTTAATGGCATTGGAAATCTTGGTGTACTGCTCTTGTTCATCGAGGTTCATGTGGGCTCCGCCGCAGTAATCAACCTTGATAAAGTCAAAATCCCAATCAATGAAGTACAGCTTACAGTCTCTGTCTTCGTGACCAGCAAAGCCCACACCGAGGCCCCATGCATGTTTGTTTCCTGAGCCACAAGTGTTGTCGCCAGCGTCGCTATAGATGCCTGCTTTCAGTCCCAGCGAGTGGATATAGTCCACTAATGGTCTCATGCCGTTGGGGAACAGTTTTTTGTTCAGACGCAGATCTCCATCCGCATCTCTACCATCCCAGTAGCCGTCATCAATGTTCACATACTTGAAGCCAGCCTTCTGCAGTCCTGTGTTATGCATTGCGTCTGCCTGCTGACGAATCAGATCTTCGTTAATGTTCAGTGCGAAAGTATTCCATGAACTCCAACCCATGGTGGGTGTGCGCTGTGCGTTGGCTATTATGGCCAAAGCTACAGCAAAACAGAAAAATAACTTTTTCATTGATGTAAAGTTTTAATGTGTTATTCTATTACTCTATTCAATTCTCAATTTTCGAAGCTTTAAAATTTGTGATTTGGCTGTTGAATTTGCCTGTTTTCTGAAGCGGGAAGATGAGGGTTTTGATGTAGTTGTATTGTTTCTTCTCGCTGGCGAAACGTCTTTCTATGCCTAATTCCTGCACCAGTTTGCCGTTCACGTAGAGCGAGGTGCTTCGGTTAGTGCCCTTGATGGCGATGTGCTCTTTCTTGCCAGCCTTACCCTTGTAATTAAAGGTATACAGGTAGCCGTCACGACTGAAACCTATCCATCCGCCTATGGGGTCAGCCAGATATACTTTGGCATAGGGCCCTTCTGTCAGGATGGCGCCATCGGATTCGGCTACCCAAGTAATGTCAAAGTCTACCTGATAGTTATAACCTATCTGTGCATCTTCGCTCTTGTTGATGATAGTATTTGCTGGTAATGTTCCTAAATATATCTCAGTGTTTCCTAATTGGTTACAGGTATATCCCTCACCTAATGCTTTACGATGTTCGTCCCATGTGACATAGCCCAGAGTATCGTTGACGGCACGCCATGTTTTCTCTGCAATTACCTGTACCGCGGGGAAGATTCTATGATGGATATCACCCACTGAAATGCCATTACCACAGATGTCATTCCAGACAGCAAACATACCGCCTGAGATTTGTGGGTCACGTTCCTGAAAACGCTGGTCGGCAATCTGTGCGGGTGTCCAACGTTCATAGATGTGTTTGCAGTTGAGGTAGTTGTAATAGTATCCAGCCTCGGGGACAATATAAACGGTTCTGTCGGGGATGCTAATCATCTGGTAACCTTGTGCCTTCATGTCCTTTGGGTTGGCATAGCCGTTGTACCACATCTGCATCATAACATTATCTGACTTGACAGGCGTTTTGCCTTTGGCATGGGTGAGTGACCCCCACAGCACAGCCTGTTTGCCAAAACTTTCAACATGTCGGATGAGATGGTCGGCCAGCGAGCGGAAGAGCTCCACCACGGCGCTGTCCTTGTTGCTGTACTCGTCAGTTCCAATGTGCATACGAGGGCAGCAAAATACGGGGTCGGGGCCGTCCAGATATTCTGTATAAAGGCTGTCAAGGAAAGGAATGACAGCAGGATTTCGCAGGTCAAGGTGATCAGCTCCGTATTCCTCGCAAGCTAACGAGGGCCTGTAATGCGTGAAAGCAAGGGAATGAGCCGGAGCATCGAACTCAGGGATAATCTCAACGCCCATTTTCTTGGCATAGAGGATGAAGTCATGAAATCCTTTCTTGGTATAATATCCGTCCTTGGCGGTTAGGCCCGGGAAGAGTTCGCTCTCGATGCGGAAAGCCGAATAGGTCTCGTTCCAATTACCGTGGAAATAATCACGGAATCCGTTATCGTTCAGATGTACCTGCAGGGTATTCATCTTGTAATATGAGAGTAGATTAACCAGGCTGTATAGGTAGGAGAGAGGTATGTACTTACGGCCCACATCTATCATCATACCGCGCATGGGGTAGGCAGGTGTATCGGTGATGGTTCCGCATGATAGAGGCTTGTTCTGTACCTTCAACTGCTGTAGTGTCTGAATACCCCACAACACACCCTGTTCTGTCTGCGCCTTGATAGTAACGCCTTTTGTGGTGACGGTAAGTTGGTAACCTTCTTCACCCAACTTTTTGTCGGTGTAGAGTTGGAGCGAGATGGGAGCCTTCTTTTCTAAAGTCAAAGGAATGTTCTCTAAGAATCCCGATAGGTACTGAGCTTCATCTTGTAGAACGGCGTCGCTATAACTGATGCTTGTCAGTTGGTTCCATTGCAATTCTCCTTTTGCAGCCTTCCAATTCTCCACGGCTGGCACAACGAAGGGTTTCTCCTGAGCAAAAGCAATCGTGCATGCCAGGAATGTGATTAATGTTATTAGTTTTCTTTTCATATTGTTTTTTGTTTATAAGTCTTATAAGTCTTATGAGCCAAAGGCCAATGGCCAACAGCCAAAGATCATTCCCCCTAAAGGGCGACTGGGGTCTTTAGAGTAGCCACTGAATGTGGCTGCGGCCCCACAAAGGGGATCGAATCTCCATTCGCGACGGAGGGCCCCGAAGGGTTAGGGAGGCTTTTCATCATCTTCCACAAAGTAGTTTGAAGTCGCAGTTGGCGCAGTCCTTTAGCTCGGGAGTCTGCGTAAAGTTGTAGTCGGGTGAGAATATCTGTTTCACCACTTGCGTTAAGCCCTCATAGAACTCATCGGCTAATGGCGCAAAGTCCTTTATTTCCTCTTTATTTATGGTAAGGGTAGGGTTGTAGTCCTCCTTGTATGCTTTCCCAGGATAGAAGAGAGCTGGTACAAGAGGTAGGCTGGGCTTATCGTTCTGCAGAACTGCATAAGAATAGAGGAATGCTTGCAAGTAATAACCTTCGTGCCTGCCTGCTGTATTGGTAACATCGTCCATACTCTTGATGCTGGGCATATGATAGCCGGTCTTGTAATCCACAACCCTTATGCGTCCGTTTTGTTCGTCCAGTCGGTCTATACGACCTCCGGTGGTTATTATTAATTGAGCATTGAGCATTGAACATTGAGCATTGGGACTTGAGCATTGAGAATTGGAGACTTGGGATTGTTCTCTCCCCCTCGGAGGAGTCGGAGAGGGGTTGATATTGACGTTAAAATAGCGGTCCGTTTCTGTAGCGATGATGCGGAAAGGGGCGTGGCGAAGGTCGTAACGTAGCAGATTGGTGAGGTACTGCATGAGCACACGACGTATGATGATGAGTTCGCCTGTGTATTGGTTGCCTGGTCGGGTATCACGGCAAACCATCTTCCACGCTTCCTCGGTGCGTTGCCATCGATCGGCAGGATGGAAATAGATGGTGTCAAAGACAATATCCAACAGGGGGCCGATAAGTCCTTCCATATCATTGAGCAACTCTGACAGCGTGTTTCGCTGAATGATATTGCTTCCTGTGCGTTGTATGATACGCTTGTATATCAACTCAGCCGTATCGTGGAAGATATCGCCTATGAGTGGCGCATTCAGCCCCTCCTGCGGGTCGACGTCGGCTCTGAGACCAGAGACATGCGTGAGGAAGAACTTCAGAGGACACGTCATATATGTATTGATGGCCGACGGGCTGAGTGGAATAGCTTTCTTCCCGCTGGTATTGATATCATAACGCTGTAGCATGTGCTCAATAATCTCGGGTGTCTTTGGTACAGAAAGTTCTTGGGCATCCTGAATGCTGGTCTCGCTACGTAGCCAGAGTGTACGGATGGGAATATCTGTCTCTGCCAACATCTGTCGTAGGAAACGCGACATCTCATGTTTGTTGTTACCCACGCAGTTCTCGTTGTAAACGCAGGTCAGATGCTCGGTGCGCTGTATTAATCGGTAGAAGTAATACGAGAAGACGGCAATCCTATGGCGTGGTGTTGTCAGACCGAATGCCTCACGGATATTGGCCGGAATCATAGTGTTGCTCTGCGTGTTGCGTGGCAGCATTCCTTCTTCTACGGACAGCATGAGCATGTGCGAGAAGTCCAGACAGCGTGTTTCCAGCACGCCCATTACTTGCAATCCATGAGCCGGTTCACCGTGGAAGGGTATACTGGTGCTGCACAAAAGTGTACGTAGCAATCGTCGTAAAGTGATATGCTGAACAACGAGTGGTTTTTCTTCTCTGCTGACCAGTTGAAGGCATTTGTTCAGTATGCGGTGTGTCTGGAAGATGGCCTCGATGTATAGCTGCTCGTACACATCGGGTTCCTGAATCATGGAGAAATGCAAGCCCACCTTCTCCACCATATCTATAAGATAGGTAAGTAGCTGCACATTGTCCGAGGCCTTGTAGATAAGCCATTGTTGCTCATCTATGTAGGGAGCATACACATGATGCTGAACCACCTGCACAAAGGGATGGCGAAAACGTTGTTGTGTGGGGTCGAATCCATCTGTCTGCAATGCTATCAATGCCATTACAAAGCTGTATATAGGTGCATCAGTAAGTGGGAATCCCATGGTGATGTTCACCTTTCCAGTTTGCTTAGGTAGCGCATGAAGAACGGGTTGAAGAAGGTCTTCGTTGCAGAGAATGACGGCCCCTCTCCCCGCTCCCCCTAAGGGGAGGCTTTTCTTTGTCTCATATGCTAATGCCAAAGATGTTAGCCACGTGTTGGCATAACGAGCTGCGGCATTATCTGTATTGCATGAGATAAAGGTGACGTCTTGCAGTTGTCGCAGATTGTTGTATTCCTCTTTTCCTAAAGCACAGGGGAAATCCTTCAGGTTCTGACGCATAAATTCACCTGCCTCGTGGTCGCGATTCTCTACATAATAGCTATCGTAATCCCAATAGAAGAGTGCCTTTCCCTGCTTTTGGATAGCCGACATCAGGGCGTGTTCCACATCGTTCAGCACATTAAAGCCTGCAAATACTATGGCCTGCTTCTTTTCTAACAGCGAGGCAAGAAGGCTATCATCTTTCTTTAGGTTCTCAATAACGCTTCGGAAGATGGCTCCCTCGTATACCGCCCCTGTTTGCATTTGTTCTTCACGCAGTTCTGTGTACATCTGGTACATCTTGGACCATACATTTAAGAAGCGCTCCTTGATTATCGAATTGCCCTCGGTAGAGAAATTCTTGAAGAAATGTTCAAGCGTCTCTTTCTGCTCGTCGGACAGATAATCCAGACTCTCCAACTGCATCAGCTCATAGACGTTCGAGAAGATAGCCTTTGCATCTGCCAGGTGCTTGTCCACATCGTCGAAGTCCGACAGGATAACCTCTCCCCATCCCCAGAACTTATCCAGCGAATATTCTTCCTGCATTTCCTCTGTTAGGATGGTTTTGCTGAATATCTGGTACAGCGATGCAATGCTGTCTATGGGATCGGCTTTCACGTATGGCGAGAGGCTGTAAAAGAGGTCGCTCATGGTAATGTAACGTGGTGCCCAGACGGGTTTTTCGCTTGCCAGAGCCAGTTCCTGATTAAGGAAAAGACTTGCACGCTTACCAGGGAATACCACCGTCACGTCGCGCATATTGGTGCCAAAACGCTGCAGAAGGTCGTTGGCTACTATACTCAGAAATGTCTTCATGCCTTTACCTCCTCTGTTTTACCTGAATAAATATACCATAGATATCCCTCCACTTGTTTATCTGGGTACATGGTTCGCATCAGTTCTTTGTATGTCTGCACCTGAGTGTGGTGCTCTGTATCGGGGCGACCGAACTTGAAATCTATAACCGTAATCTGGTTGCCGTTGATAATAACGCGGTCGGGGCGAAGGGTGTAAGGTTCGCCCGTTTCCTTGTTGATACTGGTGATGCTGCACTCGTTGAATACCTGATTGTCTGCGCTGAACCATTGTGCAATCTTGGGATTCGAGAATCCTTTCTGCAACCTTTTTATTACCACATCCATCAGTTTGCGGTCTGTTATAATGCCTTCTGCCATACAATGGTTAAGCACCTTCTGAATCTGGCCCGTATGTTCAATCTGGCTAAGCACGTAATGCATAATCTTACCCACCTCCAGATAAGTCTGCTGACCCGTTTCTGCTTCCTCTTCTGTTCCTAAACTGCCAATGAACTTACGCGACTGATTGCTTTGCATGAAGTCTAGCGTTGGAGCGTTGGATGTCATTGCCACGTTCAGGGCATCTTCTTTCTCATGCGAGCTCTTCATACGGTTCTTGTGCTGCTTTTCTGTTTTATGAGTTGTAACGGGCGTTCCCAATTCATAAAACAGTTGACAGTTGACAGTTGACAGTTGAGAGTTTGGAAGGCTGGCACGTATCAGGTCACCGGCTATGGAGATGTTCCCTTCATTCTCGGCAGCCAGTCCCCACACATACAGATTATTTTCGGCACGTGTGAAAGCCACATATATCATATTCAGCGCATCCACACGACGCTGCAAATGTTCCTCGTTGTAATCAGGGGCGAATTCTGATTGCTGCATATTCTTACCTGCATTGATAGGTAGCGAGCCCAAGGCATTGAAAGGCTCCTTCTCGGCTTGGCACCAGATAGTATCATCGTTGCGATCCTTTTCGATGGTCCAATCCATATAAGGCAGCAGAACGGTATGGAACTGCAATCCCTTACTCTTGTGTATGGTAAGGATGCGGATACCGTCTATCTCACCGGCAGGGATGGAGTGATTGTGAATGTTCTCGTCCCACGCTTTCAGGAAGGTATGGATATCCGAAGGGTTGCTGCGCAAGTGGTTCTGCAGCTCGTCCATAAAGGTAAAGATGTAGGTATCTTGTCCGTCGATTTTATCTAACTGGAATATCTGATATAACCGTTCGCAAAGCAGATAAAGCGGTAGTTGAGCCAGTTCCTGCTTGTGTTGCGTGAATGCTTCCGGTAACAGATCATCGGGTTGGGCGGTTGCTATCTCAAGCATTGGCAGCGGTTCTTGCAGCACATCGCTGTAGTAATGCATCATCAGATAACGCTCTGGTATGGGGTTCAGATGCTTGGTGTTGTTCAGCACGAATAGGGCTGCTACCAGCATCTGCACGGCTACACTGGATTCCAGCAGGAAGGCTTCATCGCTCACCAGTTTTATCTCTGGTGCCAACAGATGGAACCAATTGAGCAGACTCTCGGCATTATTTTTCTTTCTCACAAGGATAGCAAAGTCCTGCGTGCTGAGTCCTCCCTGCATCAGGGTGCGGATTTGGGTTATCATATCCGTAATCATGCGCTCCTCATAATCCTCTGGCGCAGCGTTTCCACTCTTGGTGTACAGCGTTACCGAAGCGTAGCCTTCTTCTTTAGTCTGAAAGGTTTGCTGCTCCACATCGCTGTAGATATCCTGTAGCCGGAAGCGGGCCTGTGGCTCTATCTCGTCCAATACTTTGGCAGCCTTGGGGAAGAAAGCGTTGTTAAAGTCAATTACATTCTTCTTGCTGCGGAAGTTATAGCACAGTTCCTTGTCTTGTGGTTTCAGGTTGGCCAGTTCCTGCTTTACATTCTTCAGGATGGCCCAGTCGCCATTACGCCAACGGTAGATACTCTGCTTGATGTCACCCACCAACAGGTCGTTGCCACCTGTAGCTTGGTTCTCTATCAGCAGCACCTTGAAGTTGTTCCATTGTAGCCGACTGGTATCCTGGAACTCATCAATCATCACATTATGGAATTGGGTGCCAATCTTCTCAAACACAAATGGCGCATCTGTTTTCTCCACCAGTTTGCTCAGTAGAGTAGGGGTTTTGCTCAGGTTGAACTGGTTGTTCTCCGCATTAATAGCGTTGGCCTCCTGCTCTATAACGTTTAATAAACGCAGCGGATTCAGGTAGCGGAGCGATAGCTTGGCAGTATTGATGGCAAAGCTGCTGCGTTCGTAAAGATGTAGCAGCTCAGCAAGGGCCGTCTGTATCTCTTGAGCTTCAGCCACCAGTTGGGGGTTGTTCCTGTCTACAGCTTTCAGCATTACCTCATAATCGTCAGCGGCCTTGTAGATGGTGTTAGAGGCTCGGTCTGTATTCTCACTCCTTACAAGTTTCAGAAAACTCAGGTAGATTCTTCCGTTGCTGATGCGTTCAAAGTTCAGCGTTTTCCCGTTCACCAGTCTTTCAAATGCCTCAGCCCTTTCGGCGAGTTGGTTTTTGCAACTATTAATGATAGCGTGCATCTCCTTCTTAAAGGCGTTCATTTCTGCGGAATCCGAGATTTTTTCCCGTTCCTCTGTCGAGCGGTTCTGGAAGGCTTCCTCGAATATGCATCGTGCAAACTGCTTTATCATACCGGCTATGTTCCACCTCTCGCCAGTCTGCAGTTGTTCCTCCACGTAATCCATTATCCATCCTTGCACATCCTTGCGGTTCTGCATATTCTCGATTACACGGTCCACGGAGCGCGATACTACCTCGTCGTTGTTCAGTTCCACTTGCAGATTGGCAGTCAGACCCAGTTCGTGTGCCAGATTGCGCAGCACGCTCTGGAAGAAAGAGTCGATGGTTTCTACACGGAAGTGCGTGTAATCATGCAGTATGGCACTCAGCGCTTCCGATGCTCGTTGGCGAATCATCTCTTCACCCATCACTTCATGCAGTTCTTTTAACCGATTCTGTATAACTTTCAGATAGCCGTCACATTCGGGTATGTTGTGCGACAGGCCATAGAGGGTTTCCAGAATGCGCTCCTTCATCTCGGCGGTAGCCTTATTGGTAAAGGTTACGGCCAGTGTCTGCTCAAATTCCTTTTTCCCTTTGCGCAGTAAGAGTAGGATGTATTCAACGGTCAGCGTGAACGTTTTTCCTGCTCCGGCAGAAGCTTTATATATAGATAATGTATTGTTCACAGCGAGAAATGCTATAGATTTGTGCAAAGATAAGGTTTTTTTTCGTAATTTTGCACCGCAAAACAAAAAAACTTGCATAATGGCAGCATATATTGTTGAAGATACAAAGAAAATTACAACGCAGAAAATCATGCAGATGAAGAAGGATGGTAAAAAGATTGCCATGCTTACTTCTTATGATTATACAATGGCACAGATTGTTGATCAGGCCGGAGTGGACATTGTCCTAGTGGGCGATAGTGCCAGCAACATTATGGCAGGTAACCTTACCACCCTGCCCATTACTATCGATGAGATGATTTACCACGCTCGCAGTGTGGCTCGTGCCGTTAAGAGGGCTATGGTAATTTGCGATATGCCCTTCGGAACCTATCAGGTGAGTCGTGAAGAGGGGGTGCGTAATGCTATCCGTATGATGGCGCAGACGGGTGTTGATGGTTTGAAACTGGAAGGTGGCGAGGAGATTATAGATACCATCCGCGGTATTATCAATGCTGGTATTCCTGTGATAGGTCATCTAGGCCTTACCCCCCAGAGTGTGTATAAGTTTGGCGGCTTTGGCGTAAGGGCTAAAGAGGAGGCCGAGGCTACCAAGCTAATGAATGATGCCAAGCTGTTAGAGCAGGCCGGCTGTTTCTCTATTGTCTTGGAGAAGATTCCAGCCGAACTTACCCAGAAGGTTTGCCAGGCTGTTTCCATTCCCGTTATAGGTATTGGTGCGGGAGCAGCTGACGGTCAGGTTCTGGTTGCCCATGATATGTTGGGTATGAACGATAGTTTCAAGCCTAAGTTCTTGCGCCGTTATGCTGACCTTCACAATGTAATAAACGATGCCGTCGGCCAGTATATTATAGATGTAAAGGATGGGAGCTTCCCCAGCGAGGCGGAAAGTTATTAACAAAAACAAAAACCGAAAACAAAAACAATTGTGCCCGACGATTCTGTCGTCGGGATACAGTAAACCATAAACAGTAAACCAAATACAATAAACTAAATAACAAATCATTATGAAAGTCCCCTACAAAATTTATCTTGAGGAAAATGAGATTCCAACGCAGTGGTATAATGTCCGTGCTGACATGAAGAACAAACCTGCTCCACTTATCAATCCCGGAACAGGACAGCCTCTGACATTAGAAGACCTCAATCCTATCTTCTGTGAAGATCTGAACAAACAAGAGTTGGACAACGAAACTCCATACTTCGATATTCCAGAGGAGATACTCAATTTTTATAAGATGTATCGTCCCTCACCATTGGTACGTGCATATTTCTTGGAACAGGCTTTGCAGACACCTGCCAAGATTTATTATAAGTTCGAGGGTAACAATACCTCAGGCAGCCATAAGTTGAACTCTGCCATTGCGCAGGCTTACTATGCTAAGAAGCAGGGCCTGAAGGGTGTTACCACCGAGACCGGTGCCGGACAGTGGGGTACAGCTCTCAGTATGGCTTGTGCTTACTTTGGCCTCGACTGCCGCGTTTATATGGTAAAATGTAGCTACGAGCAGAAGCCCTTCCGTCGCGAGGTGATGCGTACCTACGGAGCTACCGTAACACCTTCGCCCAGTCTTACTACTGAGGTAGGCCGTAAGATTCTGGCCGATCATCCTGACACCACTGGTTCACTGGGTTGTGCCATCAGCGAGGCTGTTGAGGCAGCCGTAACCAGCGAAGGCTATCGTTACGTTTTGGGTTCTGTGCTGAACCAGGTATTGCTGCATCAGACCGTTATTGGTTTGGAGGCCAAGAAGGCTATGGATAAGTACGGCATCAAGCCCGATATCATTGTTGGTTGTGCCGGAGGTGGTAGCAACCTGGGCGGTTTGGTTTCTCCCTTCATAGGCGAGATGCTCCGTGGCGAGGCCGATTATAAGGTTATTGCCGTAGAGCCCGCTTCCTGCCCCAGCTTCACACGCGGTAAGTTTGCTTACGACTTCTGCGATACTGGTATGATTTGTCCTTTGGCTAAGATGTACACTTTGGGTAGCCAGTTCATTCCTTCTGCCAACCATGCAGGCGGTCTGCGCTTCCACGGTATGAGTCCTATCCTGTCTCAGTTGTATCACGATGGACTCTTCGAGGCTCGCGCCGTAGAGCAGACACAGGTCTTTGATGCTGCCACACAGTTTGCCCGCGTAGAGGGTGTTCTGCCTGCTCCTGAGAGCAGCCACGCCATTCGTGTAGCTATCGACGAGGCACTGAAGTGCAAGGAGACCGGCGAGGAGAAGACCATCCTCTTTGGCTTGACTGGTACAGGTTACTTCGACCTCTATGCTTACGAGCAGTACAACAATGGCACCATGACCGACATCATTCCCAGCGATGAAGTCATCAAGGAGTACCTGGATAAATTGCCAAAGATGTAATTAATAAGGTTCATAAAGATAAACAATAAAGAGGGTGTGACAAATAGCACATCCTCTTTATTTATGTGAAAATGTAAGCGAATTTGCTGGTTTTTATGCTGAATTGGCAATTCCGACTTTACAAAATGATAGTTGATGCGTAAATATTAGGTGTTTTTCTTTGGCACGGAAATAAAAGTTTGGTAATTTTGCATTAGAATCTTTAACTAACTAAAACGAGATATATCATGTTGGATATTAATGATTTCATGCAACGTCTGGAAAGACGCCATCCTGGTGAGAGAGAATATTTGCAGGCAGTACGTGAGGTGCTTGTATTTATAAAAGATGTATATGACCAGCATCCCGAATTTGAACGTAAGGCGCTGCTGGAACGCCTTGTGGAACCTGAGCGAATAATTACCTTCCGCGTTCCCTGGGTTGACGATAAGGGTCAGGTGCAGGTGAATATTGGTTACCGCGTTCAGTTTAACAGCGCCATTGGCCCGTACAAGGGCGGCTTGCGTTTCCATGCTTCTGTTAACCTGAGCATTCTTAAATTCCTGGGCTTTGAACAGACCTTTAAGAATGCGCTGACTACACTGCCTATGGGTGGTGGCAAGGGCGGTAGCGACTTTTCTCCACGTGGAAAGAGTGATGCTGAGATTGAGCGTTTCTGCCAGGCATTTATGAGTGAATTGTATCGCTACATTGGTCCTGAGATTGATGTTCCTGCTGGCGACATCGGCGTAGGTGCACGTGAGATTGGCTATCTGTTTGGCCAGTACAAGAAGTTGACTCGCGACTTCAGTGGCGTGCTGACTGGCAAAGGACTGGACTTTGGTGGTTCTCTGATTCGTCCTGAAGCTACGGGCTTTGGCGGTCTGTACTTCGTAAATGAGATGCTGGAAACCGCAGGTCAGAAGTTGGCAGGCAAAACGGTTGCTATAAGCGGATTCGGTAATGTGGCTTGGGGTGCAGCAACCAAGGCTACGGAGTTAGGTGCTAAGGTGGTTACCATCAGCGGACCTGACGGCTATGTTTATGACCCCGATGGCATTGAAGGCAGAAAGATTGACTATATGCTGGAACTCCGTGCCAGTGGAAACGATATTGTGGCTCCGTATGCCGAGGAATTCCCTGGTGCTACATTCTACCCGGGCAAGAGACCTTGGGAGGTGAAGGCCGACATAGCACTGCCTTGTGCTACACAGAACGAGTTGAACGCTGAGGATGCACAGCAGCTGATTGATAACAAGGTGCTCTGCGTGGGCGAGATCAGCAATATGGGTTGTACCCCTGATGCCATTGACCTCTTCCTGAAGAATAAGATTCTGTATGCTCCGGGCAAGGCTGTAAATGCTGGTGGTGTAGCAACCAGTGGTTTGGAGATGAGTCAGAATGCTATGCATCTGTCTTGGAGTGCCGCCGATGTTGACAAACGTCTGCACGAGATCATGCATGGAATTCACAAGCAGTGTACCAAGTATGGTACTGAGCCTGACGGCTACATCAACTACGTTAAAGGTGCCAACATTGCAGGCTTCATGAAGGTGGCCAGAGCCATGATGGCGCAAGGAATTGTATAATAGTGCCTTATAGGTTATACACAAATTAGCTCGAGCCATTTATTCTTTTGGCTCGAGCTAATTTATTTTGTATTCCGCTAAAAATAAACGTATTTATTTTGTTCTTCTCTCACTTAATTGTAACTTTGAGACTACGTCTCGAACTTACTCTCGCTCGACAATAAAAATAAAAAGCCTTTTATTTTGTATTGTTCTCACTTAATCGTATCTTTGCTGACAGAAATGATGATTTTAACTATTTAAACTACTATTATGAAAAGAAAATTACTCACTTTGCTTCTGCTTTCCTTGATTGGATTGGCAGGAAACAATGCGAAGGTAATGGCTCAGACACCGGAACCTTCTGCTCAGTGGACTTTTAGTAACCCCGACGACTTGATGGCTGCCTCAAAGGGAAGCCTGAAGATGATTCCTGCCGTTATGGGTGCAAAAAGCATTTCGTTTAAGACTGTTGCCGAAGCTGGTCTTAAAGTATCGGAGGGACCTGCTGAAGGTAACAACGCTATTCTGGTGCCTAAGGCCTCGGCCTTGAAGGTGGAACGCGCCGAAGGTGCAGAGGCTACCCAGTCCTACTCTCTGATGATGGACATTATGATGCCTGATGCTAACTCTTGGAATGGCCTGTTTCAGACTGACGAGGCCAACAGCAACGACGGCGACCTTTTCACCCATGATCACCAGATAGGCATTGCCTCAATAGGTGGTTACTTTGGCAGTATTAAGGACGGGAAATGGTATCGCGTAGTACTGACCTACAGGGACGGCAAGAATATACTTTATGTGAACGGCGAGAAACTCGTTGCCAGCAATCCCGATGCCAATGACCGCTTCAAGATTCAGCCCTTCGGGTTCTATCTGTTCTGCGACGAAAGTTTTGAGACGGTTGATACCTATGTGGCAGAAGTAGCATTCTGGGAAACACCTCTTACCGATGAGCAGGTAAGCGAGATGGGCGGTGTGATTTCTCCTGCCGAGGCAGAGACTGTTACTATTGCTTCAGTCGAGGATTTGAATAACTTTGCACAACTCGTGGAGAATGGTACCGAGGTGAATGGTGTGCTGACAGCCGACATCAACCTATCAGAAAGCGAATATCCCAACCTGATGATTGGTACAGAAGCTAATCCCTTCAAAGGCACGTTCGATGGACAAGGTCATACCATTACTTATAATTATGAGGAAGTTACAGATAAATGGCGTGGTCTCTTTGCCTTTGTCGACGGAGGAACTATCCGTAACCTCCGTGTTGAGGGAAATGCATACGTAACGAACATTCACTTTGGTGCCCTCATTGGACGTGGTGATGGCAACATACTGGTGGAGAATGTGGTGACGAATGTTGACATTACTGGAATGTCCACCACTGGTGTTCAGGGCGATGCCGGCATGATAGGTGCCAACTATGCCAACATTACCTTCAACAACTGTGCTACGCTGGGCCCTATGGGTTCCGAAATCAGTTCGATGTACAGTAGCTATTCCGGTTGGTCACACGGAAACAGTAAGACAACGCTGAACAACTGTTATTCAGCCTGTGAGTTTAAGGAAGGTACAGGAATCGATAGTAACAGCGGTACTTTAACTCATGGCAGTGGTACGAACACCTTTAACAATTGCTACTACCTTAACTATATCGATAAGAAACAAGGTACGCAGATAACAGCTGAGCAGATAGCTAACGGTGCTCTCTGCTACAAACTCAACGGCAACCAGACCGACATCGTTTGGACACAGGACATAGATACTGACCCGTACCCAATGCCTGACCCAAGAGGTAAGCGCGTTTATGCATCAGGCGTTGTACGTTGTGATGGTGCTGAATTGGAAGACAATCCACTCACCTACAGCAATACCGAAAGTTATCCCACTAAGCCTGCTCATCAGTTCGATGCCGATGGCATCTGTATTGTTTGCGGTCAGGCAGATCCTGATGCTGTGAAGAAGAACGCAGAGGGTTATTATCTTATTGGCAATGCCAAGCAGTTGAACTGGTTGAACCAGAAGGTTCTGGAGGGTGATGCCGATATCAAGGCTCTCCTGACAGACGATATCAATCTTACTGAATACGAAAATCCTGATTTGATGATTGGTTCGTCAGACAAACAGTTCAAGGGTATCTTTGATGGTGGCGGTCACACCATTACCTATAGCTACGTAGTAACAGAAAACTATGGTGGTCTCTTCGCCTACATGGACGGTGCTACCATCCGTAACCTGCGTATTGAAGGTGAGGCCGTTGTTACAGCCATCCACTTTGGTGCTCTTAACGGTAGAATGCAGGGCGATGTGCTCATAGAGAATGTGGTTACCAATGTAAATATCACTGGTGAACGCAGTGGTGTAACGGGTGATGGTGGTATGACCGGCGCCCTGTATGGCAATGTAACCTTCAACAATTGCGCTACGCTGGGCGAAATGGGTAATCCTGGTAGCTCGATGTACTGCGGTTTCGTGGCATACGCTGCTGACGGTACACTTTCCGTTCTGAACAATTGTTATACGGCTTGTAGCCTTGTTGAAGGTACAGGAACAGATTATTGCTACACTTTCTGTCGCGGTGATAACAAACTGAATAACTGTCACTATCTGAATGCCGTTGGAGCGGTTCAGGGAATCCCATACGAAGAAGAGGAACTGGCCTCTGGTGCACTCTGCTACAGGCTGAACGGCGACCAGAGTGAAATCAACTGGTATCAGAACCTTGGTGAGGATGAAATACCTGTGCCTGATAAGAGTCATTACAGAGTTTATGGTGCCGGTCAGACCTTCGTGAATATTACAGACGATGCCAGCTTCAAGGCCTTTGTCTCGATGGTCATTGCAGAAGAGACAGAGCGTTACGAGGGAATCATAGCTCAGAAGAGTCTGGTGGAATCTTACCTTGAGGCCCTTGAAGGTCTTAGGTCATCAGCAAATATTGATGCTTTCCTTGCAGGCTACGCAGAACTGGACGGCCTGCGTCAGAGCGTCAACAGTTGCGCTGAGGCATACGCAGCTTACATTGCCAAGGTAGAAGATGTGAAGCAATATCTGGAGGAACACCCCGATCTGGACAATGAAAAGGCCGAAGAACTGAAATCATACCTTACTGAATATAACGACCCAACCGAGGATTATCCTCACGGCTCTGCTCCCGCCATCCTGGAAGAATGCGAACTCAGTGAGGAGGAAATAATCGCAGAGACGGCTCTTATTGACGAAAGGCTGATTGAGGCTCTTACCGTTGCACCCTCTGTAGGAACTGATGTAACCATGCTTTTCATCAATCCAGACCTGAGAGATAAGTTCAACGGATGGGAAGGCAAACTTCCTACAGGGTGGGGCACTTCTGAAACCAGCCCATTGTATGCAGCCGAATGTCTTGCCACCACGATGGATATGTACCAGACGGTTACAGGCGTGAAGAACGGTATCTATGAGCTGAGAATAAACGGAGCCTTCCGTCCAACTCCTCATACCGACTACTACAACACCAACTATGCTGCCACCCTATATGCCAACGGTGTATACAATTACTTCCAGACCAACATCGAGGATATGATTAGCGTAAATGATGCCATCGACGGTGAGAACTGTAATATCACAGGCCCGATTGCCGACTTTGCTGTGCCTGACGATAATGGCGAGACCATCGGTTACACCATGCAGGGTATAGTTAGTTGCTGCAACGCTTTCCAGGCAGGACGTTATCCTAACAGCATACTTTGCAACGTTACTGACGGTACGCTGACCATCGGTGTCCGCCAGCCTGGTACAGGACTTTCTCGCGACTGGCTTGGCTTTGGTAATATCAAGGTGGTTTATTATGGTGATATGGCAGATGCCCAAGAAAGCCTTGACCATGTGCTGGAATCACAGTCAGCCCGTGCAACCACCATACTTGACACATACAAGTTCGATTATGCAGAATACGCCACATATCCCAATTTCAGTCAGGCACTTAAGGACGACCTCCGTGAGACCTTGAACGCAGTAGCTACAACTACTGAGCCGGAAGCTAAATACAAGCTCATTGAGAAGTTTTCAGAGCTCTTCCTCCAGATTTGCGATTGTAAGAAGGCTTACGTTACGCTGATGGAAAAGGCCGAGCAGGTTAATATGTTGCAGGATGCATTCTCTGATATTCTCAGTGACGAGGAATATGAGCAGATGGATGAACTCTATACAAAACTTGTAGATGCTTATGTTTATGGTACCATGACAGCCGAAGAAGCGCTGGCCATCAACTTGAAGGAGGAAATCAGCTTCTATCCCGACGAAGAGGATGGTTACTTCCTTCTCCACAATCTGAAGGACTACATCGTATTTGCTAATCTGGTCAATGCAGGTAACACTCAGGTTAATGCCAAGCTTCTAGCCGACATCGACTTGCGTGAGAGTGAGACTCCCAACCTGATGATTGGTACTTCCGATGCCCAGTTCAGCGGCACATTCGACGGACAGGGTCATACCGTATCATACAGCTATGAGGTGAACGATAATTACTGCGGTCTCTTCCGCTATGTTGACGGCGGTACCATCCGTAACCTGCGTGTGGAGGGCGATGCTACTGTAACAACTATTCACTTCGGAGCACTCGTTGGCTGGGCCAGCAATACGGTACTCATTGAGAGTGTGATAACCGATGTAGATATTACCGGTGTCCACAGCGGTGTAACAGGTGACGGCGGTATGTTCGGACGCCTTGAAGGTAATGCCACCTTCAATAACTGTGCTACGTTGGGTGCTATGGGAAATGAAGGAAGCTCTATGTATTGCGGCTTCGTAGCCTATTCCGGTAGCGGTTCTTCTACGCTCAACAACTGCTACACAGCCTGCACTCTTACCGAAGGAACAGGAACAGACTATTGCTACACCTTCTACCGAGGAAACGGAAATCTGAACAACTGCTACTACCTGAACGCAATAGGAGAGGCTCAGGGTAAACAAATGAGCTTAGAACAGTTCAAGAGTGGCGAGGTTTGCTTCAAGCTCAATGGTGACCAGAGTCAGATTAACTGGTTCCAGAACATCGGTGCTGATGAATTCCCAGTTCTGGATGATACTCATCAGGTTGTCTTTAAGAATGAGGATGGCAGTTACGAGAACAGGCTTGATCCTGATGGCATTGAAAACGTCAACGTCAACGTTAACGATAACATCATATACAATCTCTCTGGTCAGCGCATAAGCCGTCTGCAAAAGGGTATTAACATTATTAATGGCAAGAAAGTGTTGTACTAGTATAAAGGTTATAGGTTATAGGTTATTGGTTATAGAAAAAGTTAACTTTAACGTTAACCTTAACCTTAACCTTAACCTTAACCATAATCTATTAAGCTACTAACCTATTAAGCTATTAAGCTACTAAGCTAAAATAAAGTCAATAAAATAATGAAGAAATCATTTTTAACTATCATGCTCTGCGCCGTAGCATCTGTGGCTATGGCACAGAGTTTTACTGTCTATGGGAATGGTAAGACTCACGGATATAACGATGATGAGGTAGACAGCATTGTATTCAGCGCCGGTAAAGCCCAGGCACCAAGTGTAGAACCTCGCCAGATAAAGGGTCGCTGGTGTTCATTAGGAACCTCCATATCGTGGCTGAACGAGAATACAGCTTCATATCCTCTTACTAAAGGTTATCAGACCCGCGTTATGGAAAAACTCGCCTTCACAAAGTTCGAGAATAAGGCCGTAAATGGCGGAACCCTTTCTTCTGCAATCTCTGTAGTTGCTCTGGCAGACTACTATACCATAGAGCATGGTATTAACGACTGGGGACACTCTACACCCGTTGGAACCATTGATGACTACATCAATAATAAAAAGAATGGAACCTTTGCCGCTATCTACAGACAACTCATTGACCGCATCTTTACTCGCAACAAGAAGGCACGTGTCATTCTCTGTACACCCCGTAAGGCATACGGATTCAACGGCTATCTGCCAGATCATTGGTATGACCCACTTAACGGCATTTATCTGGAGGATTATGCAAAGCTGATTCGAGAGATAGCAGCCTACGAGTCGTTCCCCGTTGCCGACTTCTTTGCTGAAGCTGGTGGTCAGCGCCAACTGGCCAATTTCAGTTATGATACGGCGCTGCACCCCAATGACGAAGGAATGCAGATTATGGCCAACATACTGATTCAGGCCTTCGAGAAGATTTTACAGGAATAATACAGTTTTCATCTGTAGATTAAAAGTTTTCTACTTTCTCAAGATAGCATTCCGAACCTTATCTGAAAGCAGCTGATACGTATCTTCTTCTGTGGGTTTAATTACAGGAAGATATGTTACCGTAATCTTGTGCCTACCCAGATGCTTGGTACCGCGAGGCATAGCTTCGTAGGCACCTTCAATACGAACGGGGATGATGGGAATGTCGAGTTCCTTACTTAGAATGGCAAAGGTCTTCTTGAACGTTTGCATCTGCCCATCGTGCGTACGGGCACCCTCTGGGAAAATAATAATGTTCTTGCCCAACTTCAGTACCTTGGCCATACGCAGAATGGAATCCTTCAGGTTCTGGTGCTGCATCAATATCACATTGTTGTGTCGGGCCATCAACTGCAAGGGGTAACCCTTAATATGCTCTTCGGTTGCATAATAATAGGTATTACGCAATGTATAATCGCTTAGTCCGGCTGTACAAGCGTTGCCGTCGATAGCACTCTGATGGTTGGGAGCCATAATAAACTGACCCTCTAATGGGAGGTTCTCAATTCCCCTGACTTCCAGATGGTTATGCTTACGCAGGAATTTGTGCATCAGACGTACAACCTTAGTATGAATGCACCAGGTAGAGGCGATGTTCAGGCTGGATGTATCTGATGAGAGGATGGAGTGCCAGTCGATATTCTCCACCTCGGAACGGGTCTTGTACTGCGCTATGTAATTGGCTATCTCCTGTACATTGGCATACTGGGCAAAGGTGCCTGATTTCATCTGCACGCCGAAGGTTCGTTCGATAAATCCCTCCAGACTTACGCAGTCAAGCGAATCGAAGGCTAAGTCGGTCTCAATATGACTGGTGGGCTTTACAGGCACCTTCTTCTCTTCCTCGATGTACTCCCTGAGAATCTTCATCTCTGGGGTCTCGGCGGTCTGAGGCTTCTCAATAGGCTGAACCACGGCCTTACCTGCATCCTTTATCAGGTCCTTCAACTTAAAGCGCTGCAACTTATCCAACTTGGTGCGTGGCAAAGCACCCCTGAATACAAACAGGCTCATTACCTTCTTGTAGTTGACAACGGTTAAGTTGTAGGGCTCTATCACCATACGTTTCAGTTGCTCTTCTACCTCTGCATCCGAAAGGTTGTCAGCCCATTCTTCCTTAGGTACGATAATGGCACGCAGCATATCGCCGTCCTGCGTTACGGCTACCTCCTTCACATACTGGTCGTACTTCTCCAGTTTGTATTCCAACTCGGCAGGCTGGATGTTCTTTCCGTTAGAGAGGACGATAATCTCCTTGGAACGACCCGTTATATGAATACGTCCGAGCTCATCCAGATAACCTAAGTCGCCCGTGTGAACATATCCGTCCTGATCAATCACTTGAGCTGTTTCCTCTGGACGATTGTAATAGCCTAACATTACGTTGGGGCCCTTCACGCAAATCTCTCCGTTTACAATCTTTACATCTACAGTTGACATGGGTTTACCCACACAACCAGGAATCACGTCTCCAGGACGTGTAAAGGAGATGATGGGTGCCGTCTCCGTCATACCGTAACCCTCCAACATGGTAATGCCAAGAGTGCGCAATCCACAGCCGACCTCAGTGTCCAATGAGGCTCCACCGCTTACACAGTATGTAAGGTTGCCTCCCAACTTTTGGTGTACAGCCTTAAAGATAAAACGCGAGAGTTGGGGACTGTTAGCCTTCTCGCAAAGCTTAAAGAGAGCACGAGCAACGGGGCTGGCATCAATCTTCTTCTTGATACCCAGAAAGATGGTGGTCCATAGGCGGGGTACACCCACAAAGATGGCTATCTTTCCTCTTACCAGCGTGTCCATAATGTCTGGGCCCGAAAGGGTAGGGCAAATGGCTACGCCACCTCCTGCCAAGATGGGCATAATAACGGTTCCCACCAAAGGCAACACATGATGCAAGGGCAACAGGATAAGGGTACGGCGCGTGCTGTCGAAGATATGTACATCCACCGTTACGCTGTGACAGTTGGCATACAGATTGGCGTATGAAATCATCACACCTTTAGGAGAGCCAGTGGTCCCAGAGGTGTAGATGATTAGTGCCATATCCTGGTTCTCAGCCGTAAAGATACCGTCCTCCTGAATGTACATCTTACTTTCCCTGGCTGGGCAGGAAGCCTTTTCGTAATCGTCAATGAGCAGAATCTTAATGGGCAGACCAGACTGCTTCACCGCTTCCTCGGCAACGCTCAGACGTTCCCTGGAAGTCCATATACACTGAGGCGTACAGTCGTTAAGAATATACAACACATCAAAAACTGTAGATGAAGCATCCACAGGTACAGCTACGCCCTTGTTCTGCCAAATGGAGAAGAACGCATAAATCCACCCTTCTCGGTTCTCAGAGAAGATAAGCGTCTTGTCGCCCTTCTGCTGAGGGGTATAGGTAGAAAAGAGGTTGATGTAATCCAACAGTTGAGAGTAACTGATGTTACGCTCGCCCGCCATAATGGCAATGTTCTGATATTCCTTTATCATGTGTGTATATATTTTTATTATATATATATGTAGTATGATATATCCTTAGAAAACTTTTGCAAAGGTATGATAAAAAAACTGAAACAACATCATCTTCCATTCTGAAATTGATGTATGTCAATAAATTATGATTATCTTTCACTTTTTTTTAAGTAATCTGTTTTGAGTATATATATAATGAGTAATTTTGCAGTGAGGAAAATACAAAAACTAACCTTATACTTACAGTTGGAATAATTTTTAACTAAACTAAGTGTATAATATCTGTTATGAAAAAGATTTTTATTCTTTTATCAGTTTTGTCTGTTACTGCATTCTTTGCAAGTTGTAACAACGAAGAGAGTTTTCAGGGACCTGTAAACGAAGAGCAGGAATTACCCCAGACTGCTGTTTACATGCAGGGTTTACTTCTGTCTCCGGATGGAGTAGCCGAAGCACCAACTTACTTTATGGAGGGAACACGCGCATCTGACAAGGAACTGCCCTGGCTTTATGAGAATTCAGAAGAAGGATGGGCAACAGCAAGATTCTCTATTCGTGCCGATAACAGCATTACGGACTATCTGGACCACAGTTCTAGTGAATATTTTGGTCGTTCTGCAGGTAAGGCCGGTAACAACAGAGGTAGGGTTAGTACCCTTTATCCTTATGGTCACTACAACGATCGTGATTTGGATTATTTGATGAAGGACAAAAAAACAGGTGAGAACATTGGTATGTTCCGTTATGTTTATGATCCCAAGGGTATTCAGACTCAGCTTGCCATCTTAGAGGCTCCTAAAGTTGTGGAGATTCTGGGCGATGAGGTGGAAGACCTTAATGCTTTAATTGCTGCTAATAAAGATGTTGCTAAGAATACTGCCAAATTGGAAAAGGTTAATGCTTTGTTAGCCAAGGGTTCTGATTATCTGGAATCTCATGTTCTGTGGTACGTAGTTAAGGAAGTTGGCACACGTTATGGCTGGCACGTAAATGGTGTTATCGCTGAAGAACCAGCACCTGTTCCTCCTTTTATCGATGTAGTTCCTGATGATGTTGTGGTGGATATTCATCAGCAAGAGCACACAGACTGGAATGCCATCAAGACTTCAATCCATATCAGAGCTGATATAGAGAATATTAAGATAAATATCCCCTTGAAGGAGCAGGATGTTATCGAACAGGATGACTTTGATATCCGTATTTACAAGAATTGGTATCTGGATTATGATCCAATTGAAGTAAAGGTTACCCATGACGAAAACGGTATCACTATCGAGGTTACCAATATTCCTGGCGACCTGATTGAGAAGTTGAAAGAAGATTACGGTGATGGTCTTACTATTGAGGTATACAGCTATACTATTAAGGGAGAGATTTGGGATGACTTGAAGAGAAGCCGTGTAGTTTCTGTAGGTAAAAAGTGTACTTTAAGTGGTCAAGTAACAAGCGCACTTGTTCCAGGTGAAAAGGTAGAATTGTATTCACCCTTCGCACTATAAGACTTTTCTCATAAATAAATAAAGTTTAGAGGGGACACCAGAGTTATGGTGCCCCCTCCATTATTCTCAAAAAAGAAAATGAAAGAACTGAGAGCACTCCTCCTGATCTGTGCGCTGCTGAATGGCCTGTCCAACATCCAGGCACAAGGCGTTCCTGCTGTGACGTGGGACAGTATGAGCCTGATGTTTGACGGCAAGCGTGTATGCCCCGTGATGGGCGAGGTGCACTATTCCCGAATCCCTGCAGATGAATGGGCAGATGAGATTAAGAAAATGAAGGAGGGTGGAGTAACCATCATTGCCACCTACGTTTTCTGGAATCACATTGAGGAACAGGAGGGTGTCTTCCGCTGGGACGGGCAGCGCTCACTACGCAGATTTCTGGAGGCCTGCAAAGAGGAGCAGATGCCCGTTGTGCTGCGCATAGGACCGTTCTGCCACGGAGAGGTTCGTAATGGTGGTATTCCTGACTGGATGTTCAGTAAGGGTTGCAAGTTGCGTGACCAGAATCCCGTTTTTCTGGGTTATGTGGAGAAACTGTACCGCCAGATATTTACGCAGATACAAGGCTTACAATGGAAGGATGGCGGTCCTGTGATGGCAGCCCAGTTTGACAATGAATATCGTGGGCGCGGCGAATACCTGATGGCACTGAAGGGGATAGCAGAGAAGGTAGGCTTTAGTCTGCCGTTCTATACTCGTACAGGATGGCCCGAACTGAGTACTCCAGTTCCATTTGGTGAGATTCTGCCGCTCTATGGCGACTACGCCGACGGGTTCTGGGATAAGAACACCAGCGAGGGGTGCGGCAATTACTACAAGGCATTCAATTTTAAAGCTTTCCGTTCTTCAACTGCCATAGCAACGGATCAGTTTGTTTATTCGCAAAATGCCGATAGCCAACAGCCAATGGCCAATAGCCAATATCCTTATTTCACATGTGAACTGGGAGGCGGCATGGCTACAGCTTATCACCGCCGACCGTATCTTTACCCCGAGGATGCCTATTCGATGGCATTAGTTAAGTTGGGCAGCGGTTCCAATCTGCTGGGCTACTATATGTATCATGGTGGTACCAACCCTGAGGGCGTGCTCCATACGCTGAACGAGTGCCAGACTTCGCCTGGAACAGCCAATAACGACCTACCTGTTATGACCTACGACTTTCAGGCTCCTTTAGGTGAGTACGGTCAGGCTTATTCGCAGTACTTTATGCTGCGTCCCCTTCACCTGTTTATGCACGACTGGGGTGAGACACTTGCACCTATGGAGGCCTCTTTCCCTTCTCCTCAGGATTTGAAGAAAGGTGAGGACGGACAACTCAGATGGGCCATAAGGAGTGAAGAGTCCGGCTCTGGTTTTATATTCATTAACAACTATGAACGTTTCTGTAAGCTAAGCGAAAAGAAGAACGTTCAACTGGAAGCCTGTGGCGTAAAACTGCCTAAACTTACCATTCCCAGCGGCTGTATGGCTATCTTCCCTGTAAATATAGATAGTATCCGTTATGCTACGGCACAACTTGTGGCCAGACGTGAAGGCAAGATATATATGATGCAAATACCTAGTATCACAACCACCATTAGTATGCAGAACGGCAAGACGCTGAAGAATGTAAAGCCTCGAGGCACAGAAAAACCTGTTTATGACAACATATATCTGATTACCAAGGCTGAGGCGGAAAAACTTTTTCTGGATAATGGTTCAGGGTTAATGGCTCAGGTTTCAAGAGTTCAAGAATTTCAAGAGTTCAATAATTTTCAATTTTCAATTCTCAATTGTCAATTCTCCAAAATTAAGGAGGCTGGTCCTCTGCGCTCTATTGTAAAAGGGAAGGCAAAGGTGGCAGAGGCTCCTTCAGAGGAGGACTGGCTGCAGGCAGCTGTCTATAGGATTGATTTGCCGACCGATTCTTCACTCATCACTTCTCTTCCCCTCGGGGGAGCAGGAGAGGGGTCTCCACTTTTATCTATCAACTATCGTGGTGATTGTGCCCGTCTTTATGCCGATGGCCGTTTGGTGGCCGATAATTTCTACTATGGTCGTCCCTTCCTGTTTGGCCTGTGGCGACTACCCAAAGGTGTCCGTGAATTAGAGTTACGCATCCTTCCTCTTCAGCCCGATGCCCCTATCTATTTGCCTCGGGAGGCAGATAAATCATCGGGCGAACAGATAAATAAGATGGAAATATATTTGGATAATCGTTAGCTTCTTTATAAATTTGCCCCCATCAAACCTTAAAAATAAGTTGATATGTACACTTCGGACAATAAATTATATGTGGCACATGGTCAGAACGGACCTATATGCCTTTGTGGTAAGATGGCTAACCGCCATGGTCTGATAGCAGGTGCTACAGGTACTGGTAAAACCGTTACCCTGCAGGTGCTGGCTGAGACTTTCTCTCAGGCTGGCGTTCCCTGTTTTATGGCAGATATGAAGGGCGACCTTTCAGGTATCAGTCAAACGGGTCAACTTTCAGGATTTATAGAGAAACGATGTGCCGAGTTCGGTATTGAGAATCCGCCGTTCAGCGGAAGTCCCGTCTGTTTCTATGATGTGTTTGGCGAGCAGGGACATCCCATGCGTACCACCATCTCGAATATGGGGCCGGAACTGATGTCGCGTCTGATGGAGCTGAACGAGGTGCAGGCCGGCGTGATGACTATCCTTTTTAAGGTGGCCGATGAACGTGGTTTGCTGTTACTTGACTTGAAGGATTTACGTGCCATGTTGACATATATTGCCGACCATGCTTCGGAGCTGACTAAGAAGTACGGTAATGTATCTACTGCCAGTGTGGGTGCTATCCAACGTGCCTTGCTCGCATTGGAGAATCAGGGAGCCGACAAGTTCTTTGGCGAACCTGCATTCGACATTATGGACTTGCTGCAATGCAGAGCCGATGGCAAGGGCATCATGAATGTGCTGGCTGCAGATAAGCTGATGCTGACCCCCAAGCTCTATTCCACCTTCCTGCTCTGGCTGTTGTCCGACCTGTATGTACGTCTCCCTGAGGTGGGCGATCAGGAGTTGCCGAGACTGGTATTCTTCTTTGACGAAGCCCATACCTTATTTACCGATACACCCAAGAGTCTGGTAGATAAGATTGAACAGGTAGTCCGACTGATTCGCAGTAAGGGTGTTGGTGTTTACTTTGTTACACAGAATCCTACAGATATACCCGATTCTGTACTGGCTCAGTTGGGTAACCGTGTGCAGCACGCTCTTCGTGCTTTTACACCCAAGGAACAGAAGAATGTAAAGGCTGCTGCCGAGACTTTCCGTGCCAATCCCGACTTCAAGACAGAAGATGCCATTATGGAACTGGGAACGGGTGAGGCCCTTGTTTCCTTCTTAGACGAAAAGGGAACGCCCAACATGGTGGAGCGTGCTAAGATTCTCTTCCCGCTTAGTCAGATAGGTGCCATTACAGAGGGGCAGCGTGACCAGATAGTAAAGTCGTCGCGCATCTTTGGCAAATATGACACCATGATAGACCGCGAGAGTGCCTTTGAAGTTCTGTTGGCAGAAAGTGAAGCAGAGGCTCAAGCCCAGGCAGAAGCTCAGGACGCAGCAGAACAGGAAAAGCAGGTGGCAAAGGAGCAGGAGGATGCTTCCAAGAAGGAGAAAAAGAGTGGGGGATGGAAAAAGTCCTTCCTTGGCAAGATTGTCTTAGCTGTTATCACCAGTGTTACCGCTGCCTTAGGTACTCATGTGGCTAATACCGTTACGGGCAGTAAGCGTAAGTCGAAGGACTCCATTGGTAAGAAAGTGACAAAGAGTGCGGTAAGCACAGCCACACGAACAGCTACCCGAGAACTTACTCGCAGTATCTTAGGAAACCTAATAAAGTGATAAAAAAAAGAAGTGATGCCCCGGCATCACTTCTTTTCTGGTATCCATACGCGCATATTGCCTTTGCCTCTGTGGCACCAAGCGTAGTAGGGGATAAATGTCAGGCCTGAGTCTTTGGCGATAAGCGTGGTGACGGGTGTGCCGGCAATCTTTGTCTTACCTGTCTTGAACTGCGTATCAGTGCTAATCTTTGCTTCCTTGATATTAATGGTATTATCCGGATGCTCGATGCAGTAAACCAGCGGACCGCGCTCCACGCACAGCATACCTCGGTCGGCTTCGATATTCTCGTTGGCACGAATGATACGGGGTTCCATATCGAAGTGGATTTTTATCACGTCGCCTTTCTTCCACTCAGCACCCATCGCTATATATCCGTTTGAGGATTCTATTTCAGAGGGGAAAAACAGTTGTTTCCTGTTATTCACGCTGACGGTGAATTTGGGCATTTTGCCATCTGCGTAGGTGTAGAGGTCGGAGGGAACAACCTGGTTATAGACCCAGCCCGGGAGGCGGATATTGAGCCTGAATTTGCCTGCCTTGTTCTCCTCAACTTTCAGTGTGATATCGCCACTCCAGGGATAATCTGTTTTCTGACTTAATACAACCTTCTTGCCACCTACATTCAGCGTGGATGTGTTCGACAGGAAAAGGTTCACATAGACAGCAGGCGTATTATTGATCGCTTTTTCTTTAACGGCATAGACATAGCCCGGCAGCGACGGGATGAAGCGGCAGATATTGCTGGGGCAGCAGGCACAGCCGAACCAAGGCTGGCGCTCGTGCTGACCCTCAGACTCCAGCGGGTTGGGGTAGAAGAAACCGTTACCCTCTAATGAAACACCGCTGAGAAGTCCGTTGTAGAGCGTGCGCTCCAATACATCGTAATATTTAGACTCGCCGTGCAACAGGAACAGGCGGTGGTTGACATATACATTGCCGATAGCGGCACAAGTCTCGCAGTAGGCTGTCATGTTGGGCAGCTCGTAGTTCTTGCCAAAGGCCTCTCCGTTTCCGGTTGCTCCAATGCCGCCTGTAATATAGAGTTTTTTTGTTACAATGTTGTCCCAGATGGCATCTATGGCTTTGATGTAATCCTTATCTCCCGTCAGGGCTGCTACATCTGCCATACCGGCATACATATAAGCGGCACGAACGGCGTGACCTACAGCTTCATCCTGTTCAACAACGGGCTTATGGCTCTGCGAATACTCTTGCTTTACTGTGGTCTTTCCACGATAATCAAGTAGGAATTTAGCTTCATCCAGATATTTCTTGTCACCCGTTGCCAAATAGAGTCTTGCCAACGCCATCTCAGCAATCTGATGACCTGGTACTACACACGCCTGACCTGGGTTAGGTCCAACCTCCTTGCAAACCAAATCGGCGAACTTGATGGCAATATCCAAAAACTTACGGCTACCTGTAGCCTGATAGTGGGCAACGGCACCTTCTACCATGTGCCCAAGGTTGTAAAGTTCGTGGCTACCCTGTTCCTCGCTGCTCCAGCGTGTCATTCCCGACCAGTCGTGCGGATGCTGAGGATTCTGTGTTCGGGCTGTGTACAAGTATCCGTCGGGTTCCTGTGCAGAGGCTATTACGTTTAATACAGAGTCGATATAAACTGCCAATGCCTTATCAGGATATGTCTGCAGAATATAGCTGGCACCCTCAATGGTTTTGTAGGGGTCTGTATCGTCAAAGGGGAATGTACCCTTCTTTATCTCAAACACTTTAGAGGGGTCTTTAAGATGAATTGCTGCATTAGAAAAGTTGGCGTAACGCTTTGATTCTTCACACTTTGAGAATGCCAGAGGAATGGTTACATTTCTGCTGGCCTCCAGTCTCTGCCCCCAGAATGTGTTAGGGGTGACTTTCACAGATGTAAATGCTACAGGGTTAATGGGATAACCCTGATTTAGTTGAGAGTTTAGAGTTGAGAGTTTAGAGTGGAGGGGTAGCTGGGAAAAAGAAAGGGCTACCAACAGGGTGAATATTGCTTTCATGTTCATCGTTTTGGGTAAAAATTTGTCAATAATTACATATTTTTTTGCAAAGATAGTAATAATATCTCGGTTTTTCTGTATTTTTGCAGATAAATCTTACAAACTACCCAATGAAAACGAGGAAGGCTCTTATATTTCTATATCTGCTGACTGTTGTAACAGCAGTCTATGCAAAAACTCTTACTATTGTCGTTAACGATACCCGTTATCAGAGGATTACTGGCTTCGGCGCTGCCTGCTGCGATGGTGCCATGTGTCCGTATGCAACAGATACTCAGCCAGTTAAACTACTTTATGGACCAACGTCAAAGATTGGACTGAATATTATGCGTATGGAGATTTCACCTAACTTCGAGGGCGATATCATAATTCCGGAGTGGGGTAATTACGATTCTCCATACGACTGGCAAGGTTCTGTCCCGTCTGCCAAAATTGTGAAACAGCGTGGTGGCATTGTCTTTGGCACACCCTGGTCGCCTCCTGGCGAATACAAAACCAATGGTTCAGCCTCTGGCGGTAATACCGAAGATGCGAACGCTGTACGTGCAGAACTCCGAGAAGACTGCTATGAAAAGTTCTTCCCTTGGATGAATACTTTCTTGAAGTATATGAAGTCAAAGGGTGTGGCTGTGGATGCCGTTTCCGTCCAGAATGAACCAGACTGGTGGGTTAGCTATTCAGGTTGCCTTTATACGCCTGAGCAACAGTTGAAACTGGTTAAGAACTATGCTCACCTGCTGGACAGAGAAAAATACCCCAATGTTCGTCTTATCAGCGCAGAGCCTTTGGGTTTCGACCCCAAGTATTCTGATATGCTCCTGAAAGATGCAACGGCACGTGATCAGATAGATATTATTGCAGGGCACATTTACGGTCACCCGCCCTTGGGTAATCTGAAGAATGCTGCAGTGCTGGCTTCGAAATATGGTAAGGAAGTGTGGATGACAGAGCATTCTTCTACTGATCATATAGACCATCTGCCCACTTGGCATGAGCAATTAATCTTTGCAGAGGAACTTAATGAGTGTATGCTGGCAGGCTGCACGGGTTACATTTACTGGTATATGCGTGCCCACTGGGCTTTTGTAGGTACGGGTGAGCAGGTTGAGATAGACGGGAAGAAAATCACCATCCCAGGCAATACCAAGAACAAACTATTGCCGCGTGCCTATGTTATGTCGCACTTTTCAAAACATGTTACGGGTTCTACCCGCATTGCTACCAAGTCCACTATTGCTGTCAGCACAGAGGCAGCTATCGAAACCTCTGCTTACATCAAGGGCGACTCTATCATTGTTATGGCTATCGACACCACAGCAACGGCTTACGACCTGAAGCTCAAGCTACCCTATAAAGTGCAGAGTGGGACTCATCTGCTTTCCACTGGTAATGAGACAGCTAATCTCTGTCAGACATCACCCATTTCCCTTGATGAACCAACGCAGGAAGTTATCGTCAGTATGCCAGCCCGCAGCCTGAACACTTACATCTTTATGATGGCACCAACGGGCATTATCGATGTAAAAAATAAGATGGATGTAAAAGGTGATGATAATCTCTACGATTTGAGTGGCCGACGAATGTTAAATGGACAAAAGAAAGGAATCTACATCCGAAATGGGAAAAAGGTTCTCTATTAAAAATGGGTTAGAGGTTAGAGGTTATAGGTTATAAGAACGTTAAAGCTAACCTTAACCTTAACCAATTAAGCTACTAAACTACTAAGCTAATAAACAAATAAACTAAAATATGAAAAAGATTATCTCCTGTCTTACGCTCATGGCTATGAGCACGAGCCTTGTTATGGCTCAGGAACCTGTAGTATCTACCAAGTACACTGCCGACCCCGCACCATACGTGCACGGTGATACCATTTATCTGTACACCACCCACGACGAGGATGATGCCGAGGGCTTTAAGATGTTCGACTGGCTGCTATATACTTCTACCGATATGGTCAACTGGACCGATCACGGTGCTGTGGCATCGCTGGATGATTTCAAGTGGTATGAGGGTAAGAATGGAGCATGGGCAGAAGAGGTCGTCGAACGCAACGGGAAGTGGTATATGTATTGCCCTATCCACGGACACGGTATAGGTGTGCTGGTCAGTGATAGTCCTTACGGACCTTTCCGCGACCCCATTGGTCATCCGCTGGTTTGGCAACGTGAACACTGGGAGGATATTGATCCCACGATCCTTATTGACGATGACGGACAGGCATATATGTTCTGGGGAAATCCCCACCTGTATGTTGCGTTGTTGAACGATGATATGATATCGCTGAAGAGTGATGCTATGCGTATGCACGGAACCCCTGAGCATTATCAGGAAGGCCCCTGGGCTTGGAAGAAGGATGGCAAGTACTATCTTGGCTTTGCCTCCACCTGTTGCCCTGAAGGCTTAGGTTATGCTATGAGTGAGAATCCATTGGGGCCTTATACGTTCCGAGGTTATCTGATGGCACCAACAGACCGTACGCGTGGTAACCATCCAGGCATTATTCAGTATAAAGGTAAATGGTATGGTTTCGGCTTGAACTACGACCTGAAGAACATTACCATAAAGGAGCATAAGGAACGTCGGAGTGTGGGCGCTTTCAATGTTGTCTATCGTCCTGACGGTACCATTGTAGAGTCACCATATTTTAAGGATGTAAAGGTGGAGCAGATAGAGAACTTCAATCCCTACCGTCCCCGTATCGAAGCCGAGACGATGGCATGGGGTTATGGCCTGAAAACCATTAAGCGCGGTATAGAGGACATCTATGTTACCGATGTGGATAACGGTGAGTATATCCTCTTGCGTGGGGTTGACTTTGGAAATCGTAAGATCAGCAAATTTACAGCCAGTTGCGCTGCTACCGTTGGAGGCAAAATTGAACTTCACATAGATAGTCCCGAAGGCAAGCTGATAGGTTCTCTCAAAGTTTCCTCCACAGGTAACGCCGAGACCTTCCGTGATTTCACAGGCAAAATCAGCAATCCTCAGGGTATACACGACCTTTACCTCGTTTTCAAAGGCGCTGCAGGCAAGAAGCTCTTTAACATAGACTATTGGAGCATTCCAACTGAGTAATAAGAAAATCCGCGCCTATCGCACATCTGAAATATGATGAAGAATACTCGCACTTTTGTTCTGTTTTTTTGTCTGTTGGCTGGCATAACAGTCTGCAAGGCACAACGCATTGACCGCGAGCACCTCAGCATAGGCGTAAGAGGAAGGTACAGTCACGTCCTAGATGGCCATGATATTTATCGCGACCTGATTGACAGCCATAATTTCTGTACTTTTGATGCTACGGTGGGCTTGTCCACACGACCCGAAGATGGTGGATGGTTTGAACGTGCATTGAATTACCCTACATTTGGTTTAGGGTTGTCTTATGCCAGACTTGGCACGCTCGACTTTAAGGGTATTTCGCAGTTAGGAGATATCGTAAATCTGTATGGATTCGCCGAGTTTAATCTGGTTCGCAAAAAGCATTTCCGGTTCGGGCCTTTGCTGGAATTGGGTTTAGCCTTTTCAGGGCAGATTTACGATTATAACACCAATCCCAAAAACACCTTTATCGGCTCTAAGGTCTTTGCCGTATTTGGTACAGGATTGCATGCCGAATGGCTCTTCTCTCCGCGTTGGGAGTTACAGGGAGGTGTATATCTGACCCATCATTCCAATGGTATGACCCGTTCGCCGAACCTTGGTATCAATGAGATTTCTTTTGGCTTGGGCGTTCGTCATTATCTGTCGCAGCATACTAACAGCCCCAAGTTGGCTGAGGCTCCAGAGAGACCGGATTACAAGAAGGGTTTGAACTGGAATGTATTTGCTGCTGCAGGCGTACACAGCTGTCCTACTGAGTTGGATGGTATTCTTGTATCGGACAACCCATCACGCCTGGCTCCTGCACGTTTTTGTGGGTTAATTGCAGCAGAAACAGTATGGCGTTATCACCCCATCTTCGGAACAGGTTTAGGATTGGAAGTGGATTATAATGCCAATAATTACCGTCAGACAGACCTTCTGCTCACAGGCAATGAAGATCCTAGTGGCTACTCACCAATTCGTGTAGGTGCGTACCTGAAGCAGGAGTTCTGGTACAGGCGTGTCTCTATCCATGTGGCAGCAGGCGTATATATGTTTAAGCGCTGCGGACTGACAGAGGATGTGAGCACCACCTTCGAGAAGATAGGTATACGCTATCACTTCCGTCAGCAGGGCAACGGGCTGTTTGCCGGTTTGGATTTGCGAGCCCATCAGTTTGACCGTTCCTATGCGTTGGAATGGTCGTTAGGATATGGATTCTGATTATTCTGAGTAACAATGTCAGGGAATATAAGGACTTGGTTTAGACAATTGAATGAACGTCAGCAGAAGAGGACGCTTAAGGTCAACTATTCTGCCGAGGAACATATCTGCGATTGCTGTGGCACATCGTTCTGTGGAAACTTCTGTCCTCAATGTGGCAAGAAATCCACTTTTACGCGCATGAACCTGAAGCACGCTGCTACGGAGTGCCTCAACTTCCTGGGCTATGATACACGTTCTGTACCGTATACAGCCAAGGAGCTTTTCTGGAGGCCTGGCTACATGATGCGGGATTATCTGAGTGGATATTCGCAGTTTTATTATTCTCCGTTTAACATGCTTGTTATTACCACGTTGTTTTTTGTGGTAGCGTGTTGGTTACGTGGATTACATGTTGATACTGAGCCTCAGTTTCTTTATGGCGACTTCTTTGTGCGCTATAATGCTCCAGAATGGATGGTTACTCTGTTTGCAAAGGTCGATGATGTTCTCCGATGGCTTCACCAGTCACCTGCATGGTCAGCCATTTTGTTCGGGATCTTCTACATCATAGCTTCGTATCTGGTGTTTAGGAAGCGTATGAATTTTGTTGAGATATTCATTTCCCAAGTCTTTATTTTCAGCCAGATGCAGATCATAGGTACTGTTTATGCTTTGCTCACGGGTAGCGAGGTTTACTATAATATGCCGCCTTTTGCCGTTCCCATTCCATTAGGCATAGCATTCCTGTGTTATGATTATATGCAGCTCTTCCAGCTGGGCTTTTGGGCATCGCTTTGGCGGACGATATTGTCGTTTGTCGTAGGGTATCTGCTGATACTGCTGTTTATGGCAACTCCCATGCTTATTGTCAAATATACTGAACTGTTATAAAATACTGAATATTATGAAAAAGAATCTTCTTTGGCTACTCTTAGCCATTTTACCTTTGTTTGCCGGTTGTAGCAATGATGAGAATGGTAATTCTGAGAATGGAGTGGATGATTTGGCTTACATGCTTAATCGTTTGGCTCCAACATCAGACGGAAAGGTCTATGGTGTGCTTATTGATGAAAGGACGCCTGATATTATCGGTCGACCTGTGAAGACCGTTGCTGAAGCTCAGGATGAATTCTATAAACTGATTCCCAATGGTAAAGATAATAAGGGCATAGTGAAGGAGGAGGGTGGCCTCATGACTTACCAACTGACCGATGCCACGGGTAAAAAGCAGGGCGTTATTAATTTCGCACCTGGTGAGTTTGACAGTTGTGGCGAAGTAACATTGAGTCCTGAACTGAAAACCGCAACGGGTTATTCCCGTATTCGCTACATTCAGGAAGATATGTGGCCTCCCCGAAGCGGTGGTCTCTTAGAGGACTTGTTGAATGGACTAAAAAAGTAAGTAAACACAGATGATATGAGAATCAAGACCGTCTTTCTGCTCTTACTCTTCTCGCTCTTGTCTGTTGGAGCGAAGCCGCTCCAGAAACCATTTGCTGCGGGTTCAATAATCATAAAACCCGTTGCCAAGAATGCCGTGCGCATTCAGTACTCGGAGGGTAACGTAGAGAACACTTTGCCTGAGTGGGTATATGTCCGTAATGATGAAGTTTCTGATTGCAACCTTAAAGTGAACATTGACAAGAAACACAATACCTTATTTATTAAGGATGCCCGTGGGAAGACCGTCTTCACGGCTACACGTCATCAGTTGAAGAACGGACAGGCCACATTGGCCTTTTCTTCGCCTAAAGACGAATGTCTGTATGGGCTTGGACAGTTTCAGGACGGGTACAGCAACGTGCGCGGACTGTCACGTCGACTGACACAGGTTAACACGCAAATCAGTTTGCCCATGCTCATCTCCAGCAAAGGCTATGGCGTGCTGTGGAACAACTACGGAATGACGGAATTCAACCCCTCCGACCAATCTGTAAAACTGACAAAGGGAAACGGCGAAGGCGTGCGCGAAGAGGTGAATGTAACCTCAACGGAAGGCGGAAAGCGTGAAGTCCGAGAGCACAACTTCTTTGAGGCTACACTTGATATTGCGGAAGCTGGCGACTACTCTCTATTGCTTGACGTAGGTCAGAAGATGGCAAGACGTCACCACCTTGTTATCGACGGCAAGACGGTCATCAATATGCAGAACCTATGGCTTCCACCCACGACCTCGCAGATTGTTCACCTTGAGGCAGGCAAGCACCAGTTAAGGGCGGAACTGACGCGTTATGATAAGCCTGTGGTCTATTATCAGAAGGTGACAGATGAGACGGTCTTCCGTTCGTCCGTTGCTACCAGCGTGGACTATACTGTCTTTGTTGGTTCTGCCGATGAGGTCATTGCCACTTATCGCCATCTGACAGGTGAGTGCCCGCTTATACCTTCTTGGGCCCTTGGCTACATCCATTGCAGGGAACGTTTTCATTCATCGGAGGAAATCCTACAGACGGCCAATCGTTTCATGCAGGAGAATATGCCCATCAGCATGATTGTGCAGGACTGGCAGTATTGGGGCAAATACGGGTGGAATGCCATGCAGTTTGACGAGCAGTTCTATCCCGATCCAAAGGCCCTGACTGATTCGCTTCATAAGATGGGAATACGACTGATGGTTAGCGTTTGGTCAAAGATAGACAAGACCTCTGAGGTGGGCAAGCAGATGCAAGCCTCGGATTATTATATCCCAGGAACCGACTGGATAGACTTCTTCAACCCAGATGCTGCTGCTGCCTATTGGAGGAACTTCAGCCAGCGCCTGGTTCCTTTGGGCATAGATGCCTGGTGGCAGGATGCTACAGAGCCAGAAAACGATGATTTGCTTGGTCGTAGGGTTAATAATGGCAGATGGGCAGGTGAGCAGGTAAGAAATATTTACCCTCTGATGGTGAATAAAACCGTTTATGAAGGCTTAGTTAGTGCCAACAGTCAAGAGCCAAATGCCAAGAGCCAAATGATTCTTACCAGATGCGGTTTTCCTGGCATTCAGCGTTATGGTGCCGCCTTGTGGAGCGGAGATGTGGGGAACGACTGGGAAACGCTCCGTCGACAGATAACGGCTGGCCTGGGTGTGCAGGCAGCTGGCATCCCTTGGTGGACATACGATGCAGGAGGCTTCTTTCGTCCAGGCGACCAGTATACCAATCAGGATTACATAGAGCGTATGCTGCGCTGGATAGAACTCTCGGTCTACCTGCCGCTGATGCGTGTTCATGGGTATATGAGCAATACTGAGCCTTGGAACTATGGCGAGGAAGCCAAGAACATCATTAGGGAATGTTTGCAGGAACGTGAAAGCCTGCGTCCTTATCTGGAGGAATGTGCCCGTCGTGTCTCCACAGAGGGTTACACGCTGATGCGCCCGCTGGTGTTTGATTTTGCTGACGATCCTGTTGCCTTGCAACAAAAGTTCGAATATATGTTCGGTCCCCGATTGCTTATCTGTCCGGTTACCGAGCCTGGAGTTACCACTTGGAAATCATATCTTCCTAAGATAAAGGGACAATGGAAGAACCGTCGCACGGGAGAAAAATACAGGGGCGGCCAATATGTAACCACCCCCGTAGATAAGTCTTATATTCCCGTCTTCGAACTGGTAGAATGATGTTTGTAGCTTCTCGTTTGTTAGAAATGGAAACTTAAATCAAAACCACATTGGAAGGGGTTACCGCGCTGAGCCATAAAGACTTCGCGTCCTGTAGCCTTGCTTGAGAAGGCAAAGGTGTTGTACTTGCTGTCTGTGATGTTACGTGCCCACAGATTGAGTTTGCATAAACCAAAGTCGGCAACAAGGTGTGCACCCAGTACTGCATAAAACTTTTGGGCATAGGTGTTGGCTTCGTCCCACCATATTTTTCCTTGTCCGTTCATGTTGAGGCCGACGGTCAGGCTTTTCATGAAAGAAAGGTTTGTATCGAAAGTATAGTCGGCCATTGCAGACAGCGTATGTGCCGGTACATAAGGTACTTTCTTTCCGCTATAGTCTATTTCTGCAGCATTCTTTGAAGCACGGTTCTTGTATTCTTTGAAGGCTGCATGTGTGTAACCGTAACCCAACGACCATGCCAGATGATTGTCTATGGCACTTCCTCGCAAAGTCATTTCCAAGCCACAACTATAACTTTTTCCTGCATTCACCATCTTGCGTCCGTAGCCGTAGTCTTCGGTAAAGACTGACAATTGTTGGTTTCGTATTTGCATATAAAAGACGCTCAAGTCTGCATGAATCAGGTTATTAAAGAGATTCACATGTGTACCCAACTCGTAGTTCCATGACTCTTCTGGTTTGAATTTGATACCTTCTTGAATGGGTGCGCAATCTTCGCCGTGGTGTTCAAGTACGACTTCAGTCATGGGCGTTCCGCCTTGCAGCATACCGATTGCTGTTTGCAGGTCGTTCTGGATAATGTCGCCAAACATCTGAATGTTAAAACCGCCAGCACGATAACCTTTTGTGACTGTTGCATAAATGTTGCTGCCATTGTCCGTTTTGTACGTCAGTCCAAACTTGGGCAGCAACTGACTGAAGTTGGCTTTATCTGCACCGATGTAATCAGTATATATCTTAGCAGGAGAGATGGTTGCACCCATGATGGAAAAAACAGGGTTATAGCTTATACCGCGTGCATCGAAGTCAATCTTTGAATGAGTGAAGTCGTAGCGTAGACCAACCGTTGCTGTCAGCCGGTCCGTCAAATCGTAGTTCGACTCGTGGAATACACCTAAGTTGAATTGTGGTGTGTGGAACAGACAAGGAATATTCATCGCCATATCAATGTTAATGCCGCCACGTGCTGCAATAACTGCAGCCGCCTGTTCGTTAGTCATACCTCTGGCAGTCATACTCTTTATCATAGCACCCGAAATCTGCTGTTCAAGCATTTGTGGGAAATAACTGCCGAAGGTATTGGGCGCATCGGTTCTCAACCATTGGTAAGAACCAAACACACCTGTAGTCCAATGCCAACGGCTATGGTTGTTGCTCTTGAAGGTAAACTCTTGTGTCAGCGCATTGCTCAACTGTGACTGATCTACGACAATAAAGTCGAGGGAAGAATAGTCGTTATCCATCAACAAGTTATCTTTCAGGTATTGGTAGCTGGTATTCGAATGAAAATCAAAACCTTGAGCTTTATATTTGATGGCAAGGCCTGTGTTGACCATATTACGCTTATATTTTCCCTGATGATTCTGATCGGGTTCTGTCAGTACTTTCCCGCTTTCGGGTTCCAGAATCCCATAAGGATAGGCATGCTGGTTCACATACTGATAGTCGGCCATCCAGTCGAACGAGAGTCTGTCTGTTGGCTGATATATCAGACGCAGTCGGCTACCAGCTTCGTCCATATTGTCAGCTCGTTCGCCTGTAAGAGTATTCCTCCAAAAACCATTGGTTCCATTATAAAATGCACCTACCGAGAAAGCCAGTTTTTCATTTACCTTATTATAATGGCTAACCTCTGCATTACGATAAAGATGAGTACCTAAACTAAGGTTCACATCTGTACCCTGATAACGTAATGGATTCTTTGTGTATTGGCGTACCAGTCCACCTTCGGAATTTATACCATAGAGGGTCCCCTGTGGGCCGCGCAGAACATCAACACGGTCCAACTGCCATATATGACTGTTGAAGGCTGACTTGTTCATCAGGGGTATATCATCTATATAAATGCCCATTGAAGGACTATTCACACGTGAACCGATACCGCGTACATATATAGACGATGTAAAACGAGCTCCATAGTCTGGCATAACAAAAGCAGGTACATAGCTGGAGATGTCACGGAGGTCACGCAATCCATGAGTACTTATTTCATTTCCTGTCATAACAGTTGAACTAACAGGCTGAAGGCGAAGGCTCAAGAATTCTTTGTTTCTTGGAGCCACAACGACTTCGTCCAGGTTATAAACGCGTGATGTGTCAGCCAGCGACTCGTTCTCTGCTTTTGCTACGAAAACGGCTATGGAAAAAAGCAATGTCGTGAGGATTATTCTTCTCATTATTGTTATTTTTGGTGTTTGTTATTCTGAATTAATGATTATGCTTGCAATGTTTGTCGCTTGGGTTATGCGATGTCCCATACCAATACCATCTTTTAGGTTTCCGCCTAAAATAAGACCGGGGTATTGTTTTTCTATCGAAATAACGGCATGAAGGCGATTTTCGCTATCTTCTTCGTATTGCGGTATAGCACGTGCATGACGAGATACGTTGATAAAATCCGGTTTGGCTTCAATGGGGAACTTCAGCATAGAATGCAGTGATTCTTTTACAATGGAACGGATTTCGTCATCATTTTTTTCCATTATTTCAGGGTGTTTAATACCACCAAGAAAGAAAGAGAATAAAACTCCACCTTGAGGAGTACGTTGGGAAAAACAGGTTGACGGAAACAGGATTCCCAACACTTGTTTTTTTTCTTTTGTAGGTACCAGCCCGCCAAATGCGCAATAGTCACCGCCAAATGTGTCAGACAAGCCTACATTGACTTCAATAATAGGTGCGTATCTTAGTTTTGCAATGGCATTCATGCGTTCCGTATCAATAAATGGAAGCAACTGCGGCAGGTTGTATGCTCCGCATGTGGTTACCACCCAACGGCTTAGGAGATGCTGTTCATTGCCTTTTGAGTCATAGAATGTTGTTCTCCAACCATCACTTTCAACTGTTATACATACTTTGCTGACTCCCAAAGAGATATTATCTTCTCCGATATAGCTGGCTTCGGCTTCTGGTATATGGCTAAGACCGCCCAAGGCCGAGAAAACTTTTTTTGTTGCTAAACGGTCGCGTTCTGTTTTTGGTTCTTTCTTTTTGGCAATACTTCCTCGTATAAAACTGCCATAAGTTTGTTCCAAGGCATAGAGTTTCGGCAACGCATAGCGAACAACCAATTTCTCTGGGTCTCCTGCATAGACACCAGAAATGAAAGGATCAACAGCATAATCCAAGAAGGACTTCCCTAATCGGCGTGCCGTCAGGGAAGCAATAGTTTCATCAGGATTATTTCCACGTTTTCGCCAAGGCTCTCCGAGAATACGTATTTTGTCTGAAAATCGGAATAATGGCGTTGTGATAGCACTAAGCGGGCCAGATGGAAGATCATGAAAACGATTACCTTTCCATATCAGCCTGCGTTTGGCTGAATCAGGAGCCGTTTCCATCTGACAACGTCCTTCAGATGTTACAGCAAGGTCATTCATAAGTTCTGCCACCTCGGGTGTAGAAACGGCACCTGTAGATGGTCCTGTTTCAAAAGTATAATGTTGGAAATGCTGTGTCTGTATCTGTCCCCCTATGCGGTTGTCCGTCTCAACAACGTGTACATTTATTCCTCCCCGCTTCAGCCAGTAGGCTGTGCTCAGGCCAGTCAATCCCGCACCGACTACGGTAACCTCTGTATGTTCTATCCTTGGTTGGTTTGCCATTTCGGCTGCAAAGGTACCGCTTTCTGCTTATTCACGCAATCCTCATTTTTAAGGAAACTTGATTACCCTTATATAATCCTTCAGGTGAAAGAATGATTTTCCAGCTCGATTTTGTGAGTCACATACCAACAGAATTGTTTGCAAACTGTCCTCTGACCTCGGTCCTAAGCACATACCTTCGTAATTGGCAAGGTTCTTCTTCCCGAATAGGCGAAAACCAGTGCTGAAGGAACAAACCAGTTTCTTGGATAAAAAAACAGATGCATCTAGCTCGGAGAGTGGTTTGGATGTATCTGTTAATGGCTGTTGCCTTTCAGGGTTTACGCAATAGATGCGGATGTGACACTTGGAACGGTTGTAGTTTTTGGGAATGTTCAGTTCGCGTTCCATTACCAATAGGGTAGTGTCGTTTACCACCAGTAATTCTGAAACGCCAAAGGCATAATGCCGACCTGCATGTTTTACTACAGGCGCATCTGTTTTATAGGCATACTGATGCAGAGGTTTCAGGTTGGAATCGAAGGATTGCAGACGAAGTAGGGTAGGCGTGCGGTTTTCTGGTGATGAAGGTGCAGAAACATCAGTTCTTAATCCTTGTTCCGTTGTCGTCCAGAATATTCCTTTTACCTTATTATAGGCTAGAGATTCAAACCCATAGTTGGGAAAGATATTGCTCTTGCTGAAACAAGCAGGAACAGAAAGAACTTTGCCAGATGGAGCACCATTCTCAGAGAATCCCAGAATCTGCTGGTCGTTCTCGGCACCTATAAAAAAACCTTGTCCGGGCACATACGCAATACCCTCGTTGTCTCGTGCTTTCCCCAACGTCTGATTAGCACTATGTTGGGCTACGAATTGTACCTTATTTATATTGGCAGAAGAGAGAAAGCTGATGCTCACTTCCACCCATCCTTCCGCATCCTGCTTATCACTGACAAGCGCATATCGGTCAGCCTCAATGTTTGTTATCCCGCTATAGTTTCCAGCCGGAATGCCCCAGCGTTTCATGTTTTGTTGCTTAAAGAAGGTAACCTCCTGAGCACAGAGTACAGCAGGAAAAAGCAGGACAATGAGTATATGCAGGAAAGTCTTATTGATTTCTTTCATTTCTGAATAATGCGTTCCTTGTACCTTTTGTTTATTTGCATTGCGTATAGCCTTCGTTTTTCAGAATTTCCAATAAGCGAGTGCGATGATCACCTTGGATGATTATCTCGCCATCCTTGACAGTTCCCCCAACGCCACATTTCTGCTTCATCAGCTTACATAGAGCGTTCATGTCCTCATCTGAACCGACAAATCCTCGGATTAGGGTAACGGTCTTACCACCTCGTCCAGCCCTTTCCATAGCCAGACGTAGTTTTTGCTGCCTTTTGGGCAGCGTCTGTATTGTATCATCTACCTCTTCGTAGATAGTTTCCGTAGCCTCAGGTACTGGAACCCCCGTAAGGGCACTAAGTTTACTCTTCCAATCTTCCATACAATCCATTTTATTATGCAAAGTTACGAGTAAGCGAGAACAATACAAAATAAAAATGCTTTTATTTTTATTGTCGAGCGTAAGTAAGTTCGAGACGTAGTCTCAACGTTTCGAATAAGTGAGCGATTTTCCAAATTATTTGAGATAATACGAACGTGTGGCTCTGCCTACGTCTGAGAGGTTTATTTGCTTTATAAATTCATTACTCTGACTTAGGGTCAAAAACAGGGACTTAACTCAAAACATGTAATGAGTTAACTCGATACATGTAATGAGTTAACTCATCGCATTACACCCGTAAAATCACGACTTTTTCTTCTAACTTTTTCCCTCTTCCTTCTTCCCTCAATTTTCAACCTTCAATTTTCAACTTTCAATAAAAAAACGGTTCCCCTTGAAATCGTCAATAACCTATAACCTTTAACCTATAACCAATAACCTTTATTTTCCCTTTCGCAAGCAAAATTATTTTATTTTTTGCCCTACTTTTCACATTTCTTTGTATATTTGAGACCTTCGTCTCTAAAATACTCACGCTCGACAATGAAAATAAATTTTGATTTATTTTGTATTGTGCTCACTTAATCGTATTTTTGTGCAGAATTGAATTAAAATAACAAACAAGATACATGGTAAAGAAGAAAGAGAATACAACATCTATAGGATTTGAGGATGCGATATGGAGGGCTGCGGATAAACTTCGTGGTAATCTGAATGCTTCCGAATATGAAGGTGTGGTGCTTGGACTCATCTTCCTGAAATATATCAGTGACAAGTTTGATGCCAAGTTTGCAGAACTCTCGGAAGACGAGTATGCTGACGTTGAGGATAAAGACGAATATGAAGCAGATGGCGTTTTCTTTGTTCCACAAGATGCGCGTTGGAGTGTTATATCTCAGGCAGCACATACTCCACAGATTGGCAAGGTGATAGATGATGCTTTGGAGGCCATTGAGCGCGAGAACACGAAACTAAAAGGTGTGCTCCCTTCCAATTATGCCCGTCCTGAATTGGACAAACGCCGCTTGGGTGATGTGGTTGACCTCTTCACCAATATCCACATGCTGGCATCAGGTGACGAGAAAGACCTGCTTGGCAGAGTCTATGAATACTGCCTGCAGAAATTTGCCTCAATGGAAGGTAAGAATGCAGGAGAATTCTATACCCCCAGTTGCATAGTCCGCACCATCGTAGAGATACTGCAACCATACGCAGGTCGTGTCTATGACCCATGCTGTGGTTCAGGCGGTATGTTTGTGCAGAGTGCCAAGTTTATACAGAACCATCAGAGGGATATCAACAATATTAGCGTATATGGTCAGGAGGCGAACCCCTCAACATGGAAGATGGCGCACATGAATGTTGCTATTCGAGGATTGGAGGCCAATTTGGGTAAGTCGTATGCTGATACATTCTTCAATGACCAGCACCCAACTTTGAAGGCTGACTTCATTATGGCAAATCCTCCTTTCAATCTCAGCGACTGGGGAGCAGACAAGCTGGAGAAAGATATACGTTGGAAGTTTGGCATCCCACCAGCAGGCAACGCTAACTTTGCTTGGATGCAGCATATGATTCATCACCTTTCACCCAATGGTCGTATTGGCTTGGTATTGGCCAATGGTGCATTGAGCAGTCAGACTGGTGGCGAAGGTGTAATCCGTCAAAAGATAGTAGAAGCCGACCTGGTGGAAGGCATTATTGCTTTACCTTCTCAGCTATTCTACTCAACAGGAATACCAGTCAGTCTTTGGTTCCTCTCACGCAACAAGCAGCAGGCAGGTAAGGTGCTGTTTATTGATGCACGCAATATGGGTACGATGGTAACTCGTGCCGTACGAGAGTTGCAGCAGGACGATATTACTAAGATTGCAGATACCTTTGAGAGTTTCCGCAATGGTACTCTTGAAGATGAAAAAGGCTTCTGTGCAGTAAAGACCTTACAAGACATTCAAGCCCAAGATTTCATTCTTACCCCAGGTCGCTATGTAGGCATAGCAGAGGCAGAGGATGATGGAGAGCCATTCGCAGAAAAGATGCAACGCCTCACCTCAGAACTCAGTGGACTCTTTGCAGAAAGCCATCGCCTTGAAGATGAGATAAAGAAGCAACTTGGTAGCATAGGATTTGAAATCAAGTAAATCTATGGAAGAGTGGAAAGAATAATATGAGCAAGAAGTCGATAAGATTTTTCAACGATAGAGAGGTGCGAGCCGTCTGGGACGAGGAATACAGCAAGTGGTGGTTCTCTGCTACAGACATTGTGCGTGCCATTAACGATGAAGAGGACTACAAGAAATGCCGCAATTATTGGAAGTACCTGAAAGGCAAGCTCGCTAAAGATGGTATTCAACTGGTTAGTGTCACTAACCACTTCAAATTCCAAGCTCCTGATGGTAAACAGCGATTCGCAGATGCGCTTGATGCAGAGTGCGTGCAGACGGTAGCTCAGCATTATCCCAATAATCGTGCCAATGCATTCCTTAATTGGTTCACCTACAGCGACAACAGTATCGATGGACAAAGCAAGAAGAAAGCTTACACGCTCATTGAGAGCGGCTTGCTTGACACGCTGAAGCCAGGAACCGTTGAGTGTTTGCAGCAGATACATGCTTACCTCTTTGGTGGTCTCTATGATTTTGCAGGCCAAATACGTACCAAGACCATTTGGAAGGATGGTACGTTGTTTTGTCGAGCAGAGTACTTGATGAAAAATCTGAGTATCATTGAGAATATGCCTGAGACCACTTTCGATGAGATAGTGAACAAGTATGTAGAGATGAATGTGGCTCATCCCTTTATGGAAGGGAATGGTCGCTCAACACGCATCTGGCTTGACTTGATTTTCAAGAAGCAGCTTAAGCTTTGTGTCGATTGGAGTAAGATAGACAAGAAAACGTATTTAGCGGCAATGAAGCAGAGCACTACGGATGTCCGCTCCATCAAGTCATTACTTCAAGGGGCAATGACTGACCGCATCGACGATCGCGAAATCTTTATGAAAGGTATCGACTATTCATACTATTATGAGCAGGAGGATTAATGATGGAAGAGTGGAAAGAATATAAAATAGGTGATGTTTGCAATACCATTTCAGACACTTATAAAAACAATGCCGAGAGCGTTGTCCTTATAAACACGTCTGATGTGTTAGAGGGGAAATGCCTTAATCATGAGAAAGTACCAAATAAGGATTTGAAAGGGCAATTCAAAAAAAACTTTCAAAAAAATGATATACTCTATAGTGAAATAAGGCCTGCTAACAAGCGTTTTGCATATATTGATTTTGACCCTATTGATTATATTGCATCAACAAAACTGATGGTAATAAGACATAATGAGAAAATTTTACCTCAGTATCTGTTTTATATTTTAAAGAGTCAAACTATTATTGAAGAGTTGCAAATGCTTGCAGAATCTCGTTCTGGCACATTTCCCCAAATAACGTTTAGCGAGGTGGCTAATATAGAAATAAAATTACCACCTATCGAACAGCAACGTCGATTATTGGGTGTACTCAAATCTCTTGATGATAAAATCGAGGTTAATCGTAAGATAAACGAGAATTTGGAGCAGCAGGCACAGGCTTTGTTTAAGTCTTGGTTTGTAGATTTTGAGCCCTTCAAAAATGGAGAGTTCGTAGAGTCAGAATTAGGAATGATTCCGAAAGGGTGGAGAGTGGAGAGTCTGACATCTTTTGGAAGAATAGTATGCGGAAAAACTCCATCTAAATCCGAATCTTCTTATTATGGAGGAAATATTCCTTTTATAAAGATTCCTGATATGCACAATATGGTTTTTGTTGGACTATCAGAAGATAGCCTATCACAAATGGGAGATGAATCTCAGCTAGCAAAGAGAATCCCTCCATATTCAATTCTTGTAAGTTGTATTGCAACTGTAGGATTAGTTTGTATTAATACAAAAGAATCACATACAAATCAGCAGATAAATTCTATCATACCATATTCATCCTTCTTTAGATATTATTTGTATCAAAAAATGCTCTCATTAAAAGATTATTTAATTAATCTTGGACGAGGGGGTACCGCCACTTTAAATGTTAATACAAAAATCTTTGGAAGTATCAAAATAATTAAACCTACAGATGAATTATTATTTGACTATGATAAACAGGTATCTCCTTTATTTAATAAGATTGAAGCAAATCAGCAAGAATCCCGCCGCCTTGCGGAACTTCGCGATACACTCCTTCCAAAGCTGATGTCGGGAGAACTTAAAGTAAATGATTTAGTTTAGGGGCATCTGGGATTCTCTAGGAAAGCCTAAGAAAGAAAGTAAAAAATATAAAAAGGAAATAAATAAATGGAATACAATACCAAAGGTAAGGTTCTGAAGAAGGCTGTGGTTTGGAAAGACCTGTACTTCTATCGCAAAAGCGATGCGCTTTACCAGATAACGGTAGAGTTCTGCCATCGTTTCCTTCCTCCTTATGGTGACCGCACTGTAGATCAGATGGTACAGGCAGCACGCTCAGGCAAACAAAATATCGTAGAAGGCAGCGAGGACGGACTGACAAGCTCTGAGATGGAGATTAAGCTGATGAATGTGGCACGAGGAAGCTTACAAGAACTCCGTGCTGACTACCAAGACTACCTGAACACTCACCATCTCTCGATGTGGGATGCTGACAGCGAACGCCAACAGAAGCTCCGTGAGTTTTGCCACTCTCACAACGATTTTAGCGATTATGCACCCCTTTTGGCTAAAATGAACGATGAGGAGATGGCTAACTTGGCACTCACGCTCTGCCATCAGACAGACAAGATGATGTGCGCCTATATCGAGAAGTTGGAAAAGCAATTTGTGACAGAAGGCGGCATCAAAGAGCGTATGCATGCAGCCAGAACCGGCTACCGAAAAGAGGTGGATGCCCGCATGCAAGCCTTAGAAACAGAGAACCAACAGCTAAAAGCAAGAATAAAAGAGCTGGAGAAAAAGATAGAGAGCCTAGGGGGCTAAGAGGCCCTAGGAAATCCTAGGAGATCCTAAGAGAATCTAGGAGAACCTAAGATAACCTAGGAACTCCTAAGAAACCCTAGGAGATAAAAAACTAAAACCAAGAAATATGACTACTAACCACCATACAGAAGCAAACTACGAGAACACGCTGATTGCACTATTCCAGGATTTAGGATATGCGTATGAGTGTGGATACGACGTGGAGCGTGACTATAGGAATCCTTATTACGAGGAAGATTTGCGCGAGGCTTTACGTAGGCAGAATCCCATGCTAAGCGATGAGGTGCTGAATGAGGCTTTTCGCTTGATTACTCATGTGAATGAGGGTGTTCTGGAGCAACGTAACGAGCAGCTGATGGACTATCTGCAGAATGGTGTGGAGGTAAAGTATGCAGAAGGGGGACGTTCAAAGACAGCCCTTGTAAATCTGATAAACTATGACAGCCCCTTGCAGAATCATTTCAAGGTGGTGAATCAGTGG
>JAFSRW010000087.1 GCA_017445925.1 Bacteroidaceae bacterium | reverse complement strand
CTACGACGGAGGTCACCCGTGCGCTGAGGACCATCGAGAATCATCTGGTCGCCAGTGTAAGCGTGGATAGTGCTCATGATACCGCTCTGGATGGGAGCGTATGCGTTAAGAGCAGCAGCCATAGGAGCCAAGCAGTTAGTTGTACAAGAAGCAGCAGAGATAATCTTATCATCAGCTGTCAGAGTCTTGTGGTTTACATTGTAAACGATAGTGGGCAGATCGTTACCAGCAGGAGCAGAGATAACAACCTTCTTGGCACCAGCTGTGAGGTGAGCAGAAGCCTTCTCCTTAGAAGTATAGAAACCTGTGCACTCCAGAACAACGTCTACGTCGTTAGCAGCCCAAGGACACTTTGTAGCATCAGCTTCCTTAGAGATCTTAATCTCCTTACCGTCTACGATGATTGAATCCTCAGTAGCCTCTACAGTGTGCTTACCCTCGCCGAACTTGCCAGCGAAGCCACCCTGAGCGGTATCATACTTCAGAAGGTGAGCCAACATCTTGGGGCTAGTCAAATCGTTGATTGCAACTACTTCATAACCCTCTGCCTCAAACATCTGACGGAAAGCCAGACGACCAATACGGCCGAAACCGTTAATAGCAACTTTTGTCATTTTCTGTTAATTTTAAAATTGATTATAGTAAAACTAAATTCGCTTATTTTTATTATCCACAATTACAATAATGAGCTGACTTACAAGCCACAATTACAAAGGCCAAAAGCATCAAAATAGATACGTAAATAACTCTTTTCATTACTTTTTCTTGAAATTTGGTGCAAAATTACAATTTTCTTTTTAATTTAGCACCCGAAAACCAATAAATTTTCAAAATTATGTCATTTATTCAAGATTTCAAGGCCTTTGCACTTAAAGGCAACGTTGTAGACATGGCAGTCGGTGTTATCATCGGCGGTGCTTTTGGTAAAATTGTTACCAGTGTAGTTAACAACATTATTATGCCTCCTATCGGGGTTGTAACCGGTGGTGTGGATTTCACTGAGCTGAAGGTTACACTGAAGGAAGCTGTAGTAGAGGGAGAAACGGTTGTTTCTGAAGCTGTCACCCTGAACTACGGTCAGTTTATTCAGGATGTTGTGGATTTCTTGATTATAGCATTCTGTATCTTCCTGATGATTAAGGGCATTGCCAAACTGTCACGCAAGAAGGAAGAAGCTCCCGCAGAACCTGCACCAGAACCAGAACCCAGTGCAGAAGAAAAACTGCTGACTGAGATTCGCGATTTGCTGAAGAACAAATAATCTACTTTTTATTTGATGCTAAGAAACTTAACCATATCAGCCCTGCTGTTGTTTTCGACAGCAGGGCTTGCTCAAAGCGAGAGCACACTTTACAAAACCATTAAGGAGAATTACGAGACGAAGGCTGACTCGATGGTCAATGCCTTCATAGAGTCCTTTATGATTAAGAACAAGGGCGTTTTTAACGATAAATACCAGCAGTACGCCTTTAATGCCTATTGGACACAGGCCCATGCAATGGACGTAATTGTTTACTGCTATGAACGCCATAAGGATGACAATAAAGCTCTTGCCAACAAGTACAAGAACTATATGAGCCTCTGGTACAGCAATAAAGCCAATAATTATGCCGGAGCAAGTACCTCGGACGGCACATACAAAATGTTCGAGAATCCCTATACCGATGATATGTGCTGGATTACCCTTACCCTTCTGCACATGTATGAGGCAACAAACATCACTAAATACTATACCGCTGCCAAAGGTGTCTTTGACAACTATATCATCAAACGTGCCAAGGAAGATGAAGAGACGGGCGGACTCTGGCTTCCCTGGAACACTGATGCAGGAAGCGGGCCTAATGCTTGCACCCAGTCGCCAGCAACCCTGATTGCAGCCAAACTCTATCAAAAAAACAATCAGGAAAAGTACCTCACCTACGCCAAGAAACTATATGCCTATACATCCAAAAAGATTGTAAAATCTGACGGACGAGTAGAGGAACCACCCCTGACCTACACACAGGGCACATTTGGTGAAGCTTGTCGTATTCTCTACCACGTTACCGATGAGAACAACACCATCAAGAACCGGTATAAGAGTTTTGCCTATACCTATATCAACTATGCCTTTACCAGCGGACGTTGCACCAACGGGGCCAACATTCTGCGTCATGAAGGAACAAGTGGTGACCAGAGTATCTTCAAAGCCGTACTCATCCCATACGCTGTTAACTTTGTACTGGATACGGACATGAGCACCTCCAACCGCAAGGTTATTGCTGAATATATTCAGAAGAATACCAAGACACTGTATGGCAACCTGAACTGGGACCGTTACCCTATTGTCTTCTGCAACTTCGACTGGACAAAGCCCTGGACTGGAGCAGATTCCGACGCATCTATGGGAGCCATGTGCAGCGGCACCTCGCTATTGGAGAACACAGCCCGTATGCAAAAGGCTATCATAGAGAACTACCGAGATTATCAGGATATAATAGAAGATATTCCGGCGGCTTATGAAATGGCTAACACCACTGGCATCTATAGCATAGACGGGCGTTTGATTCGCACGCCTTGGCAGGGAACAGAACATCTTCCCCAAGGAATGTACATCGTAAACGGGAGAAAGGTCTTTGTGAAGTAAACCTACGCAGATATTAAGGTCTTGTGGGTTTTTCCATTCCCATACCTTATTATATATATACCGCTGCGAACGCGGAGCCGGCTTAGCTGGTTGGCTTTGCATTCTGTTACCATTATGCCGTTGGTATCATATACCCGAACCAGCTGGGTATCCTCATAGATATTATGTGAGAAGCCGTCGGGATCGAGTGATGTAGAGAAACTGGCAGGGGCCGACCATTCGCTATTGCGATATTTGTCGGCAATGGCCTGAACCGTGAAGTTGTAAATTGTTTCAGGTTCCAAGTCTTCCATCTGGTAACTGAGCGCACTTATGCTATCTGCCTGCAAAACCACCTTGTCAAACATATCCGTAACCCTGATGTTATAGAACTCAGCCCCTTCAACAGCGTCCCACATAAGAGTAGCTTCAGTATCCGTCACATCCACGGGCGTAAGTTCCATTGGCACCTCCAACGTTCCTAATGGATTGAATTTAAGCACAATCATCTTATCCTCGGTTTCCTCAATGTCATAGATAGGCTTACTCATGTATTGGCCTAAGAAAACAACACTGGCAGGGGTTGACTCGTTGGTCAGTTCGTGATTATCTGATGTGCCAGGATAAAGGTTACCGTTCAAACTTGCTGTCCATTCAGCTGTGCTTTTATAATTATTAGCACCTATCAGTGTATTATTAGCAGGAATAATAGTCATGCGCTGATGGGAAACATTCGAATTCAACCTGTTACCTGTCCAGGCACTCCTGTCGTAATCTACATGGGTTACCATCAAGCCATGCCCTTTTGTCTCGCAAAATATATCCCATCCGTAAGCCTGACGGTTTTCCAGCACATAGTACTCGTTGGGATTGGCTTTATTTACTATCTTATAACCGTGCCCGCCTTTGGCAAAACAGGGGATACGTATAGTGCAAGGTTCTTTCAGCTCCTCCAGCGCTTGCCATCGCACAAAATCGCGTTCATAGGCTGTATAATTAACCGGAGTGCGTCCGCTCCGTGCATATTGGCCATAGTCCATAAGGCTCCAGTAGTCCATTCCAAACGCCTTATAATTGTAGTCATAGAAGTCGGGCAGACCCAAAGCATGGCTCAACTCATGACAGAAAACGCCAATACCATCGGGTTTTGTTGCCGTGATAACCCCATCATCTGAAGCAGCTGTGGGACGTAACTCACAGGTAGAGCAACAACCTGCAAACGTAACGCCATCCACCTGATACTGTGCAGATCTCTCATTAGGCCAAATAGTATTAGGGTCACCGTACTGGTTGGTATAATTCTGCCCCAATCCAGCAAAGAGGATAAAAGCCATATCCACCTTTCCGTCACCATTGTTATCCATCTGGCTCCAGTCGACATTTGTCTTATTAGCCTTCCGCATACTTTCCTTAACGAAAGTGTTGTAATTTACATCCGTAGATGAACCGCTGTCTTGACCGTAATATGCATATTCTCTATCCAACGTAATAGGGCCTATAACATCAAAGACCGGCAGGAACTGACCATTGCTCTGGTCTGAGAAATACTCCACTATGGCTCCAGAGCTCCCATGTCCCGTATAAGGAGATGAACCTGGGGAACCATTACAATAACTTTCATAATAATCGTGAACAGAAGCTGAATCGGGAGCAACCGTAAAAAATTTATCTTTGAACTGCACCAGCAGCACAGCCACATGAGGATGACCCGTTTGCGGTAGTAAAGCGTATTCTATGGTTCCCACTTGCCGTTTTACCCTTCTCATCCCAGAAGATTCGTGCAGCGAAATGTATGCATCGCGACTATAATCTGTAAGTACAAAGCCGCTATCTGTCAGCTCCACAACCATCCCGTCATCTGTCAGGAAGAAAGATAGATGTTCGTCGCCAAAGCTGGTAACCATCAACTGGGTGCCATCGGTAAGCGTAGCCATAAACCTTATCCGCTCAACGGGAATCGCCCATGCCAATACTGCCATCAGCATACACAAGATGGAAGTAAGTATTTTCCTCTTTTCAAACATTACCTATTAATTATACGGCAAAATTACAACTTTTTTATTCAAATAGGCAAAAAAGGCGGCTCAAATTTGTCTGTTTCAGAAAAAAACTCTAATTTTGCACTCGCAAAAACAAAAAAGGGGGATTAGCTCAGCTGGCTAGAGCGCTTGCATGGCATGCAAGAGGTCATCGGTTCGATTCCGATATTCTCCACAAAGGGTTAAGAAAGGAAAGAGGTTTGTCTGAAAGGATGAATCTCTTTTTTTTAAAAAAGAAGTTAATGGCCTAAAGGCCTCGAAGTTAACGGGCTTTCTGCCCTCGAATTTAACGGCCTCGAGGCCTCAAAGAAATATTCGGAGCGTCAGCGATAACTTCGGAAGGACAAAGGCCTGATAACTTCGGAGGGGCGAAAACCCCGATAACTTCGGAGTGAAGCGATAACTTCTAACAAAAAAAATATGAGCGAAAACATTAAAGACACATTGGCAGAAAATGCCTTTAGAGAACTGAAAGAGGGCGAAGAGTACATACCCTTGATGCCCAAGGAGACCAACCCTCGCGAGGTTAATGCCTGGTCTGTATGCTGGGGCATCCTCATGGCTATTATCTTCAGCGCAGCAGCAGCCTATCTGGGACTGAAAGTGGGTCAGGTTTTTGAGGCTGCCATCCCTATCACCATTATTGCCGTTGGCGTAAGCAGCGCCACCAAGCGTAAGAATGCTTTGGGCGAAAACGTAATGATTCAGAGTATTGGAGCCTGCTCTGGCGTAATTGTGGCTGGAGCCATCTTTACCCTACCCGCTCTGTACATCCTTCAAGCCAAGTATCCTGAGATGACCGTCAACTTCTTTGAAGTCTTTATGGCCAGTCTGCTGGGTGGTATCCTGGGTATTTTGTTCCTGATACCCTTCCGCAAGTACTTCGTCAAGGACATGCACGGCAAATATCCCTTCCCCGAGGCAACGGCCAGCACACAGGTATTGGTTAGCGGTTCCAAGGGAGGTGATCAGGCCAAGCCATTGCTTATTGCAGGTTTGCTGGGTGGTCTGTACGACTTTGTCGTTGCCACATTCGGCCTTTGGCACGAGAACTTTACCAGTCGTGCCCTATTGTGGGGCGATACTGTAGCCGAGAAAGCCAAGCTGGTATTTAAATGCAATACAGGTGCTGCCGTTCTGGGTTTGGGATACATAGTCGGACTCAAATATGCCTTCATCATTTGCTGTGGTTCCGCCCTTGTTTGGTGGGTGATTGTGCCAGGCATAGCCTTCATCTTCCCCGATGTAGAGGTGCAGGAAGGTGTTACGGCTGCTATGGCCTCTGCTGAGCAGATCTTCAAATATGCCAAGAGCATCGGTATCGGTGGTATTGCTATGGCAGGAATCATCGGTATTGTTAAGAGTCGCAAACTCATATCAGGCGCCGTTTCACTGGCAGCAAAAGAGATGGGAGGAAAGAAAGGGAACCAGGTTTCTGAGGAACGTACGCAAAAAGACCTGCCCATGGGCTTCATCTCCCTTGCCGCTTTTATAGCAATGTTTGCCGTTGCACAATTTTTCTACTGGGACGTAATGAATGGCGTAGCCAAGTTCGCCATCGTTGCCCTTCTGGTTACAGTCATTATCACCTTCCTATTTACCACCGTTGCAGCCAATGCCATTGCCATTGTGGGTACCAACCCCGTTAGCGGTATGACACTGATGACCCTCATCCTCGCCTCCGTAATTATGGTATCTGTAGGTCTGAGCGGTACAGAAGGAATGGTAGCTGCCCTTATTATGGGAGGTGTAGTATGTACGGCACTCAGTATGGCTGGAGGTTTTGTTACTGACCTGAAGATTGGCTACTGGCTGGGGTCAACACCTCGCAAGCAGGAAACTTGGAAGTTCCTTGGAACACTGGTTAGTGCAGCTACCGTAGCTGGTGTTATCATGATTCTGAACAAGACCTACGGCTTTACCAACGGACAACTGTCAGCCCCACAAGCCAATGCTATGGCAGCCGTTATTGAACCTCTGATGAGTGGTAGCGGAGCACCTTGGTTGCTCTACGGAATTGGAGCCGTTATAGCTCTGATTCTTAATGCTTTTGGCATCTCTGCCTTAGCATTTGCTTTAGGTATGTTCATCCCCCTGGAACTGAACCTCCCCTTAGTAATTGGCGGTCTTGTCAACTGGTTTGTAACTACCCGCAGCCAGCAGAAAGAGGTGAACAATGCACGTGGTGAGCGCGGTACCCTCATAGCCAGTGGATTCATAGCCGGCGGAGCTTTGATGGGAGTAGTCAGTGTAGCCCTTCGTTTTTGCGGTATAGAGTTCCAATATGATGAATGGTGGAACAACTCATTGAGCGAAATTCTGTCACTTGGTATGTATTGCGTCCTCATTGTTTATATGGTTAAGGCCAGCATGAAGGCAAAATATACATTATAAATAAAAAAAAGTTGGCGGTTTTGCATCCCAATCCATATAATTGTTGTACATTTGCGCGCCGTTACGAGTTGACGGCATATTTCAAACCTATAAATAAAGTTTAATTAAAATTATGGCAACAAAAATTAGATTGCAGCGTCACGGTCGTAAAGGCTATGCCTTCTACAGCATCGTAATCGCTGATGTAAGAGCTCCACGCGATGGTAAGTTTACAGAGAAGATTGGTACTTACAATCCCAACACCAATCCTGCCACTGTAGATTTGAAATTCGACCGTGCTCTTTATTGGGTAGAGTGTGGCGCACAGCCCACCGACACGGTTCGTAACATTCTATCTGGCGAGGGTGTTTATCTCATGAAGCACCTCCGTGGTGGTGTTAAGAAGGGCGCTTTTGACGAAGCTACCTGTGAGGCAAAATTTGCAGCATGGAAGGCTGACAAGCAGAAGGGTCTGGAGGCATTCGAGGCCAAGAAGGCTGCTGAAAAGAAGGCTGCTGATGCAGCTCGCTTGGATGCAGAGAAGAAGACCAAAGAAGAGATTGCAAAGAAAGTAGCTGACAAGAAGGCTGCTGAGGCTGCTGCTAAGGCAGAGGCTGAAGCTGCTGCAAATGCTGAGGCTGAGGCCGAAACTGCACAGGCTACTGAGGGTGAAACAACTGAAACTCCCGCAGAGGCTTAAAAAATCAATCACAAACCATTATTTCAATTAGACTTTTTCCAAACAAACAACAAAGAAGGGCGCTACCGTGAGGCAGTGCCCTTCAATATTTTTTAAGGCTGCTATAAGGTTCTGGACATTACAGAAGAGTCATTAAGTTCTGAGGAATTTGCGGAGCATGTTGGCCTTGACTCCTCTGCGCTTGGCATAATCCTGAAGCTGGTCCTCCCCTACCTTGCCAACCGAAAAGTGGCAGGTGGCTGGATGTGAAAACATAAAGCCGCAGGTGCTGGCGTGTGGAATCATAGCACCGTTCTCTGTCAGAGAAATGCCCAAGGAGGGAAAATCCAACAAATCGGAAAGCAGGAAGCAAACACTCTGGTCGGGCAAAGAGGGATAACCTACAGCTGGTCGTTTGCCCTGATATTTCTCGGCAAAAAGTTCATCTAAGGTAAGATGCTCGTCTGGAGCATATCCCCACCACTCGCGCCTTGTTTGCAAATGTCCCAACTCTGCCGTTGCTTCTGCCAAACGGTCGGCAACAAGGCTTTCCTCGAGTCCCTTAATGGGAATGGCATTGGGAACGGTACTGGCAAAAATACCTATCTTGTCTGCAATACCAGAGGAAAGGGGACGAACAAAATCTGCAAGGCAAAGACATGGTTTCCCTTCCTCGACATTCTGTTGGCGAAGGAAAGGTATCAGCTGACCGGATTCGAGAAGAACGATGTCCTCACCATCGGAATTAGCCTCCATAAGGCGGACACTGAAGGTTGTGCAATAACCGGCCTCGTCCCATTCACGCAACAATTGCTGCGCTTCATCAAAAAGCTTCATGGCCTGCTCTGCCCGCTCCCTTTCATCTTCTTGGAAAGCCTGCAACCAATTCTGACGACATGCTACACACCCGTGAACTTTGGCAATGCTGCTATAACGGGAGGGAAATCCCCAGGCATGAAAGAAATAAAGCCAGTTGATGTAACTGGCTGCCTCGTGAATGGGATAGTGGCGGGTATATGTCATTGATCGGGGTTTTCGATAAAGCCTTGATACTTCTCTGGAAGAGCCGACATGATGGTCTGATAACTCTGCTCCATAACATCCTTTATCTCTTCCTGGTCAAGAGGATTGGGAAGGATGGGCTCATGGATAACAAGTCGTAAGGGATGCCAGGTTACGAAGTTAAAGCCTTTCTGGCGAGGCAAAACATCGTAAGAACCATCAATAGTGACAGGCACTACAGGCAGTTGCAACTGATGGGCTATCTGGAAAGCTCCCCTGCGGAACTTGCCCATGTGGCCGGTAAAGGTACGGGCTCCCTCTGGGAAAACTACCAGGCTGATACCACCTTGTAAAACCTCTCTGCCTTGCTCGCAAGTAGCATTGATGGCCTTAGGGCCACTCTTATCCACCATTACGTGTCCGGCTCTCTCACAGGCTTTACCTATCAGAGGTATCTTGCGTAGGGCTTTCTTCATCATCCATCTGAAATTTCGGCCTAAGAAACCATATACCAGATAAATATCGAATGCACCCTGATGATTGCTTACAAAGATGTAGGACTGATGCTTACGGAGATGTTCCCTACCCTCCACTTTAACGGGGAGCAGGCATACCCAGCACATCAGTCGGCTCCAGATCATAGGAGGATAGTAACCAACCCAAGCGGGCCAGATAGGACCGAATATAATCACAAAGACTGCGCAAAGAACGGTTGCTACCAATAGAATCGGACCCGCAATAAATAACTGGTAAAACCAATATAGATATTTCATTTTCTGCTAGAAATCAGTACTGACGCAACTTTTCCATATTACTCTCTGCTTCCTTTATATACTCCTTCACGTATGGGTGATTCATAAAGTAAGGGGGAGCCTGAGAAATGATTTCCTCGATCTGCGGATTGAGGATAGGATACTGGAAACCGCTGGTCATTATCATAAATACACCCGGACCTAAAACATTATTATAATTGGAACGGATAAAACGTGTTATCAGTCTGTCGTTCTCATGCTCTAACTGAAGAGCCTGTTCGTTCAACTCTGCCATAACCTGTTCGTGGTCAATGCCATTCATTAACATCTTCATCTCCAGATGGGGCAATTCGGCCATACGGGCATCAATCTGGGACTTCTTGCGAATAAAACAGGTAAGGGTGTCGTTCAAGGGAGTTCCTGTGGCACTTTGAGTAGTCTCATCAATACGCACATTAACATCACCATTCTCCAACACAACAGGCATTACACTGCTGTTCTCCAGAAAAACGTATGCCATCATCACGGAATCCATAATTCCACGGAACTTAAACCTTCCGTGAACAACCCTTGAGGAATCAATGGCAAACATGTCATTATCTTTAAATACCCTCAGGTACAGCATATTACCCTCCAATCCTTCCACATTGGACGACCCGGAAACCATATACTGTTCCGAGCAGGAGGCCAGCAAAATAGCCACAAAGATTAAAGAGTATAAAGACTTCTTCATATCACATCAATCATTCAGGAATACAAAGATAGACAAAAAGAAGCTACATAGGATAACTTTTAGTACTTATTAAGACTTTTTTGCCTTTTGTAATGCATTGGGGAGTCGCCATGCCGTATACAATTCCAATACACAACCTATTGCCAAAGCCACAACCCACTCATTCCTACGGGCAAAGCCATACTGATAAACCTGCATGCTCATACACATGGCAGTACCCAAGAACATCAGGCAGGCAAACAACTGTTGACGACGTAAACGGATGACAACCAAGTCGTTACCTTCATATACAGCACGGAACTGCATTAAACAAAATAACATGGCACCAATGCCAAACACGTAAAGGGAAACTTCGGCACTAAAAATATGAAGGGCCACACCTATGAGCATCAAAACGGCTCCTATGCGGAAAAGAAGATTCTCGAGGAACGTTAGTTCGCGTATCATAACCTTATTTTATAGCAGAATCTGGAGATGCCACTTCTGCAGCATCTTCCTCAGCGTCTCTTATTATAAAAACATCCTCGCCCGGACGCTTCATGTAGTATTTCTCGCGTGCCAGTTTTTCTATTGCTTTGGGGTTAGAATCCATCTCGCGTAACTGGCGGTCAGCCGTCTCGTACTGATTCTTATAAACTTCTATCTCGCTCCTTAGCTGATCCATTCTGCTACGGCGATCAAAACGGTGCATAAAACTGTTGTCGTCAATAAAACCAACAATCAGCACAATAAAAAATATAACCACCATATACTTATGACGGCGTATGAATAGGAACACTGAATTTAATCGGCTCATAGTCTTGGTGCAAATTTTGAGCAAAGGTAGAAAAAAATATGGTCACTTATAACAAGAAGCCACTTTTTTTTCATATTTTTGCACAAAACTACAAAAAACAGAATGGAAGAATACATTGTTTCTGCACGAAAATACAGACCGCTGAACTTTGACGCAGTGGTTGGACAACGTGCACTTACCGCAACACTTAAGAATGCCATTGCTTCAGGAAAGCTGGCACATGCCTACCTCTTCTGCGGTCCCAGAGGTGTGGGTAAAACTACGTGTGCCCGTATCTTTGCCAAAGCTATCAACTGCCTTTCCCCTAAAGATGGCGGCGATGCCTGTGGCCAGTGTGAAAGCTGTATGGCTTTCGACCAGCAGCGCTCCATGAACATTCATGAACTGGACGCTGCCAGTAACAACTCCGTAGAGGATATCCGCGAACTTACCAAGCAGGTTCAGATTCCGCCACAGATAGGTAAGTACAAGGTGTTTATTATTGATGAGGTTCACATGCTCTCAGCCTCGGCCTTCAATGCGTTCCTGAAGACATTGGAGGAGCCGCCCTCGTATGTTATCTTTATTCTTGCCACCACAGAGAAGCATAAGATTCTGCCTACCATTCTGAGTCGCTGTCAGGTTTATGACTTCCAGCGCATGACTACTCAGCTGACTGTAGATCATCTGATGTATGTAGCCCAGAAAGAGGGATATACCGCTGAGCCGGAAGCCCTAAGCCTGATAGCAGAGAAGGCCGACGGAGGTATGCGTGACGCCCTGAGCATCTTTGACCAGATGGTAAGTTTCACGGGTGGCAATATCACATACGAGCAAGTTGCCAAGAACCTGAATGTACTAAGCACGGAATACTATTTCCAATTGGTGGATTACTTCCTGGAAGGCAACGTTCAGTCCAGCCTTATGCTGCTGAATGATGTGCTGAACAAGGGTTTTGACGGGGGCAACTTCGTAAACGGACTTGCTACTCACCTGCGTAACCTTCTGGTAAGTAGGGATGCCGTTACTCTGCCCCTCCTTGAGATGAGCGATAAAATGCGAGCCAAATATCAGGAACAGGCACAGAAGTGCAAGGCCAAGTTCCTATATCAGGCTATTAAACTATGCAACGACTGCGACCAAGCATACAGAACCAGCAGGAATAAACGCTTGCAGGTGGAGATCTGCCTTATACAAGCTGCTCAGCTAACAGAGGAAGATGTGCCTGGCGCGGGGCGCCGCCCTGCCAGAATATTAAAACCCATTTTTGCAAAACTGGCTGCAAAGTCTCAGACAGCAGCCGGTTCAACTGTTGTTGCTCCTCAGGCTGCTGCAACAACAGCACCTCAGCCCCAGCATGTAGCGGCTCCCACTCCTACTGCAACTAAAGCTAATGTGAGTGAGCCCAAGGTCATCCTACGTAAAGTCAGTTTCAAACGCTTTGGCAGTAAGACTGCGGAAAGAACTGATAATAATATTCAGGAAACACCCGTTGAGGAAATCACGACCAACAAGCCCCTTGAAGAAGTTTCCCTGCATGAGAATTGGTTTGCCTACGTGAACAGTCTTCCGCGTGAACAAATGGCCATAGCACAGCGTATGCGAATGCTACAGCCAGTCATCACAGGACCGTCATCCGTTGAAATCACCGTAAACAGTCCACAGGTTATTAACGAACTGAACAATTTGAAGGCAGACTTGGAGCATTATCTTCGTCAGCGCCTTCAGAATAGTGAGTTAAGTTTTTCTTTCGAACTTGCCAAGCAAGAAGTCGTACAACGAATCTATAGCAAACAGGAACATCTTCTGGAACTGGAGAAGATGAACCCATCAATTACCAGCCTGATAAAAGAGTTGGAACTGGAGTTCGACTAAAGGTCGTGATGCAGTAGGCGGTACTCAGCCATCTCAGCATATTTGGTACCAGGACGTCCGTAGTTGGCATACGGATAGATACTGATGCCACCTCTTGGCGTAAAAATTCCTGTCACTTCAATATATTTAGGGTCCATCAGTTTAATAAGGTCTTTCATAATCTTGTTTACGCAGTCCTCATGGAAATCGCCATGATTGCGAAAACTGAAAAGGTATAGCTTCAGACTCTTACTCTCCACCATCTTCTGATCAGGCAGATAGCTGATGCGTATCTCGGCAAAATCAGGTTGCCCCGTAATGGGACAAAGACTGGTGAACTCAGGACAGTTAAACCTTACCCAATAGTCGTTCTCGGGGTGTTTGTTCTGAAACGCCTCCAACACCTCTGGAGCATAATCACTCTTGTATTCAGTCTTACGGCCAAGGGCAGAAAGACCCTCATTTTCTCTGTTGCTCATATTTCTCTAATCCTTTTCTTCTTAACTGACAGGCTGGGCAATGTCCGCAGCCATCGCCCTGAACGCCGTTGTAACACGTCAGCGTCTTATACCTTATTATATCCATCACCCCCATCTCGTCGGCCATCTGCCAAGTCTGGGCTTTGTCAAGCCACATCAGAGGGGTCTGAATGCGGAACTGCTCATCCATAGCCAAGTTAAGCGTGACATTCAGACTCTTAATGAAACTGTCGCGACAATCGGGATAACCACTGAAATCAGTCTGACTCACACCTGTTACCAAATCGTAAATACCCTTATTGCGGGCATAAACAGCAGCAATGGAGAGGAAGAACATATTCCTGCCCGGAACAAAGGTTGAAGGGAGTCCGTCTGTGGGTTTCTCTTCCTCAATCTGCAAAGATGTATCCGTAAGGCTGCATCCCGTACTCAGTTTGGATATAAAACTAACATCCATACAGTCCCACTCCACACCGGCTTCCTTGGCCAAATCCTTAGCCAAATCAACCTCCTTCACATGCTTCTGCCCATAGATAAAACTCAGGGCTACCACGCGCATAAAGTGTTGCTTGGCCCAATACAGGCAAGTGGTACTATCCTGTCCGCCGGAAAGGACTACTAATGCTGAATCGCCTATCATAGCTGGAATATGTTTATGGGGTTATACGTTTCGTCATGATCATATACATCGGTTTCCTCACGACGCTTCACCCACTTCACCACCCTAATGGTCAGGGGAAGCGCTATAATCTCGTACAAGGTCTTGGTGATGACCTGCAGAATCATCAGTTTAATTAAATCATGAATGGGAACCAGCCCGCCAAAAGCAAAGGGAAAGAATATCAGACTGTCAACACTCTCGCCCCAAAGCGTACTGACAACAGCACGTTTTGAGAAATGGCGTCCCTCGCTGGTCATCTTCATTTTACTCATCACATAAGCATTAACTAAGCTGCCAAGCAGGAAAGCTGTAAAGGAGGCAACGGTGATTCTGGGCGTCAAGCCGAAGACAAAATTAAAGTGTTCCTCGTGTTCGGCCCAGAAGTCGGCAGCAGGCAGAATCACAGCCAACTGACCAAGGGTGACCACTAAAAAGTTCATCAGGAAGGCCATCCATATAACGAATCTGGCCTTACGATAGCCCCAAACCTCGGCAATACAGTCGTTCAGAATGTATGAGATGGGGAAGCACAGTACGCCAGCCGTCATGGTAAAACTACCGAATTGTAAAATTTTGGATTCTAACATGTTACTTGCAATAAGGCAAGTACAAAACAGTATCCCCATGTACATGAAGGATGCTGAAACGGTTTTCTCTTGTTTCATTGTTCTTGTTTTTTTAAAAAAGAGGTTAGCAAGCACTCTTTGTGAATAAAATCAGCGGAGAGACTGGGCTTATAACCTGTTGTTCCGCTATGTGTATGAGATGCTACAGCACCACCAATATTGCCAAAATAGTTTTGAGTGTACTCACACTTTATGCCTTCTTAGACTTCTTTTCTTGATTTTTTTTGCAAATATAGGGGTTTTAACTGAAATAACGAGAATTATGCGTAAATTTGTGCCTGAAAATGAGAATTATTAGGATTTATGTGCAACATCAAGATAATAAAAGGTGTATTTGGTACGAGTTTGGAATTAGAACACGCTGAGGTCATGGCAGGATTTCCTGATATTACGATAGACTATTCGCACGAGACGCTGAATATAAAAATTATAATATTATGAAAAGATTTTTTTTATTAGCAACTTCTATCTTGCTGACGGGATTGTCCCTTTGGGCTCAGCCTCAAGAGGAGGCCGAGAAACCTTTGGTCACTATTGCATGCCTTAGCGACGTGCATGCCATGAACTCGATGCTCACACCCTCGAGCGGACTCATCAAGGATGTGACGGTACGTTCCAGTTTCATACAGACGTTGCGTCAGATGAAAGAACAGGAAGATGTGGACATTATTGTGTTGGGAGGTGACTGCCAGAGCGATAAGACAATTGCCGAAGCAAACTCGATGCAAGTGCGTAGGGTAATTAATAATGTTACCCGTGACGTTTTTGCTGAAGGCAAAGCCAAGAATGTGCTTTGGGTTACAGGTAACCACGACTATGAGGTGGCTAACTACGATGATATTCCCAAGCCTTATTGTGCAGGCGACTTCTACCGTTTCCCTATGAAGGATGATGTGGGTACATTGGCAGATACTGACCTCTTCTATGAGGATGCCGACAATGGTACATTGGGTACGCAAACGCTATTGGCTGCCTTCCATTATCGACTTTGCGGACTGGATTTCATCATCCTGAACTGTGGCAAGAACTTCTGGAAATCGGCCTGGGACTATACCTATAGCCCTGAGAGTGCCCAGTGGGTGAAGGAGAAACTGGATGAGATTTATGCCGATGACCCCAACAGAACCGTTTTCTTCTGTCTGCATATTCCCTTCCCAGACTCCAACAGTCTGAATAGCGGCAAGGGTATGAACACAGGACCTGCTTATACCACACTGAAGAGTGCTTTCTGCGAGCATCCAAACCTGATTATGCTCTATGGTCATGATCACGGCAAGGATGGTGCTTACACAAGAGAAAAGACCAGTCAGCGTGTAACTCGCTACGATATTAACGGTAATGTTATAAGTACCACAGATGAGAAGCATGTCGACGGTCCCATTATTCCCAACGAGGAAGGCGAATATCCTGCAATCTATAAGAAGATGCAGATTTGCAGCACACATGACAATACTTATCTGGGGTTTGGTGAGTACAACCTGAGTACCGTAACAACAGCATCAGTCTGTGTTATTTCACGTAACAGCGGACAGTACACCTACAGCATTAAGCCAGATGCAACACCCCCAAGTGGATGTGGTCAGTTTATCCTGAGCAGCAGTAGTGGTAGATACAGTGGTAACGGCAATCCACTCCCACTTTATTTTTATAAGGTTGAGGATATTGATGCCAAAACGCTGACTCTTACACGTGATGCTATACCCGAGAATGGCGGTTACTATGTGATAGTTGGTCAGAATTCTAAGGACACCAGTACCTACTATGCTCTTACCAACGAGCATTACAAAGATGATTCCAGTTCTCAGCGCCTCTTAGGTTTCAAGTTCACTAATCTTAAGAATGGCGTTCCTGCCCCCAGCGTAACTATTGCCAAGTCTACATTGGCTCGTTCTATCTGGCAGTTCAAGGATGCTGAGACAAAAACAGAGACATCCGTAACGCTTTATATACGCAGCAAGCAGGACGGCACCTATATGGGTTATAACGCCTACAACCTGACTACACTGGAGCAGCCTGCAGCAAGCATCTTCAAGAATACCGAAGGAAATGAATACTACAGCATCATCGTTAATGGTTCTGACAAGTATCTGTTCAGCAGCACCGGCGGTCGTTTCAGCGGTAATAGCGTTGCAGCTGTTACATATATATATAAGGTAACAGGCGAAGAGGACGGAAAGGTTACCTTGCAGCGTGGTGCCACTCCCGAACCAGGCGGTACCTATATGTTTGTAGGACAGAACGCCAAGGATGCCAGCACATGGTATGCCGTTACCAACGAGCATTACAGCGATTGTAACAGTTCTCAGCGTCTCATTGGCAAACAGATTACCACCCTTGAGGATGGCATTCCTGCAGCTACACTTGTGATGAATGCTTCTGATGTCGAGACTAGCCTGTGGCTTCTTGAGGAGAAACCCGAGGCTAAGGAAGGTGAGGGTAGCTTCTTCAGCGCCTTCATGGGCAGCATGCGTTACTATTACAACAGCATAGATACTGGTGACCCGAGTGATATGCCTACCGTTGTTCAGGCTCTCATGGTTTATGTATATCCCGACAGAGTGGTTCTCTCTATGAAGAATTACAACCAGACTGGTATGCTACAGGGCATTACCATTAATAAGGAGTTAGCTACTTATACCAGCTATCGACCTGTAACCTTGTATAGCAAGCCTAACAATATCATTACTGGTATGAACAGGATAGAGAGCTTTGAGGTGAAACAGCCAAAGGTATATGACTTAGGAGGTCGTCTATGCCAACCTTCAGAGAAACTACATCCAGGTGTTTATATCCAGGGAGGCATGAAATTTGTGAAGTAAATTCATTTCTCTTCTATTCTATCATTGTTCACATCTAAAGGACTGTAGCTGTTCTCCCATCACGCCCTTCATCACCTCAAACACATTGTTACCTGTACAATGGCTTGTATAGAACAGAGTTTTAGGGTATTTTGCTTTCAGCCTTTGAGCCAATGCTTCGATTTCTTCATCAGTCTCCTGTCCGTCAAGCAGGTGAAAACCACCTACAACGGTATTTACTGGCCAAGGACAGGCTGCCAGAATGTTCTCCAGACCACTATGAGCACAGCCCGTGAATAGTAGACCATCGACATACAGGGCCAACTCATGGCAAAAATCGTCGTGGATATAATCTCCATTAGCATCCTGCACATAGAGATTCTGATTTCCCCTGGGCATCGAGTGAATCTGAGGGATATGGGCAATAGCGTGAAGACCTTCTGCTATCTCATAGGTCAGGTCTATTAAGATAAGTCTGTCATCGTCGATCTCTGGCCACTCCGTAGTAATACTATGCAGAATTCCTCGTTTAGAAAAGAACTTTCCACTCATGGCATCGGGCGAGACGATGACTTTAGCCTGTCTATTATGCTCTAATATGTATCGTAAGCCGCCTGCATGGTCGCTATGCCCATGAGAAATGAAAACATAGTCAACATCGCTGAGATCTATGCCCAATTGCTCTGCGTTTCGTATAAACACGTCACTCGCTCCTGTATCAAGCAGGATCTTGTGCTGTTCTGTTTGCAGAATGATTGACAGTCCATGTTCTGTGGATAGACGGCAGTCATAGCTTCGATTATCTGATAATACAGTCCACTTCACTATTCATTCACTTCATCCAAGTAATCAAATAAGTTGATGGTTCCTGCATCCTCCTCGACATTGAGGTTTGGCACTTTCTCCACCATTCTTGTGGTGCCACTTGTCTTATTGACATAGAAATGCACAATGGCACCTGTGTAACTGCGGAATACCACTTGATACGCAGAGTCCGTCTCTTCACCCATCTGCACATACATGATGTCGGGATTGTTCTTTGCTACGCTCCAGTCATATTCCTTATGGCAGTATTTGTTTACTCCCTCATAAGCCATGTCTGCAGTAATGGTTCTTAACGTATCTTCCGTTTGCACATTAGAGGACTGTGTATCATTCACCTTGACCGTTGGTCGAGCCTGCTCACGCTCGGCAGAATCGAAGCATGCTTCACTCTGTTCTCGCTCACTCGCAGCCTTGTTATTATTGCATGAGCATAAAAACAAGGCTACAAAAACGAATGTAAAAGCTATATACTTCATTGGATTTATCTCTTCGATGAATTTCGTCACGACTCGGCAAAGTCCAAACGAGTTTGGATCAGCTCTCGCTGTTCCTCAATTTCTTCTAATGCTCCAGTTTCAGAATCAATGATAAACCCACGAACCACTATATCCTTCGGCACCAGCGGATGAGTCTTGATAGTCTCAACTGTCTTGCGGACAGAGGTTGGTGTGTCCTTAAACCCCTCCAACCATTGGTCAAGGTCGATGCCACACTTGCGGATGGTATCAAGAGTTTCATCTGTCACGCCACGGGCAATCATCTCGTGATGGAAGTGGTCGTAACTCATGTGGCAGGCTCCGCAATGCGAGTGTGCTACCACCATAATCTCCTGCACGCCCAGCTCGTAAATGGCCACTATCAGGCTACGCATGGCTGAGTCGAAGGCCGAGATAACCAGGCCACCAGCGTTCTTGATAATCTTCGCATCACCGTTCTTCAGGCCGAGAGCCGCAGGGAGCAGTTCAGTCAGTCTGGTGTCCATACACGAAAGCACCGCCAGCTTCTTGTCGGGATACTTGTCGGTCAGATACTTCTCGTAATCTTTTTGTGCGACGAAGCTCTTATTGAAGTCGATAATCTGATCTATCATACTCATAATACCTAATTACACTTAAAACTGATGGCAAATATACGAATTATTGCAGACTTTTTGCTATATTTGTGGCGATATTTTGGATAATTTATTAACAAACCCAACAAAAGACTAAGATTCTGAGACGTATGAAAAGTATAACTCTCGTCCTTGTAGTGCTGCTCTTTGCTGGCCCTGCAAAGGCACAGTATAATCAAGTAAACGACATCCCGTATCGCGACGCGGCGCAGGGCTATGCCCAGGAGCGCTGCAAGCTCGACGTGTATTATCCGACGAATGCTCAGGACGCGCCCGTAGTGGTGTGGTTTCACGGTGGCGGCATCGAGGGCGGCGAGAAACACATCGACCCGCAGTTGAAGAACTGTGGCCTTGTGGTTGTGGCGGCCAACTATCGTCTGCTGCCCAAGGCTCCCATTGACGACATCCTCGACGACGCCGCAGCAGCCGTGGCCTGGACGTACAAGAACATTGCGAGGTACAATGGCAGCAAACGCAAGATTTTTGTAGCCGGACACTCCGCAGGCGGCTATCTGCTCGACATCATCGGACTCGACAAGCGCTGGCTGGCGAAATACGGCGTCGATGCCGACTCGCTCGCGGCCCTCGTGCCGTTCAGCGGTCAGTGCATCACGCACTACAACATCCGTAAGCAACAGGGCATCCCGCCCCTGCAGGCCACCATCGACCAATACGCGCCACTCACCTACGTCCGAGCCGATGCGCCGCCCATCGTCATCATCTCCGGCGACCGCGAGCTGGAACTCTTCGGACGCTACGAGGAGCAGGCCTACTTCTGGCGCATGCTGAAGCTCGCTGGACACAAGGACGTGACGCTCTACGAGATGCAGGGCTACGACCACGGCGCCATGCCTTTCCCGGCCTACAAGATTTTGAAGGACCATATCAAGCGACTAACCGAAAAGAAATAAAAATGAAAGATATTGAGGATTTCAGAGACAAGGTGGCCGTTGTAACGGGTGGTCTATCTCTGTTCCGACAAGGCGGGTTTCATCACGGGAGAAAACATCTGTATTGACGGAGGAATGACGCACCAGATGATATACCACGGAGACAACGGTTGGAAATTGGAAACATGAAGTAAATCTTGATGAAGATAAAACAATTAAATCCACATAAAATTAACGAATATGAAGAAAAAAAAACTACTTAGGAAACTGCTTCTGACAATTGTCGTACTCATTGCTGCCGTCATTGTTGTCGGCTTGGGATTCTGGTTTATCGACGGACGCTCGCCACAGGCCTTTATCGTGTCCCATTCATTGAAGAAGTCAACGATGGAAACCTACGCTATGCGCAAGGCTGAGAAAACGGACAAGAGTACCATCGAGATTCCCGACGGCGTGAAGTTTCCCCGCGAAGTGACGCAATACAGGGTCGGCCACATGCAGGTGTTCGAGTCAGCACCTCAGGATGATTCAAAGCCCGTCTTGCTCTACATCCACGGCGGAGCATATTACCAGAACTTTAACATGCAGCATTGGAAAGCGATGGCTGAGTGGGCAGAGACGACTGGCTGCGGCATCGTGGCTCCCAACTATCCGATGCTCTACCAATATACTGCCAAAGATGCCCATCCGCTGATGATGCAACTTTATCGCCATCTGCTGGAACGTTTCCCCGCCCGGCGCATCATCATCGCGGGCGACTCTGCCGGAGGCGGTTTCACGCTGGCCTTGACGCAGGAGATGAAAGCCGACTCCATCGACCTGCCCAGCCACCTGATACTCATTTCGCCATGGGTTGACTTGACGGGAGGCGATGATGCCTTGCAGGAGCATGACACCTTCCTCGATAACGAGGTGCTGCGACACGTCGGAGCGGACTGGGCTGCCGAACTCGACACCCACGATCCGATGGTCTCGCCGCTCTACGGCGACATGCATGGGCTGCCGCCCACCGAGCTATATACTGGCACGTGGGAGGTGTTCTATACGGATATCGTCAAAACTTATAATAAGATGAAGACTGCAGGCGTGAATGTCCGCTTGCACGTGAAGGAGAAGATGGGACACGTCTATCCACTTTGGCCGTGTCCAGAAGGAAAGGAAGCCCGAAAGGAGATTGCTGATATTATTAGAAACAGCTGACAATCTTCTGATACGCCAGTCTTTCATCGCCCGACAACAGATAGATAATGCCACAAAAGGTGAAGCCGTGCTTTTGGATGTTGTGCTGCATTATCTTGTTGTCGCGATGGGTATCTATGCGGATGTTCGTGTCATGTGAAAAGCAGAAATCCATGATGCTGCTAAAGATGCCGTGAGCATCGGGATAGCTGGCAATGCGATGGACTACATGATATGGTTGCGTTTCATCAAGCCACTCACCGTCAGAGATCTTGGCATAAGTCGGTTCTGGGGATGGCAGAAAAGCAAAGTAGCCTACAATGCAGCCATCATCCTCAATGATAAAACCACCATTCCTTTCCATATCAGCCGTAATGGCAGCTTCGGACGGATAGCCTTCTCCCCATTGGTGCATATTTCCAGACTGCCGCATAATCTTCTTTGCAGCATCCATGACCTGCATGATCTCAGCCACGTCCGTCGGTCTTGCTTCCCTGATAATCCTATTCATTTAATTGCTCTTCCAAAAACTCTGCTGCATCAGCTACGCAGTCAGGACACTCACGGAGTACTATCTTCGTTCCGACACCTTTCAATAACTTGCATTGTGTAGCTCCGTTTCTCTCTTGGAATCTGGTCATTATCTGACACTATGGAAGATGTAGGTCAACGTCATAGTTGCAGCATTTTCATGCTCTACTTGTTAATTCCTTCCATTTCGCTTGCCACTCGGGCTTCACAATCCCTCATAGCATCGAGCGTCTTTTGCAGCACATCCTTCAGTCTCTCCATGCCTTCCAAGTGCAGGGGGCGTACCTCCATCCTCTTGTCAAGCATTCCTTCGCCATCGTAGGCTGTAATTACAAATTGCATAATCTGATGTTTGTTAATTATAATTATTCATTAGTATAATTGCATCCTGCATTATATCCTCATGGTCGAATGCCAACTGAGGTAAGGCTGACAAAGGAAACCATTCTGCTTTAGCAGTAACAGCCGGCCTTGGATATTTATAAGTGTATTCCATATTTTTCAACTAATCTAAGTGCTTTGTCAAAATTGTCATATCGCGGAAGGATGTTTTCCTCTATATACTTTTGAAGGGATGGGTTGACGGGCGAATTCATCATTCAGGAACTATAGCGAGTTGTAATATTCGACAAGGCTCTCCGGGAAACGTACGGGCCGACGACTGTCAAGGTTGAAGTAGTATCCAGTCTGTGAACCTGTGCAATACACCCTGTCTTCTTCAACGATTTCCAGTTGAACCTCCCAACGGCTTGCATGAAGCTTTGACAGCCACACACGACCAACTGGCTTGCTTTCAAGTGATATGGGGTGCATGTACTTGATGTGAGTCTCGGCAAGAATAGGCGTGTTATGCTCCTTCATCATCTCATTTAAAGGGAAATGCTTATCAAGCATAGCCATTCTCAAGTCCTCAAACCACTTTGGATATACCGTATTGCTTACAATCTGCATATAGTCAACGTCGTAAGTATGCACAGGGATTGGCATCTCGACGTACATTTTTCTTTTCTCTTCCATATCTTTTGATTTTGGCGCAAAGGCAAATGTACAAAAAAAATGAGAAAAGAAGAGTAAAGAATGAGGATTTATTTTGTATTTTTGCAGAAAAATATATGGAAATGGCTAATATAATATTATGAAAAGACTATTTATCTTCCTGATAGCAACATTGGGATTAACAACAGCATGTTGTCAGCAAAAATTCGAGAACACCGACCCTGAAGGATTTGCTTTACTGATAGCAGACACAACAACAATTGTACTTGATGTTCGTACCGTAGAGGAATATTATGATGCCCATATAGCCAAAGCTATCAATATTGATGTCCAACAGGATAACTTTGTGAAAAAAGCCAAAGCTACACTCCCCAAGAACAATGTCATTGCTGTATATTGTCGAAGTGGAAGACGTTCGGCTAATGCTGCAGAACTCCTAGCCAAGAAAGGTTACAAGTGTGTAAATCTATATGGCGGCATCTTAGCTTGGATTGAATCAGGCAAGCCAGTTGTTCAGGAGGAGGAAAGGTTTGGTGAGAACCTCGGATATTAAAGACTATGACAGCAAAGCAGATAATAATCATATATCTCATAGCAATTAACTCAATCACTTTCTTCTTGTATGGCATAGACAAGTGGAAAGCTAAACGTTCTAAGTGGCGCATCCCAGAAGCAACGCTATTGGGATTGGCAATCATAGGTGGCAGCTTAGGAGCCTGGATAGGCATGAGAATGTGGCATCACAAAACCATGCACAAGAAGTTCAAGTACGGACTACCCTTAATACTGATTGTACAAATATCCCTTGTGCTATTGACTTCTTGCAAGTCAAGTGATACGCTCCAGATCAAGAACAGAAACATCACGTTGCGCCAAGACCTCACACGCGGCGGAGCCATCTGCTTCATTGGACGGGGTGGGCAAGGACGTAATTATATTAATGTTCACGACGAGGGCAGATACGTCCAGCAATCCTATTATGCTGGACAGAGCGTTAACCGACAAGCCGAAGGACAGAGCGACTTCTGGTCACCTTGGCCTTGGAATCCCATACAAGTAGGCGACTACAAACGCAACCGCGCCCGGATTCTGGAAAAATGGCAACGAGGTAAGCGTACTTACGTGAGGTGCGTTCCCATGCTTTGGGACATGGACAATTGTCCTGCAGAAGCAGAAATGGAGCAATGGACTGAGTTGAAGGATAACGTTGTTTACGTTCGCTGCCGCCTCACATGCCACAGAACGGACACCGTTTATGGCGACGTTCCCGAAAATCAGCAGGAGATACCGGCCGTATATCCTATCTCTTCGCTGAACCATCTCTATGCTTATCGAGGAGAGCATCCATTCACTTCAGAGCCAGTGGATACCATTGTCGTAGAAGAATTGCGATTCGGACATGACGGGCACGGATGGGGCAACTACGACGACATCAGCGAGCAATGGATGGCATTTATGGGTGATGACGGCTGGGGGATGGGTGTATATAGCCCCAGCGCCACTCAGTTTCTGGCCGGACGCTTCCAGTCCTCACGTTCAGGCGAAGCAGACGAGGATGCCACATCATATATCGCACCCATTCGAAAGCAATACATGCCGAAGCTGTGCACTGTGGAGTATGAATATTACCTCTTATTCGGCACCATCGACGAAATCCGTTCCGCTGTTTACGAACTTAAAAGTTTTTTTGGTCTTTTCTGCAATTCTATCAATAGCCATTCGCGAAATCGCGTTACAGCAGATGAAACTTTCTGAATTGAGTCCAGGGAAATGTCCTCGGAATCGTTGCGCATGCCGAATGCTGTTTTGACGTTGTTTTCGTCAATACTGATTGTAATTTCAAAAGTCGCTTTCATTGCCTCTACATTTTCTATAAATTGATTTTACATGGATATTGTACCATTTTCTGTGATGACATATCATGTTGTTGTAGAGGTGAAGGATTTCTTAAAATGTTGATGTACAACGAGTTAGACTTATAACTTGTTGAAAATCAGACACAAAAAAAGGGAACCCGAACGGCTCCCGTATAGTATTCAGCGCGGAGAGACAGGGATTCGAACCCTGGGTACCCGTAAGAGTACGCCGCATTTCGAGTGCGGTCCATTCGACCACTCTGGCATCTCTCCTTATCGTGGCTGCAAAATTACGGCTTTTGCTGCAAACGGCAAAGAAAACAAGGAAGAAAATCCTAAATTATCTGCACTAAATAGTAATTATCACCCGTTGCGGGGATAATCGTCCAGATGGCCTGACCAAAGGTAACGTTTTGTCTCGCTTACCACCACTGCACTGAGCAACAGAACGGAAAGCAAATTGGGTATAGCCATAAATGCATTGAGCAAATCAGACAAATTCCATACAAGCTCCAGTTTTACTATAGCTCCCACAAAAACCATCACCACATAAACTATTCTATATGGAAAACGCATACGACTTCCTCCCAGATACTCAGCACACTTCTCACCATAATAACTCCATCCGATTATGGTGCTAAAGGCAAATGTCACAATGCCGAACGTTAGCAAGGGGGCACCAACGTAGGGAATCTTCTCGAATGCAAGCTGTGTAAGTGTGCCACCTGCTGTGTGCGAAATCTCAGGATAAGCCAGAATACTGCTTACTATTGTCAGGCCCGTCAGCGCACAAATCACCACGGTATCCCAGAAAGTAGCGCTACTGCTTACCAAAGCCTGCCTTACGGGGTTACGTGTCTGCGCTGCAGCAGCCACTATGGGAGCAGAGCCCATTCCACTCTCATTACTGAACAAGCCTCTGGCTATGCCATAGCGAGTCGTCATGATAATTGTTGTCCCAACAAATCCACCTCCAGCAGCCTTTGGGGAGAAGGCACTCTTTATAATCAGACATAAGGCTTCCCATACATAAGCTCCGTTTACAAACAAAATATAGAGGCAGCCTAACACGTAAAGCAGGGCCATAAAGGGGACAAACATACTGCAAACACTGGAAATACCCTTTAAGCCGAACAAAAGCACCAGTGCCGTTACAGCAGTAATTACAGAAGCGGTAATATAAGGAGAGATATCATACGTGGAATAACACAGCATACTGATGGCATTACCCTGTACCATATTGCCGATGCCAAAGGAAGCCGCAATGGTAAAGAAGGCAAAGAGAATACCTGCCCAACGCCATCCCAAGCCACGTTCCAAAGCATACATAGGACCGCCAGCCATTTTTCCATCCTTTGTACGTATGCGGTATTTGATAGCCAAAAGTCCCTCTGCATACTTAGTGCTGATACCGAAAACTCCCGTCAACCAACACCAGAATACAGCACCTGGTCCACCCAAGGCAACGGCAGTAGCCACACCCACTATATTGCCCGTACCTATCGTGGCAGCCAGCGAAGTAGCAAGGGCGCCAAACTGACTCACATCGCCCTTCCCATCTTTATCTTTCTTAAAACTCAAATGAATAGCTTTGCTTACAAAACGTTGTGGGAAACGCAGCCTGATGGTCAGATAGATATGCGTTCCCAAAAGCAGGATAATCATTGGCCAGCCCCAAACATACTCGTTGGCCTTTGCTATCCACTGATTAAGAATATCTAACATGTCTTATCACAGGTTGTTCAGGAAAAGACGTGTTAGGGAGAAACTCTTGTCGGCCATTGTCTGCCAGAAGTTCAGGTACTCCTCAAAGTGTTCCTCAGCACCCGGTGTATCACTGATAATGCGAAAACTTACAAACGGAACGCCATAAAGATGGCACACCTGAGCAATCGCAGCAGACTCCATATCTACGGCAAGCCCCTCAGGATATGCAGCCTTTATAACATTCAGTTGTTCACGGTTGGTGATAAACTGGTCGCCTGTACATATCAGACCTGGAACAATGCGTACATCAGAGGACAGAGCCTCTGCCGTCTCTGCCATAGCCTTATCACTTTCAAAGAAGCGAGGCAAGCCCTGAATCTGGCCTGGGTCCACATCATCGCCGCACGACACATCGTGGTAACACGTTGCAGTACTCACCACTACATCCATAATCTTAAGGCATGTATCTATTCCGCCTGCCACACCTGTGCTGACAACGCAGTCTGGCTTGAAGTGGATAATCAGATTAGTAATGCCAGTAGCAGCATTCACTTTTCCTATACCACATTGCAGCAGAACAATAGTCTTACCGGCCAGTTTACCAATCAGAAACTCCTGCGGTCCAATCTTTTCCGTTTTTGTGTCCGTCAGAATGGAGGCAATTTGCTTAAATTCAACGCTCATGGCAGTGAGCACACCTATCGTTTTTCCCATATTTATTTTGTTTTGCCCACAAAAATACATTTTTTTTTTCACTAACCCAACTTTTGCAACTCATTTGCAGCCGATACTGCGTACTTTTGCACCCAGAAAGATAAAAACATAAAGACATGAACGTATTATTAGACATTCTGAAAGAGGTATGGGTATTGACCAACGAGATGTCACCCTACCTGCTACTGGGCTTCCTTCTAGCTGGACTTATGCACGAGTTCCTGCCCAGCACCCTTTACACAAATCATCTGGGTAAGAACAATTTCCGCTCGGTATTCCTTGCCGCATTGTTTGGGGTTCCCCTACCCCTCTGCTCTTGCGGCGTGATTCCAACAGCTATGGGGTTAAGGCGCGAAGGTGCCAGCAAGGGAGCCACGGTTTCCTTCCTGATAGCCACTCCGCAGACGGGTGTGGACAGCATTATCGCTACCTACAGCCTTATGGGTTTGCCCTTTGCCATCATCCGTCCCATTGCCGCCTTCCTGACAGCTATATTGGGGGGAACGCTGGTGAACAAGATAGAGGCCCCCTCCCCGCTCCCCCTTTGGGGGAGTGCTTCAACGCCAAACAACCAAGAAGAAAAGAATAAAACACTCCCCTTTGGGGGGAGTTTGAAGGGGGCTTTTCGTTACGCTTTCGTCGAAATGATGGAGGATATCGGCAAATGGTTAGTGATAGGCCTTGTTATTGCCGGCATTATCACAGCAGCCGTTCCCGATTCCTGGTTTACAGCCTTCCAGGGCAATACGCTTTACAGCATCCTCTTTGTGCTGCTGTTCAGCATCCCCATGTACCTGTGTGCCACGGGTAGCATCCCCATCGCTCTGGCGCTGATGATGAAAGGACTTACCCCGGGAGCAGCTCTTGTACTGCTGATGGCAGGTCCCGCCAGCAATGTTGCCAGCATACTTATAATAAACAAGGTATTGGGCCGAAAGACATTGGCCATCTATCTCTTCTCCATCATTGCCGGAGCCATCACCTTTGCATTAGGTATCGACTATCTGTTGCCCTCAGAATGGTTCACAGCACCCTTGGCTAATATGCAAGAATGCTGCGCACATCAGCCTGGATGGTTCAGCATTCTCTGCACCGTATTGATGGTTCTCCTGCTCCTCAACGCCCTCAGTCCTCATAGCCATCATCATTGCCATTGTCATGACTGTGAAGAGGAAAAATCTCACTGCGAAACCCCAATTCTTCATTCTTCACTCTTCACTCTTCATTTCAAAATAAGCGGTATGACCTGCAACCACTGCGCAGCCAATGCTCAGAAAGCTATAGCGTCAGTAGAAGGAGTAGAATCCGTCACCGTCTCTTTAGATGACGGTATGGCCCAAGTTTCAGGCAACTTCAGTGAAGATGATATCCGCCAAGCTATAGAATCCATAGGATTTAGTGTCAAATAAGAAAAGGTGCGCCTCGTGGCACACCTTTCTTAATTAACTAAAGTCTACGGCTCAAAACTTATTTGATAAAGAGTTTCTTGCCTCCTACCACGTAAATACCCTTCTTCAGTCCGGAGATGGTATCACCCACATACCGTCCATCAATGGTGTAAACCTTGATACTTGGATTCGTATCATTCACGATACGGATACCATCCACACTGGTGTCGCCATAGATAACCTGAGGAATAACTCGCTCTACGTTACCCACCTTGTCGGTTGCAAGAACATAGAAGCTGTAGGACTTCCCTGAAGCACCGGGAGTGATTGGGTAGTCTAAGCTACCTGTTACGCTCTGTCCGTAGTAAGCATAATCCCCACCATCTTCTGAAACGAAGAACAGATAGCTGTCCACACCAGCGCCTGCATCATTAGATAAACAGTGTACATTAAAGGCATCACCTGTAGCGTTGATATCAGCACTTGACATGGTAGTGGTTGGTGGAACCAAGTCGAGTGTATTCACAAACTCATTGGTTTCGATAGGATAATTCTTATCGAATATAATCGTGGCCTTATTCTTAATTTTGGTTCCGTTAGCGAGGTTAGGCTTCAGGTCAACCGAGAAGCTTACGAAGCCTTCGCCTTCAGGAGCATTCACGTTAGGTGGCAACTCTATACCCTTGATGTCCCAAGTGAGTTTGTTACCCTCGCGTTTCATCTCCCAATTGTAACCTACGCCATCATGGCTGGTCTCGCCAAATCGTACGGTAGATACATCAAATACGTTCTCATCCAGTTCATCGCTCACACGTACTCGGTAAGCTGCATCGCCAGCCTCGGCTTTGTTTTCAAACAGAATACGATAGGTTATAGTCTGGGTCTCTCCAATATAATGCTCTTTTCCAACTCCCTGCGGACCAACCATTTCGTTGGGGTCCCACGAAGCAACCACATCCGTAACAGCATGCTTGCCGTCGAGCACATCCAGACTATTATTGTCGAAGTAGCCCAAATCCTTGTAAATCCAGTACCAGATACGGCGTCGCAAGTTCGGGATGATATTCTGCAGAACGGTAATGGTATTACCTATAATGTCAAGCGGGGTACCTGTCTTAGGCACGATCTTCTTCGTTGCCTCGGTTGTGCATGTTCCAACGAACGACTTGGCTGTATATACAGCAGGACTATCCCATGACGAGCGTATGCCTAACTGCTCAGTAGTGGTTCCCATCAAACTTGCATATTGCTGGGCTGCCTCACTATCGGCAGGGAAAATAGCATCACCCGCTTTCTTAGATACCCAGTCGAGGGCGCCACCTATAACCAAGCCCGTAACAGCCGTCTTGGCAAATGCGCCGATTGCGGCTACTGTAACAGCAGTACCCAGGATGATAACACGACGTTGAGCATCGAAAACAACTCTTTCAGGTGCATAGGCAATATCACCCTTGCCCTCGCTGATCATTGTGAAAGTATAACTCTCCCATGGCAACAGTTTGGGAACAACGAAGAGACACATATTCTCACCTGGAACGGCAACGCTGTCAACAGGTACATATTGAGTTCTACCACCACCTATTGGCATACGGAAACCAATGATGTTGACATTTTCGGTAGGAAGAACGGCCAGCAAGAAGAAGTCTGACGGCAGGTCACTGAGGTTAGATACCGTAATGGGGTTCTCGCACGGAACACCCTTACGGACAGTGTTCCTACCGCCTGTCATTACCTTGATGCTATTGCTGGCCATATCTGTTTCGCCTTCCTCCTGTTCATCGCCTAATGTTATCTTGTAGCCACCGTAGCCGTTATAACGTGGCAGGCAGAAGACGTAGTGGCTATCCTCCTCATTCTTGTCGATATAGGAAATTGTTCCGGAACTGCGCTCCAGACGCTCACTCCTTACATTCTGAAGGATAGGCTTGCCTTCCTCGTTGTCACCCTTATAGATATATAATGTAGCTACACTGATAGAAAGCGAATGGCTCTGCTCCACCTCTACGTTCACATCTATCTGCTTGCCGTGCATGTTACCAAGGTCGAACCAAGCCTCCGACCGTGCACCAGCATTGTACTCATAGCCCAACGTGCCGTAAACACTCTTGCCCTCCTCCAGCTGGAGGCGTGAAGCAAAGTCGGTGTTGGTCATCACCTGGCGGTAGTACGGGTTCTTGGTGAAGTCCGACTTGATAGAGTAGCCGCCATAGCCGCTGTAATGAGGTATGTACAGATAGTACGTACCAACCGCAAGATTATCTGCATTAAACACAAGGGTAGAGTCTGCATAATCAAGCCACCGGCTTGCGCGACGACTCATTTTTGTACCCTCCTCGGTTTCGTAGGGTGCTAGAATCTCGGCATATCCCAGTTTAAGCGTCTTCTCTGACCGGATGGTAAACGTGGCACTTCCGTCGGCCTCCATTGTGAACGTGTACCAATCCTTTGTATCCATCGAGTTATTGTAATCGTAGCCTAAACGTCCCTGTGTGGTTGTGCCGTTCTCAATATAAACAGCAGTTTCCCAAGTATCATTGCCTGCTATATCATTGGCATAGGCACATGGCGTGAAGTCATACCGAATGGTGTAGCCACCATAACCACTGTATTGGGGCAAGTACAGATAATAGATACCGGCGGCAGCATTGGGTAACGTCAGAACAAGGGTGGTATCTGGAATATCGAACCATCTACCTGCACGCTGACTCAGCTCTGTACCTTCAGCGTTGAGCGTCTTAATTTCGCCAAAGCCTATCTTCAAAGTTTTTTCAGAATGAACAGTCACAGTAACAACACCCTCTTCGGGAACATCGAACAAGAACCAGTCTTTTGTGTCCATTGAGTTATTGTAATCGTAACCCAGACGAGCCTCATTGGTATTGCCCGATTCTATGAAAGCTGCCGTGTCCCAGGTATCGTTGCCTGCAACATCATTGGCAATAGCACATGGAGTGAAGTCATATCGAACGGTGTAGCCGCCATAACCGCTATATTGGGGCAAGTATAGATAATAGGTACCGGCAGCAGCATTGGGCAAGGTCATAACCAGTGTGGTATCAGCTATGTCGAACCAACGACCTGCACGCTGATTCAGTTCCGTACCTTCAGCATTGAGCGTCTTAATTTCACCAAAGCCTATCTTCAGCGTCTTTTCAGAATGAACAGTCACAGTAACAACACCCTCTTCAGGCACGTCAAACCGGAACCAATCCTTGGTGTCCATCGAGCTATTGTAGTCGTAACCCAGACGAGCATCGTTGGTCACACCGCGTACAATCTCACTGGCAGTGTCCCACGTATCATTAGGCTCTGCATCATTCAGTTTACTGCATGGAGTGAAATTATAACGAAGATGATAAGTACCATAGCCACTGTATTGAGGCAGGCGTAAATAGTAGTTACCTGCTGCTGCATTGGACAGCGTCATGGTGAGTGTATCACCAGGATTGTCAAGCCACTGACCTGAGCGCTGGGATAATTCTATACCATCTGCGTTGAGAGAATTGATGGTGGCAAAGCCTATTTTCAGCGTTTCCTCACTCCAGACTGTTAGGGTAATGATTCCTTCCTCAGGTACATTCAGCACATACCAGTCTTCCACATCCTTCGTATTCTGGTAGTCATAACCCAACTGCCCAGTAATAGTAGGACCAACCTTCAGTTCTGTAGCGGTATCCCAAGTATTATTAGGCTCGGGATCTGCCTCAGCAGCATGGCTGGTAAAGTAATAGGTCAGAGAATAATTTCCGTAGCCACTGTAACGAGGCACGCAGAAGTAATAGGTACCTGCAGAAACATCAGGAATTTCAAACACAATGTTGGCATCACGCTTATCAAACCACATACCGTTGCGTTGTGCCACACCGGTTCCATCAGACTTGAGCGTATTCAAGGTACAGAAACCTAAAGTGAGTGTGGATGAACTGTAAGCCTCGAAGGTAAGCTTGCCATCCTCAGGTACCTCAATCCTGTACCAGTCGACATTGTCGTTATAGATACTTGAGTTGTAGAAGTAGCCCAAGTGAGCATTCTGTGGCTGACTTTCATTGAGAAGCGTAGCAGTATCCCAAGTGTCATTGAGTTCAGGTTCACTATCCACCACCACAGGTGTGAAGTGAGGCGTAAGATGGTAGATACCGTAGCCGCTATAACGAGGCAGACGAATATAGTAGGTACCAGCTGCTACATCGGGAATCTCAAACACGAGGGTGACGTCAGACTGGTCCAGCCACATACCATTGCGCTGCTGCACATCTTTACCCTCGGCATTGAGCACATTCAGGGTACCAAAACCAATCTTCAGTGTAGGTGCGGTCACCACCTCGAAGGTAAGTTTGCCGTCCTTAGGCACCTGAATCTGGAACCAATCCACATCGTCAACGTCGGAAGGAGCATAGGCATAACCCAAATGACCGTGCAGTGTTACGCCGCTCTCCAGCATTGGGCAGGCATCCCAAGTGTCATTAGGCGTAGGATCGGTCTTGTAATAAGGAGCCGTAAAGGTGTAATGCAGGCGAAAGGTGCCGCTCACCTTATTGTCCTTAGGGCTGGCGTTCACCTTCACCTTGTAAGTGCCAGGTTTCATGTTCGGACAGGTAAGGGTGCGGTTGGAACCGTCAACCCATGAGAAAGCACGTTGAACATTCTCGCCATCCACAACAGCATAGAGGGTCAGATTCTCAGAGCTGATGTTTCCCAGGGGTTCTAACGTCAAGTCCACCTGACCGTCTTCAGGCAGCGTAATGGAGAACCACACATCATGTACTTTTGAAGATACGGATCCCGTCTTGCTGGTGCCGCTCTCCCACTGCGCCATCATCCCTATAGGAATCAGCAACAGTCCTAAAATAATGAGTAAAAGTTTTCTGTTCATGTTTTAATTAAATTGTTTATAGGTTATTATTTGGTTTAGTTAATGATTCTGTGGCAAAGATAAGGATTATTTTTTAATCCGCAATATATAATACAGAAAAATAGCATCCATTGGGTGCTATTCTTTATAAGTGATAAGCAATGCCTATTTCGTTACCTTATCAATGTAATAGTCAAGTCCGAAGATGGAGCCTGCCAGGAGGAATGCTTGTCCTACGTAGAAAAGAAGTCCGTTTGCCACATCTGCTATGGTAAACACCTGATAGGCTACCATCACTATGCTTGTGCTAATCAGCATCACAGCACATGTGTACTGTACATTCTTTTTCCTGTCCATAGTTTAGAGTAAGCAACTTGCTCCTGCACCACCCAGTATGGCAGCTATAACATATCCGATGATTTGCAGAATAGTCTTAATTGTCTTGTTCATATTAGTTTACTGTTTACCGTTTACTGTTAATCGAATAATTTTCAACTTTCAATTTTCAATTTGAAGAGAGGGGGCTTGAGCACCGCTCCAACCGTCCTATAGAACCCGAAGCGGTCTTCGGACAAATGAAGTACAACATGCACTACAAACGCTTCCGTCACTTTGGCAAGGACAAGGTCACAATGGACTTTGCCTTCTTCGCCATTGCT
>JAFSRW010000086.1 GCA_017445925.1 Bacteroidaceae bacterium | reverse complement strand
GCCCTTTTCACGCACCGCGAGATGCTGAGGTTCTTGAAGCGTAGCGGAGAGGTTCTCTGCACCTCACGGTGCGGAATAATTCTCAGATTTGACGCTTCTTTAATTGACTTTTGGTATTTTCGAATGCAAACATAGTAACTTCGACTATACCAAGCCTGAAAAAGAAGGCCAACGTCTGGGAAAGAGGCCGCAATGGAACATAGATGGACTTGATCTCATAAGCAAACGCGGCTACTATCGCGGCTTCTTCAACCTAAAGAAGGTGGGCGATACCTTCCTGAACTTCGAGACATGGGGCAAGGGACAGGTTTGGGTGAACGGGCACGCTATGGGCCGCATCTGGAGCATTGGCCCTCAACAAACACTTTACGTGCCTGGTTGTTGGTTGAAGAAGGGAAAGAACGAGGTCATTGTCCTTGACATTGTAGGTCCTACTGAGAAGGTTGTCTGGGGGCAGGCAGAACCAGAACTGAACAAGTTGCAGTTAGAGAAGTCGAACAAGCACAATAACATTGGAGACAAGCCCGACCTGAACAGCCAAGAGCCAATAGCCAAAGGGCAGATGAAGGCTGGTAACGGTTGGCAGACTGTCAAGTTCAATGCGCCGCAGAAAGGTCGCTATCTGGCTATCGAATGCCTCTCCACCCAAAAAGAGGGAGACCGTGTAGCTATTGCCGAACTTTATCTGCAAGGTGCCGATGGCAAGCGTCTGAGCCGTGAACCGTGGAAGACAAAGTACGCCAACTCGGAAGATGAGGCAGGCAACAATCTGGGTGATAAAGTTTTCGACCTTCAGGAAAGCACCTATTGGCAAACAGAAAAGGGAGCCGCAGCTCCCCATCTGCTGGTTATCGATTTAGGTTCCGTTCAGACCGTCAGCGCCTTAGAGTATCTCCCTCGTGCCGAGCAAGGTGCCCCAGGCTGCATCAAGGATTTCAAGATTTACCTGTATTAGCCACCTTTTTACTACCCCATCCTAAACATCATACAAACAGGACTTCGCGACCGTGGAAGAGGAAATTGCCTGCCACCACGTATTCTCTGCAGGTTGGTGAGAACTGATCTTCTACGGTGATGTGCTCATGGCCTGCCAGAATACAACGCAAGAGGGGTTCGCTGCGCAAATACTGAATGAAATCACGAGTCACAGGGTCTTCTAACTGACGTTTATAGTCTCCGCTGGGCTTGGGAACGTCACGATAGGTTAGCTGGCCCTTATCTGTCCAGAAACGCACAGCGGCACGCCACAAATTATCTGTAAAGAAAGGTACGTGCATACACAACACGATGGGCAAGCCCTTGGCGACTTCCTCACGGAAACGTTCTACCTGGGCTTCTGTTACATAGCCGTAAACATCATCAAGCGTAACGAAATTGACTCCACGAACTACCTGACTGCTTAGGGAGATATTGAAAAGATATACGTTCTGTAGCACGTTGCGTGTATTATCCTTATAAGCCTCACTCTTTTCCTCCTTGGGCTCGCTAAGCCACATATCTGTGCTGAACTCATGATTACCCATGGAGCCGATAACGCCCTCGCCAAAGTACTTCTTCACAAGGTCGAAGTTGGCTTCGCTCTGCCAGTCTATAAGGTCACCTGTATGAACAACATAGTCCACATGCTGCTTTGCCCACGCAAGTGTATCACGCAGGGCTTCTTCCTGACGACCTCCGAAAGTTGTGGTACGATTGCTTTGAAGCTGCTGCTTCTTGTCGTTTTCATGGCTATATGCTGCTGTGAGATGGGTATCTGAAATATGAAGGACAGAAAACGGATTCTCCAGCCCTATCTCCACCGTTGCATAGCTCAGTGACAGCCGTTCATACCTTCCACGTTTGGGAAACACAGCAGGATTATCCTCAGCCAAAGCAGGAAGCTGGGAAGTAGCTATGAGTACTCCAGCTCCTACCGCACGCTTTATGAATGTTCTTCTATCTGTCATGATATATTACCTTTTTGCCATTCTGAATATATATGGTACCTGGTTGCAGGTTTGTGACTCTGCGCCCCATCAGATCAAAACATGCGTTCCCCTCCCCGCTCATACTTGGGGTACGTGACTCCTCGATAGCTATAATTGGAGTGACAACTTCGGAATTCTCAAGGTCACCTACTATGGTTCCATAATCTGCCCAACGTGAAGCCTTATATTTGGCTACGTCTTGCGAATATACGTGGATGAGGGGTTTACTGGAAAAGAGGTAGTCTGATACTGATGGAGGCGTGTGAGCCTTGACATAAACATCCTTAACTTTTGACTCATAAAATGCACCTTTCGACATGGTCTTCATCTTCTCGCCCACAATAACAGTGGCCAGACTATTGCAATAAGCAAAAGCATCCTCACCTACGCTCGTAACCTTGTCTGGAATATCAATCATCTTAAGACCAGAGGAAGAGAAGGCATTGTACCCTATCTGGGTAAGCGTCTGAGGCAGTTTCATGGAAACAAGTTTGGTGAAGCCTTGGAAGGCATAGTCGCCCATAACATTGTTGGCTGTCTTGTAGCTTGAGTAATAAGCAACACCACCTGTAACAATCTGAGCATCTTTAAGGTCGATGGAAGCCAGATGATTTTCTGAAATAAGCTTCCGCATGTGTTTGATATCCGTTCCGTTTATCTTCCCACTAAGAATTAACTTAATAGCCTGGTCCGACATACTGTTTGGGAGCTGACCTACTTTTTCCAATGCCACTCTTTCCACACCATCAGCTAATTTAGCAACTTCGTGTAAGGAGCCGTCAGCATCGACAGAATAGATAATGAAGTCGTCACCTATGCTCCTTGGAACGCAAATATCCTTGGCATTGGAGGCATACTTCAGATTATCTTCTTCGTCCAACATCAGGAAGCCCACGCCTCCGGTGCCCTCCAAAGCATAAAGACTGTCGGCCTGCAAATAAACATAAGATGAAGGCTTGCTGGCATCTGGAAGATAGCTGGTGAACTGACCTACGTCGCCACACTGGCCTAACTTTTCCCCATCGCGATAGTATCGCTGCTGCCCAGCCTTCACAACAAAACCTGTGGTAGGAATACTCTCTACGCGGTCCTCCACAAAGATAATTTCGCGATTTTTCTTCTCGTATTTGGCAATTGTTCTCTTCGTACTGTTAATATCTGTCTGCCTATTGGTAACAAAATGGTCGCCGTAGCATTCCAGATAACGATTATTGGCCGGCTCAAAGAAACCATAAACGGTGAAGAAGTCGGTAAGGTCTTCCTGTGCCACCTCACATACCTTGCGGACAAACTTCAGACCAGAGTTATTGGTATTAGAGCCGTAAGGAACTATCTTGTCCTTGCGCAAAGCCTTGAAGAGTTCAGGATAGAACGAAGTATTCTTCTGTGCCTGATGATAGTAGAGGTAAAGAGAATAATACATACGCAGACAGCTATTATCAACGGGTCTCCAATAGAAGGGCTCGCGACGCGCAAACTCCTGCATGGTAACACTCAAGGGTCGGCCTGTAGATGCTCTGTGCCCCATGAGGTAACGACAAACATTGGCAAAGAGGTCGTTGCTACCCTCCGTAACACCTTCCAGCATGAATGGCGACTGAAGCTGATGTCCGAATTCATGTGCAATACCACCCTCATCATAACCATCAATAGCTGTGCTGTAGGGATTCAGGAAATACTGGGAAGCCCCCTCGGAAAGGTGGATGCCAAACTCTGTAGCATGGGCATAGGAGCCAGGCGAGTCGTTGTCCACGAATGTAGGATTATTAAAATAACCCGGATAAAAAGCATCGCCGCCGGTAATATACCAGGGTGCCCCAGCCTTCTCACCGTTAGCCACAGACTCGCAGATACCAGTAATATCCTTTTCCCAAACCGAAAGGCTGTCGGTACACTCAACGGTCTTGGCGATTTTACTCGGGTACCTCTTACGGAGGATGGATGTCCAGATACTCAAGACAGAATGTTTGCCCTTGAGGACAAAGGCCTGGTGAGTAGCGTTGCTAAGCATTTTCTTGTAATCGGCATCGGTATGACGCGAAGCATCAAAGTAACCTTCTACCCTACCACCCTCGATGTGTATCTTTATCTCAGGCCACTCGCTTAGGCGCTTGGTCATTGACTTGGTGTCGGCAGTATATAAGATGTAGAAGAGCTTACCTGCGTCTCCATCTATGATATTAAGTCCTTTCTTCAGTTTCTGACCTGTCTTGGCGCTGTTAATCATCTTGTCCACTCCTATACTTGCTATGTACAACGTAGCATCTGAAGGCACATCGCTGTCAACAAAGACATAAAGCTGGTCTGAATATTCTGGAGTAAGAATGCCGGTGGGGTTACCCATATAGGAAGCGGCACGACTCCACAACTTGTCATTCCAATAAGTGGCATCGCTGTATGCTTTGTACGAATGGATGCGGAATTCCTGCTCGTAATCTGCCCAGGTATTGTTCTTTAGCTTGAGAGCAATATTTACCATATACTCAGGCATTCCTGCCTCGTTGAAAGCTGCAGACAATTCTTCGTCGCTCATTGCCTGACATTCAGCTTTCAGCTGCGTGCAGGCGACATCCTCGAAGAAGTTGCTGCACTTTTCGTTCACAATGTCCTCTTCACCCTGTTCCTGAGGATAGAAATTCTCCAGCGAGCCATATATGGTGCCATAATACTCCTTCCAGCCCGACTGCTTGTAGTCGTTCAAAGCCTCCTTATAAACATACACAGCAGGATTAGAGGAGAATAGATACGATGATATGGCGGGTGGGGTTATAGGCTTCACGTATGCTTTACTTACGTTAGAACCGTAGAAAGTGCCTTTGCTCAACTGATTTACTTTCTTGCCGATAACAACTGTTGCCAATGAATTGCAGTAGGCAAAGGCATCCTCGCCAACAGACCTGACACTGTTGGGGATTTCTATCGTCTTAAGTCCTGTGTTTGCAAAAGCATTCTTATTTATGGCTGTTGCCGTAATAGGCAACACCATTGCCTGAAGCTTCGAGCACTGGTAGAACATCTGTTCTCCGATTATGTCATTCTCCGTCTTGAAGCTGCCACTATAAGCTTCGCCGCCAGCAACGATGCTAACACCCGACCAGTCAAGCTTCGTTACCGTACCAGCCAAAACAAGGGAGCGGATGTACTTGATGTCGGTTCCGTTGATAACACCCGTCACCTTGAGTTCTTTCTCTACCTGAATGTTCTGCATAAGCGTGGAAAGCGTTCCAGCCTCAGCAACATTCACCTCTGTTGCTGCCCAGGCGTTCAGTTTACATATACAGGCAACGCCTACCAACAGCAATTGAATAAAAATCTTCTTACCTTTCATAGTTTTATTTTAAAGTCTTTTTTCCATTCTGAATATATATGTTCTTCTTTGATTGAACATTGTTGACCCTGCGACCTGAGAGGTCATATACCGGACCATCGTTCAGGTTAAGGTTATCGTTATCGTTAACGTTAACGT
>JAFSRW010000085.1 GCA_017445925.1 Bacteroidaceae bacterium | reverse complement strand
TCCTGTGCCTCGCTGACCATTCCATGCAGTTTGGCAATACGCTCCAGCTCATCAAGGATGTCTTTGGTGAACTCCTCTTCAGGAACATAGGTAAGTCGACCGTCTTTATTGAGCCAACATCCATCATTGCCGAATGAATACTTTGGCATGACACGACGCACCGTGTTCTCCCATTTGGCAGCAGTGCCTGGAACAACGATGACTCCCGTATCTGTAAAGAGGTCAACGCCGATAGTGACAGGTTCTTTTTGACCTTGGCGGTTTTCCTCATAGAGTGTTACAAGACCGCCCTTCCAGAAGCTATTGAGGTCATCGCCACTCAATTCATATTCAGTGGCAACAGCATTGAGGTTACGACCGATAACTTGTGTAGGCGTATAGATCACGCCATTGGTGTCTCGGTCAAGCTGCACGAAGGCTTGGATGCGCTGCATCTCCTCTACCCCTTCGTCAGTAACAGCCTTATCGTCCACCTCGGCAACAATGACCTTACCACTAAGAAGGGATTGGCGCTCCTCTTCACTGAAAGCATCGAGGTTGATGCTCTTCAGCTTCGGAGAGAACATAACATCAAGGCCCTCTTCTGTCTCGATAAGGCAGAACTTGGCATAGGCATGGGTTACTCCAAAGGGCTGTTCAACGCATATAGGCAGCAAGGGTGACTTACCACCACGTTCAAGGGTCTCATGCACAAATTCGGGGAGGTCATATATCATTTCCTCCGTGAGCCCGAACTCAGCAAGAATGTCAAGGGGATAATCCTCTCTGTGAAATCTTTTTTCTTCCATGTTTTTATGCATTTTGAAAATTTGCTGACGCAAAATTACGGGATAAGAAAGGATGGAAGTTAATAAACCTGCTCAAAATAGTGATATTGGCCACCTCTTTTTATTATTGGTTCTAACGAGGTGGTTGATTAGTACCAATAATTGAAAAATCGCTCAATATATTAAGATTCTTTCTTTGTTCTTAATCTAATGATATAAGGAGGCTCTAACTTTGCACCATGGAAACTAAGAAATCGATTATATCAGTAATGACCTTGCTTTGTTCGACGTTATTGTACGGGCAAAGTAACACAGGGTCATTTCAAACCATTTGTGAGCATAACCGCACATTTGTGAACAATGCAGAAGATAAGGCGCGAGAAGATGTGTCTGATAGCATCTGCTCTACTGATTCCAATATGATAGATTCAGTTCAGTTATCGACTACAGTCTATTCCGGCTTGTCTATAGAACAGTTGGAGAAGCTGATTAAACTCTATGAGAGTTACAAACAAGACATGAGGGAAAGAAGCACTTTAATACAACAGAATAACCAACAGGTTCTCAGATATTATAACGGGAAAAGCCACGAATTGACTTTAGCCAACTTGATTGATGTCATCGAGGAGGTCGGTTTGAGCAACCAACTTTTTGTATTGGCTCAGGCTGTCCTGGAAACTGGGCACTTCACCAGCCCTGTATGCAAGAACTATCACAACCTGTTTGGATTATACGACAGCAAGCACAAGGACTACTATCGCTTTGCCAGATGGGAGGACAGTGTGGTTGGCTATCAGAAATTCATTCAATACCGCTATAAAGGAGGAAACTACCTACAATTCTTAAAACGCATTGGGTACGCTGAAGACCCAAGATATACATCCACTGTGGCAAAGATAGCCACCCAGCTTTACAAGAGATTATTC
>JAFSRW010000084.1 GCA_017445925.1 Bacteroidaceae bacterium | reverse complement strand
GCAATATGCCAACAAACGCAAGGAAATATATGCCTCTTACATCCTCATATACGCGATTTTGGGCTTAGTGTGGTCTCATAAAGCAGAAATCATGAAAATGCAGCATAGAGACAACGATATTTACAAAACTGATAAGTTTAAACAAAAAAAGAGGATGTGCCTATTTTGACACACCCTCTTCTTTGTTTCTTTTGTGTTGTTTGCTAAATTACTTAGCAGCAGCAAGACTTGCCTTACGGAATGCCTTCATTGCCTTCTCAATCTCGAGAGAAGCCTTACGTGCACGTGTACCTGCAGCCTTGTTTCCGTTTTCTGCCTGAGCGGCAGCGTCCTTTGCGAATGCGCCATAAGCGGCAGCAATCTGGTTGAGTAAATCTTTCATATACCTTATAAGTTTAAGTTTATAAACAGCGCAAAGATACAAATATTAATAATACAACACAACATTTATCCAAAAAAAAACAAAAAAAACCGAATAAACGTGTTTGAATGCCATTTTGAAGCACATTTATTCATATTAATCATGGCTGGCAAGCAGGACAAATGCCTTTTACTACGTATTCGGCTTCAATCATCTCATATCCCTCTGGTAACGAAACAATAGGTATGGCATAATCCTCAAGACAATAGGTACGACCACATTTCTTACATGAAAAATGAATGTGATTTAGATGCTGCTCTCCTTCGCACCTACATACGCAGTATTTCTGAAATCCCGTTCCGTCATCTATCTCATGTAAAAGATGATGTTCAGTAAAGAGTCTCAGCGAACGGAATATGCTGGATCGGTCCATCTGTGGCATACGCTCCTCCATATCCTGCAAGGTAAAGGCCTTATGAGACTTGCTGCATTCTTTCCATACCAGAATACGAACGGACGTAGGCTTTACACCGTGCTCCTGCAAATGTTCTATAAGCTTGGTTTCCATTTTTTTTCTTCAAAGGTATATCATTTCTTTGAGACAACAAAGTTTTTTCTGGTTTTTCTTTATCTTCTTTTCACTGAAAGTATTTGCATTTGGAAATAAATTGCTATCTTTGTGGCGCTATTTATTATAAATGCTAATGAAGAGCTTCCTGCAGATATTGGCAGTATGTTTGCTGAATATTACGTTCAGTAACGCTTCTGAACTTACGAATCTAAAGGTGAATCGTATGCAGAATCCTATTGGCATTGTGCGTACAGGACAATTCAGTTGGCAGATAGAAAGTGAAGAGAATGATGTACGTCAATTAGCTTATCATATTAAGGTGGCAAGTACTCCAGAAGGCTTACAAGGCGGCCCCACTATGATGTGGGACAGCGAGAGGCGTGAAAGTGCCGATATGGTGCAAGTGTTCTATCAAGGCAGACGTTTCCCTTATGAGAGTACCATATACTGGCAACTGGAAGTTTGGCTTAGCAACGACGAACATCTTCAAAGTCCTGTACTTGAGATACAGACTGGTCGTAAAGGTACTGAATGGAATGCTAATTCTGTTACGAAGGCTGATACACAGCATGATTATTTTTACTATCTGCGTTGGTTACATTCATTACAGATGAAGCAGGCAGATAGTGGAGAACTATTCCTTCCTGTTCCTGATGACACCTTGGCCATTCCTGTGGACCGTGTAGCTGGTGTGCTATACAGTCTTTACAAGGATGAAGGCGATGTAAAGGCACTCTATGATTATTATTATATGGTAAAGCGTTGGATGTCGTTCCAGTGCCAGAAGGATAGCACCATCAGTTCCCAGCTAATTACCATAATGAATGAGATGGCTCAACGTATCAACCTGCAGGCCGATGTTTTCGAACTCCAACGCCTTCATGGCGATTCCACATTATATGAACCCTACTGGCTCTATGCAGATGAACCCGCCTGGTGCGGAGGAGCTATTAGGCAGACAACGTCCAGTATTGCCTACAACAGGGTGGAGATAACTATTCCATCTTTGCAAGAGTCAGATAAAGGGGCAGCTGCTCACGAGTGTCCTTATGGATTCATTCATAGCAAGTGGAGTAAGGAAGAAGAAGGCAACATATCCTGGGAGATTCAGCTTCCCGTGGGTGTACAAGCCCACGTAATATACCCTAAAGGGTATGCTGATGATGAAGGAGGTCGTTCAGTCGCCTTAGGAAGTGGAAGTTGGATGCTGAGGCTCATACCAGATGTGGAGTGAAGACCCCTAACCCCCTTAGGGGGAATGAAAAATGAAAGAGTAAAAATGTTGAGTGAAAAAGTAATAATCAATAAAACAGAAATTTATGATACAGAATGATTTACAAAGACTGCGTTGGCAGTTCCTCGACGAGGCACTACGCGACCCCGTATTGGAGTTTTTTATGGGTGAACGTACAGCTACCAATGAAACGGGAAATACACGCAGTTTGATTTATTATGTAAACAAACGGCTCAAGGAGGTAAATCGCAACTGGAGCTGTAGTAAGCGAATGCTTCAGAACGACGTTGTTTTCTTCAAAAAGAAGGGAGCACGGTTGATGCCAAGCTTCCGTCGTGGGCATAAACGTATCTTGCGTTACATCAACCTGGAATGGAAGAATCCTTTACTGCGCACATCCCTTGGTTTGGATGTGGCACGCGACCAGGAAACCACATGTACTTTACCACCTCTCTCAGAGGGTCCTATCACCTCTATTAATGTGCGAATTAATGCACAGTGGGAGCAAGAACTTCTGACCCGATTGCAGAATCCTGAGATAAGACAGCGTCAGACCAACGCTCAGGAAGGTACTGTTACCATTCAGGTGAAGGTTCCCATGAGCGATGATATTGACCGCATCGTATTATCATACGGTATTGACATTGAGGTGCTGGGGCCTGTTGCATTCCGTAACAAGATTCGACGCACCGTTAATGAAATGCAGAAATTATATAAGAAAGAGACATCAGCCGAAGCATCAAAACCTGTGCAAGGTGACCTCTTTGGAGATTTATAATCATTAGTATTTTTTGAAATTTTAATTATATAACTATAGCATCATGAGAACTTTATTCCTTACAGTAGCTTTGGCTCTTCTGAGTCTTACCGGCATGAAGGCCGATACGCCTCGTGCAGAATATCCGCGTCCTCAGTTTGAGCGCGCACAGTGGTTAAACCTGAATGGTACATGGACCTACACATTCGATTTTGGCAAATCGGGTGTTAATCGTGATTTCAAGAACAGTAAAGGGTTCGACGGAAAGATTCTGGTTCCTTTCTGCCCTGAGAGCAAACTAAGCGGTGTACAGAATACCGATTTTATCAACTGCATGTGGTACCAGCGTACCATTAGCGTTCCTGCCGAGTGGGAAGGTAAGCAGATTCTTCTGCATTTTGGTGCCGTCGACTATGAAGCAACTATCTACATTGATGGCAAGGAGGTGATGCAGCACTTTGGAACGGGTAGCAGTTTCGAGATGAACATTACCAAATATGTTCCTGCAGGGAAGAGTGCCAACCTGGTTGTCCGCGTTATGGATAATCTGCGTAGTGGAATGCAGCCTGGTGGTAAACAGTGCTGGAACTACTACTCTGGTGGTTGCGACTATACACGTACAACAGGAATCTGGCAAACCGTATGGTTGGAACCAGTAAGTGCTCAGGGCTTAAAGAACGTATTTGCCATACCTGATATTGACCAGCAACAGCTTGTTATTCGACCCGAATTCTACGGCGAAGCTAACGGTAACACTCTTACTGTTCAGGTGTTGGACGGCAAGAAAGTGGTTTCTGCCAAGACCGCAAATGCCGTAAACGGTGCCAACGTGGTTCTTCCTATCAAGAATCCCAAGTTGTGGAGCCCAGAAAGCCCCAACCTCTATGATATTAAATACACCGTCAAGGATGCATCCGGCAAGGTTATAGATGAAGTAAGCTCATACGCTGGTATGCGTAAGATTCATTGCGCAGACGGGTATTTCTATCTTAATAACCAACCCTACTTCCAGCGTCTGGTTCTTGATCAGGGATTCTATCCGGAAGGAATTTGGACAGCTCCCTCAGATGAAGCTCTCAAGCATGATATAGAGATGAGCAAGGCCGTTGGATTTAACGGCGCACGTCTGCATCAGAAAGCTTTTGAAGAGCGTTATTATTATTGGGCAGATAAGTTGGGCTACATTTGCTGGGGCGAGCAGGCATCCTGGGGCACAAACGTCAATAATCAGGAGGCAACAGGCAACTTCCTGCGTGAATGGACAGAACTGGTAGTTCGCGACCGCAACCATCCCTGCATTGTTACTTGGACACCTCTTAACGAAACATGGGGAGCGCAGGCTGGTACGTATGTTCGTTTTGTTCAGGACCTTTATAATCTGACTAAAGCCATCGATCCAACCCGTCCGGTAAATGATGCCAGCGGCGACGGTCATGTAAAGACTGACATCTGGAGCGTTCACGACTATAGTCGCGAATACGACAAACTGGTTGAAAACCATACTTTCAAGGACGGTGTTCCTCACTATCGTAATATGGGAGGAAAGAGCTTCCTGGCTGATTGGGAGGGACAGCCCTATATGATAGATGAATTCGGTGGCTTAGGTTGGATTCCCAAAGACCAGCGCAGCAATTCATGGGGCTATGGTGCACAGATAGAGACTGAGGACGAGTTCTTCCAGATTCTGGAAAAGGAGGTAGATGCCATTAAGGCCTGCAAGAATGTGGTTGGATTCTGCTACACTCAGATTACTGATGTGGAACAGGAAAAGAATGGCGTTTACTATTATGACCGCCGTCCCAAGTTTGATGCAGCCAAGTGGAAAGCTATCTTTGAAAAGATTCCAAGCATTATTGAAAAATAACCATTTGTCCTATCATCCCCATAGGCCCTATTGGTCCCATAAGACCCATAAGACCCATAGGACTTATATTTATTCATAAACTATGAAGCACATGAAAAAACAACATATTCCCTTCCTCAGTCTGAAAAGACTGGGGTGGGGCATGTTTTTCCTCCTTTCTCTGCCAATCTTAGCACAAGAGCAGGGAAAGGACACTGTTACCTTTGCGGTGTATGGGAACTCTATTAGCACGTACCATGATTTCCTGCCCTCTGGCTATGCAGTATATTACACGGCAGCCAGAGAATTGGAAGCAGGTATGCAAGTGGGTGATACATATTGGATGCAGTTGAGCCGAACTTCAGGTATGACCTTCCTCGTTAATTCCTCTTGGAGCGGATCACGTGTAAGCTCTGATAATGGAGAATCCGTTTCTCCCTTTCTGAGCACTACTCGTGTTACTTCAATTGGCAGGTTTGGTGCTCCTGATGTGATTCTCATTGCCGGTGGCACCAACGATTGGGGTTGGGCACGTTGTAAACTGGGTGAGTATAGCACAGGGCCTGTCTATAAGGATTCTGTTACTTTCAGAGGCGGATATGCCCTAATGCTTTACCGTCTGCAGCGAAAATATCCTAATGCCAAAATCGTGTGCCTTGGCATCTTCCCCAGGTCACAAGGCTACTCTGCTACTAACTCCCAGGGATGGACTATAACGCAGGGTAATTCCAGCATCAAGAAGATTGCCGAGGATTTTGGCTGCTACTACATTGACTGCTCCACTATACCATGGAGTTCCGATTGGGGCAAATATACCATAGATCAGTTGCACCCAAAGCCTGCAGGATGTACAGTTCTTGCAGAATGCATACGAAAGGGGCTGTTAAAGGCAGGTGTAATAACGGAAGATCTCTGCCGGACTAACGAAGTTGAGGAGGCACAGCCTATTATTGATCTTTCCTTCACAGCAGACGGCATTGTCAACAAGGGAACTTATGAAACCAAGATTGACTCACACGGGAAAGCTACTACTATATATGATGCTGAACATGATACATGGTTAGGTTGCACCCGTGCTATAGCTTCGGACTACTTCTTTGTTAACTACGACAGCGAAACGGAACTGACAAATGCCCTCAGCAACAGTGTGACATGGGAGGCACTTGTTCGCTTAGAGTCTCTTGCTGATGCACAGGGAGCCTGTGACCGCACTTGTTACTTTAGTACCGACCAGGAGGGTGGGTGGTCTTTCCACAACTCTCGTTACGCCAACACTTTCACCTATACGCACGTTACCAAGTACCAAAGCAGTGCTAAGGATTTTACTGGCGATTCCATTATGATTCCTGGTAAGTTCTATCATGTAGTGATGACTATGGACCGCACCAGCCATATTATGCGATATTTTATAAACGGAACGTTAGTCCACACAAGTACAAGATGTGGTACTGATATGCTTATGCCTAAGCGTGGTTCAACAGTAGGTAAACGCGGAATGTGGATTTGTTTAGGTGGCGACTGTACGTCCAACAGCAGTATGAGTAGCTGCGAGAACAGTTCAGCCTCCACTTTCGTCTTTGCTCGCATCTATAACGGAGCATTCTCTGAGAAGGCTGCCCAAGCACTTTATACACCTTATGTAAAACAGTTTACCGAACCTGTTCCATCAATATCTGACGATTTGATATTGGATTGCGAGTTCACTGACAAAGGTGCCGTCAACTATGCCTTAAATTTTAGGAACACACCCATAGAAATGGTAGGCGAAGTTCCTCTGCAATGGAACGAGAATATTCTTTTGTATGAAGCTCTGTTCCAAGGAGATAAGTCTAATTTCTTCAAGTATCCATTTGGCAGTAATCCGGCTGCTATGAATCTGATAAGCGATGCTTATACCATTGAGGTTTACTGTCAGTCAGAAAGTGCCAAACCTACAACCCAGATACGCCCCGTTGGTTTCCCTAACAATTACGGAGCAGGCTTACAGATGATGGCGAATGGAGAGGTAGGTTATTCTACTGCAACATTAGGTTATAACAGTGCGGGGAGCGTTACCAAGAAACTTTGGCATAAGACCAAAACTGGAACCCTTACTGATGAGTATACCCATTACCTTATCGTTTATGACCGAAAGAAGAATTTCTCACGTCTTTATATCAATGGTACACTTGCCTCCAGTCATGTTGTTTGCAACAAGGAAGCGATCCACTTCGAGTGGGCGCCATCGGAGTGGTTTGCCATAGGCGGTGATGCCAGTGGAGTCTTTTCATCGGCCACTTCTACAGGAGCATATCCTTTCAACGGAAAGATTGCCGCAGTTCGCATATACGGAAGATCGGTTTCTGACGCAGATGCCATTAACCTTTCTGATGCCATGCACCAGCGTTCCCTCTCTTTTGCCACCAATGCAAAAGGCTTTGCCGCCGTCTGCGTACCATTTGCAACTGTAATACCAGAAGGATATACCGCTTACATAGCCCGTGATATATCAGGGTCTTCCGTAATGCTGTTTCCTGTTGCTGAGGGTGGGGAAGTACTACCCCATGGAGCGGCTGTTGTCCTTCATGGGCCAGAGGCTAAGGCATCCTTTACCCTTACGCCTGCCGCACCCGAACTTGCCGCACGTGCCGTATCTGTCGAGGACAATCTCTTGGCAGGAACCTATGCATCAAAGGAACTGCAGGTTGGACAAGCATACTATCTGCAAAACGGTGGTTTCAATCGTGCATCCACCGCTCGTACCCTTGAGCCATTCTCCTGCTGGCTTCCCTACGAAAGCAAGCGGAACATTCTCAGTATTGACACTGCTACACCTATTCGTCCTATACAGAATGTATCGCTAAAGTCTTTCGAAAAAAGTTACAACCTTTCTGGCCAGCAGGTAGGAACGGATTATAAGGGAGTTATTATCCGAAATGGCTGTAAAATGTTGAAGTAAAAGATGTGAACTGGAAATAGAAAAAGAAATATTGTACATAATTTCCTTGCATTTTATTTGATTATATATAAATAAGGTGTATATTTGCAGAAAATAATAACCAAATAAAAACTTTTATACTATTAAACACAATTACTAACCCTAATTAAATCATTATTATGAGAAAAATCAAACTTCTATTGGTTGCCGTGCTGTCTATTTTCACATGGACAGGCGTAATGGCACAAACGGGTACTCAGAATGACCCGTTCGTAGTGAAGTCTGCTGCCGACCTCAGCAACTTGCTTAACCTGCTTGTTTCTGGCAGAATGAACTACGTGGTGATGGAAAACGATGTCGATATGGCAGAAGTTACGGACTGGAAACCTCTTTTCAACATTCCAGACCAATCTAACGGTTATCCCTTCATCGATTTCGACGGTAAGGGCCACGTCATTAGCAACCTCACTTCCGATCAATATACAGATGAGACGTATGCGTATGACTACTGTGGTCTTTTTGGTATTCTTTGCGGCAATGTACGTAACTTAGGTGTGAAGGATGCCAAAGTTAATTGCGTCGGCGGTACAGGTATTATAGCCGGATATCTTGGTCACTCAACCTACGGCAAGCCTTGCTATGTCGAGAACGTATGGGTGACAGGTAAACTTACTGCAGGCGGCTATTGCGGTGCTATGTTCGGTAATGTTGCCGACGAGGCTAATATCTCTAATTGCTATGTTAACGTAGAGGTGACTGGTGCAAGCGACCTTACTGGCGGCATCATCGGCCGAGTACGCAACAAAGTTGTGATGAACAATGTCTATGCAGCCGGTACCATCAACTGTGGCGGCGGCATCATTGGCGGCGGCTTCAAGGGAGATACTCCAGCTGGCACCTACAAGAATGTGGCTGTTTGGAATAACACAGAGAATAACTTCGGTCCTGTTCGTGATAACGAAGAAGTGAGCTCTCTTATCTGCTTCGACGGCAATAACTTTGCTGAGATGCAGAAGCAGGTAGTAGCGTGGGATCCCACAGCATGGTACTGCGATATGAAGGAAGGCAGTTATCCTGTATTAGTGGAATTCCTGGATCCTGAGACCCAAATGGAGGCACAATATGAAGCTGCATTGGCAAGTGTTACAGAAGGTGGCGTATACCGTATTGCTACCACTTATGAAGGCAAAACATATTACGTTACTCTGTCTGGTGGCTTAACAAGCGTAAAAGACAATGCCGGAGCCTTCACAATCACTACTCCTAATGATGGCACATGGAAAGCTAAAGGCTTCCGTATCGACAGTGGAACGGAGAGATTCACAAATCCTAATTTGGTTAACAACGTTGCCAACCTCAACCAGGATTTCTTCGCTCACTCAACAAACGACCGTAACGGTTGGGAACGACAGGTTCTTTTCCTGAACGGAGAAGGTAAGTATGCTATCCGTTCTTGCAACACACAGCCAGGTACCAGCAGTTGGGCTGATGCCGGTAGAACATTTTGGACCTATTCAATTGCAGATGTGGCAACTCCATGCTATTCCTACGATGCAACTTACGTTTGGGAACTAGATGGTCCTTTCACAACTGTTAATGTTACCTACAAACTCTTTGAGTCTGACGGAACAACACAAGTCGGCAATGCCGTAACTGTTAAGCAAGAGTCTAACAGCGAGATTAATATTCCTGCTAGCCTGCTCAATAATAACTTGTATGATTATGAAGCTAGTGGTACTATTGGCGAAGAAGATTGCGAGATTAAGGTTGTACGTACCTTCAAGGCTGGAGTTGTTCATGCTTTGACCGACCTGAACAATGCTAAGGCTTATACCATCAGATGTGATCGTGGTGCATTCCTCACCAAGAACGGATATCTGGCTTCTACAGCACATAGTTCTCTTACTAACGCTAATCCTTCTCAGTTTGCAGTCATTAACTACGATGGTAACTATTATCTGTTCAGCGTAGCAGATAACAAGTTTGTCACCAACAATGGTTCTTTGTCAACCATGCTTGTTAATGGTACAAACGATGCTATTAAGTTGGATGCTAAGACAGATCCTTACTTCCTTGGTTACTTTGTAATTAATGGTACCAACAATGGTCTGAACACCAATGGCAATGATCCTTATGGATATGTAATCAATACTTGGATGACTGCCGATCCTGGTAACCTGTATTATATGGTCGAGGCTGGTGACTTTGATCCAGAGTTCGCTCTGAATTCTTTGAAGGCCACCTTCAATCCCGAATATTTCGTAACTTACGTTGTTAAGGATACTGAAGGCAATGTTCTCTTCACCTCAGAAGCAGCAGCTGCTATTAAGGGTATGAAGATTACTTCACTGCCTGCACAATATCAGCGTCCATTCACTACCTACAACGAGGTTGATGTAACTGTTACCGAAGAGCAGACAACTGTTGAATTCACTGCCACATGGAATGGTCCCTTCCAGCTTTCTACTAGCGAAGAAGATGTTACATGGTACAACATGACCATCCGCTCTGACTATAATGTATTTGTTGAAGAAACAGAGCCTTACTATCCCAAGACAGCAACCCTCTTCCAGAAGGCTGGTGATGAATATCAGTGGGCATTTGGTGGTAATGCTTATCAAGGTATCTTGGTATTCAACAAGGCTAAGGGTACTGGCTACACGCTGACAAAAGATGGTGATGCAGCTGTAATGCGCGAGGGTAAGTACGGATGGACAATCGGCAAGAATTCCGACGGCTTTACACTCAAGGAAACAGGTACCGATTATAACTGCATCAATCAGGCCGGTGGTTCTACTGGTCCTCTTGCTTTCTGGAATAGTGGAAATGCTCCTACCGATAATGGTTCTACCTTCCGTGTTTCTGCAGTTCCTACTTCATTTGAGTGGACAATCGGTGAGGCAGGCTATGCTACTATGTACGTTCCCGTTGACGCTGTTGTTAACGATCCTGAAGCAATTCCTGCTCCTGTTGGTGCTTGGACATTTGACGATGCAAACGACCTGTTGGCAGGTAAGGGTATTGCTACATTGCAGCCCGCAATTGAATATCCTCTTATTGATGAGAAGTATGCCATTCAAGATGTAGAGACCCTTGCAGAAGCTAACATCAAGTCTGCAGGCGATGGTGCCATCTTTATTCCTAAGGGTGCCAGCCTGAAGATGACTCACAATGTTAACGCTACTGTACTTGGTACATATACCATCATGATGGATATTAAGTTGGCTGATGTTACCAGTTATACTGCACTTTATCAGACAAACGTTAACAACACTAACGATGCCGAAATGTTTGTAAGTAAGGGTAAAATCGGTATCAATTATTTAGGTGTTGGATATGCAGGTGAGGTTGTAGCTGACAAATGGCATCGTATTGTAATAGTAGCCCAAGATGCAGTTCCTACTGTTTATCTTGATGGTGTTAAGATTTCACAAGCTACAGAAGGCAGTGCAAGATGGGAAATTGATCCTGTTTGCTACTTCTTTGCTGACGAGGATGGTGAGGAAACCGATGTTATAGCTTCAGAACTCCGCTTCTGGGACAAGGCGCTTACCGCAGAGCAGGTTGCTTCAATGGGTGCTGCTGGTGGAGAAGTTTCTGAGCAAACCGATATCGTTGCTTACACAGGTAAGGTTCAGGATGATGTACTGAAGCTGAACGAGCTTCCCTCTACTGTTCCCGCTTATACTCCTGTAGTTCTTAAGGGTACTCCTGGTACTTATAAGTTCAAGTTTGGTATGTTAATTGGTAAGCCTCTCACATGCGCCGAGGCTGTCGCAGCTGTCAACGAGATGGAAGACAATACAACCACTGAGAGAGACTTTACCGTTTCTGGTGTCATCACAGAGGTTATCGGCAAGGTAAGCAAGAAGCAGCAGAGCTTCTGGATGGCCGACACTCAGGATGGTGGTCAGGTATTCGAAGCATTCTGGGCTAACATTCCCGACGGTGAAACTCCATTCGAGGTAGGTCAGAAGGTTCAGATTACCGGTAAGCTCCAGAAGTATGTTAAGAACAACGTTGTAACTCCCGAAATCAAGAATGCTAATGTTACATTCGTTGATAACGACCTGATTGGTGCTGCTGAAGATACTGAGGCTGCTGGCAAGTACATTCTGGCTAAGCCCGAGGGTAAGGAAGCTGGCTTCTACAAGGCCAATGGTGGTACCATCAAGGCTGGTAAGGCTTATCTCCTGATTCGCGAAGGTGCTGCTGATGTTAAGGCATTCTACTTCGACTTTAATACAGAGACAGCTATCGAGAATATTGCTGTTGACGAGGAGAACAACACTAAGGTTGCCACCGATGGTATCTACAACCTCTCTGGTCAGCGTATAAGCAAGCTTCAGAAGGGCATCAACATTGTTAATGGCAAGAAGGTTCTCTTCTAATTCAAAAGGTATAAATTCAAATTTAAATTATATGAAGAAGACATATTTGATTCCTGCCTTGAAGGTAGAAGAGGCCGAAGTTGTCAACATGTTGGCAGAGAGCCTGGTAATTGATGGTGAAACCACAGTAGATGGTGGCGAAGCATTGACCAAGGAGAGTTCTTGGAAGATTTGGTCAGACGAGGAGGAATAAAATCCAATTCACAAATCTATATTAAGATAAGGGGCACCCGTTCAGGATGCCCCTTATTTTGTTCACATGGATTATAGAGCAACGACTTCCAATACAAAATAACGATGTAATTTCCTTTTTTGCCTTGCTAAATTTGGATAAACTGAGGGAAAGAAGTATCTTTGCCGAGGGAAATTTTCCGTTTCAGGATTTGAAATTTACATTTCAAACTTTGGTATTTATATTTCAGACTTTGGAACTCACATTCCAAACTCTGAAATGAAAAATTCTCCAAGAGGAAAAAACATTTATCAGGTGAAGTAAAAACAAAATTCTGTACTAAAACAAGAACAATAATAAAAACAAATAAATATGGGAAATTACGTATTAAAAGAAATGCCTATGGGAATGGGAAAAGGCGATAGCGCTCTTTACCCTAAGTTGCAGATTTATAGCATGTTCGACAAGGATAAAGTGGTTAAATACATTCACGAATACTCTCCTGCTTTCAGCGAGGGCGTTATTCGTGGCGTATTAGACGGATTGGCTAACACCATTAAATCGGTCTTGCCAATGGGTCACAGCATGAAGATTGACGGGCTGGGGGTTTTCTCTCTTTCGCTTGGATTTGATGAGGACCCAGAAGATGGACTGACTGTTGATGATGAAACGGGCGAGGTGAAGCAGAAGGAAAAATATCGCCATGTTTGTGCCAAGAGCATCAACTTTAGGGTAGACCCAAAACTCATTGATGAGATCAACAAAGATACTACATTCGAACGTGATACTGTTGGAGTTATGCGAAATAATAAACTCACATCATCTCTTGAACAACGCAAGAAAAAAGCCTTGCAACTTATTAAGAAACAAGGTTTTATTACACTCGACGAATATGCCAATGAGAATAATCTGAGTCGCTCATCTGCATCCAGGGAATTAAGTCGTCTTACTTCAGACCCCAACTCTGGAATCAAGGAAAAAGGAAGCGGTTCCCACAAGGTTTGGGTTGCAAAGTAAATAAAGAAGTAACGGAAATACCAAAAAATGGGTATAATATTTGGTCGGTATAATTATTTTTGCCTATATTTGCACAGAAACAAGTGTTTAACCATATAAAAATTATCGAATTATGGCAAAATGGATATGTCCTGTATGCGGTTATGTTCACGAAGGTGATACCGCTCCCGAGAGATGCCCCCAGTGTAATGTTCCTGGAAGTAAGTTTAAGAAAGTTGAAGAAGATGCCGCTCTTCAGTTTGTAACTGAGCATGAATTAGGTATTGCAGACTCCATTCCTGCTGGCGCAGAAGGCGATTTCGTTCGTCAGGGTCTGAAGGACCACTTTATGGGCGAATGTACCGAGGTTGGAATGTATCTGGCAATGAGTCGTCAGGCTGACCGTGAGGGCTACCCAGAAATAGCAGAGGCTTTCAAACGTTATGCTTATGAAGAGGCAGACCATGCTTCACGCTTTGCAGAAATGTTAGGCGAGGTAGTTTGGGACACCAAGACAAATGTGGAGAAACGTATGATGGCAGAAGAAGGTGCTTGCAAGGGTAAGATGGAGATTGCCAAGGTTGCCAAGCAGCTAAATCTGGATGCTATCCACGATTCTGTTCATGAAATGGCTAAGGACGAGGCCCGTCATGGTGCCGGCTTCCAAGGACTTTTCAACCGTTATTTCAAGAAATAAAGTTTAGAGTTGATAGTTAAATTAAATGGTAAATCCATCTCCGATTAAGGGGGTGGATTTACCATTTTACATTCCCGTGCTTCTCCTTGTACCTTATCTGCCAGCCGTTAACCAGATTCTGCCAAAGCACGTATGCACCTGGAGATATGGCAGCAAGCGGATTCAGGAAAGTCAGCGTAAGCCAGATTCCAACCACCGTATTTTTTTGTCCTAAAGCTTGCCCGGCACTAATACTGTCGTTCCAATGTTTCCCTATCAGTTTTCCAAGGCCAAACTGAAGAAGAGATACAAAAAGAGGAGCTATCAGCAGAATCCAAAGCACCCAGCCGGTAATACAACTTCGTTCTATATTGTGTAAGGTTATTCCTGTTACAATACTTAGGTTTATGCACCAGATATAGAAACCTATGTTCTTGTGGCTGTTAAGACGGCGAACAAAATTAGGCATAATACGTCTTGACAGCAAAGCAAGAAACAATGGCGCGACAAGTACCATGGTTACATTTCTCAGAATCATAAGCATAGCCGAGAGGAAGGTGATGTCAGCACCACGTTCCACTATGGGGAAAAAGAAGGGAATTATGACCATAGTGACCATATTGGCTATGATAGTGAAGGTAGTCAGGGAGCCAATGCTGCCACCCAGTTTCTCTGTAACTACAACGACAGCGGCTGCTGTAGGACAGATAAAGCAGATGAACATACCCTCAAGAATCAGTTTCACATCGGCATTGCTACCGAAAAGTGTGATTAACAGCACCATAAAGGCAGCTAAGGAGGTACGTACCAGTTGAATAACAAAATGCCAGGTGCGTGGCTTCATCTCCGAAATCTTTATCTTGCAGAATGTGGCGTACAGCAGCAGGAATAGTCCTATAGGAAGCCATTCTGGAAGCAGCGGACCCATTGTACGACTTACTGGCTCCAGACAAGAAATATGTGAAAACAACTCATAAACGAGTGCTCCTATAGCCATTGAGAGGAATAAGGAATTCTGCTTTATAAAAGCCGCCGTATTCATTTCTAATTAACAGATGTTATGTTTAGTTATTGTTAGTTATCGTTGAGAGGTTAGCGGTTAGCGAAAATTATTGCTGTAGCTAAAAGTAATGCAAAAATGAACATGTTCCGGCTGGTAAGACCAAGGATATGATTCAAGGCTTTACCGCTGCGAATTTCTCTCATCTTAACCCATGCATATATATGAAGCGAAAGGTACACCAAGCCTACAAGCTGAAAATACAGCTGTCTGCCGCCAATGAAATAACACAACAAGATAGCAAACCAACAAGAGATGATGGGAATGGCCATATAATGAAATAATCCGAAACGTTCTCCCAAAAGTACAACAAGCGTTTTTTTGCCTGAAATACGATCTTGTTCTCTGTCCCTGAAGTTGTTGATGACTAATAAGGCGTCTATGCTGATACCGGCTATAAACCCTAAGAGAATAGCTGGTGTAGTAATCTCATGCGCTTGAATATAATAGGTACCACATACGGGAACCAGGCCGAAGAATATCAATACTAAAACATCTCCCAATCCCATGTACGAAAGGCCATAGGTGTACAAGAAGGCAAAGATAATGCAAACAACGCCCGTTGCCAACAATTCTATGCCATAATAAGGTAAACTTTTCCAACAGAGCGATAACGCAACAAGTCCAGCAATAGATGCTAAACATAATATTACTCCAATACCGTAACGCATAGCCTTAGGTGTAATCCACCCTTGGGCACAAGCTCGTTCGGGCCCAAGGCGGTCTTCACGATCAGTACCTTTCTCAAAGTCGTACAGGTCGTTAATCATATTGGCGGCAACCTGCATAAATCCGGCAAAGAGCGAACAGCAGATAACAAGGGACCAGTTTAATACACCGTCATGATAAGCTAAAGCGCCACCTAAGATAACAGGAATTATAGCTCCAGTAAGAGTTTTGGGTCGAGCAGCTAACAGCCAAGCTTTAGAGGGCCTCACCCCTATCCCCTCTCCCATGGGCGAGGGGAATTTCGTTCTTCTTTTATTCTTCTCAATCATGTTTCTTACCTCATTACATCTTTTTTCATTTATTTCTCCCCTCGCCCACGGGAGAGGGGGCGGGGGTGAGGCTATTTATATCCTTAATCAATTTATCTACATTCTCCTCTTTAGTTGCCCAACTGGTACAGAAACGGACTATGGTATAATTGGCATCTGCAACGCCCCAAATACTCATTACATACTTCTCCTCCAGTTTCTTCAGGTGGTCATTTGGTAACACGAAGAACTGCTGGTTAGTTGGACTAGGCACAGCCATCTTGTAACCCTTTTGCAACAACGCCTCACGGATGCGTTCTGCCTGTTTGTTAGCGTGACGTGCAAGAGTGAGATATAAGTCGTTCTGCATCAACTCCTCGTATTGGATTCCCAAGAGTCTGCCTTTAGCTAACATACCCCCACCCTGCTTTATAAAGTAACGGAAGTCTCTCTTCAAAGCAGAATTTGTAATGACTACCGCCTCACCAAAGAGTGCTCCTTGCTTGGTTCCTCCAAGATAGAATACGTCTGCCAACTTAGACAGCTCTGGCAAGGTGATATCACTCTCCTTGTTTGCTAATCCATAACCGAGACGGGCACCATCTACAAAGAGAGGGATCTGATATTCCCGACAAACCTTATGTATATCTGTTAGTTCTTGTTTGGTGTACAGCGTGCCATATTCGGTGGGATAGCTGATATAGACCATAGCTGGCTGAACAGCGTGTTCAGGTCCATCCTCATGATAATGGTCAAACAAGCACTTTTCTATCTGTTCCGCCGTTATCTTGCCGTTTGTTGCTGGCAACGTCAGCACCTTGTGCCCACTATGTTCTATGGCACCCGTTTCATGCACAGAAATATGTCCAGTTGTAGCCGCTATCACACCCTGATAAGGACGCAAAATACTACTTATTATGGTTGCGTTAGCCTGTGTTCCACCCACCAAGAAGTGTACATCGGCTTCGGGCGCCTGACAAACCTTACGTATCAGTTCTCTGGCATGTTCACAATGAGGGTCTTCGCCGTAACCAATGTTCTGTTCCAGATTGGTCTCCACCAACCGCTGCATAATCTGAGGGGCACATCCCTCGTTATAGTCGCACTGAAATTGAATCTTTTCCATTTATCTGTTTTAGTTGACGAGTTAACAAGTTGTTTGTAACTATTATTTATCACTTTTTCTCTCCCCTATGATCCACATACTTATAATCTGTGAATCGGCTTTTGGGAAAGATGAACACACTTTCATCTATATTGCCACTGTGGAAGTCTGATATTTGTACTGTTGTAGTAATGAAGGCCAACTTTATGGAGAGGCTAACAGGATGAAGGTTACTCTTACGAATGAGCGCTGTAACAGACCTGATGCCAAAGAACTTAGAGTTCTTCACCTTGGCCGTTAGTTCGTAGTATTCCCCTTTGTCCTTGTAGCTATAGGCAAAATTGTCTACGTCATATTTGAACATCGACAGATACTTATCCTTGCTTTCATCGTCGTAGTCGTGAATGTCCACCTTCTTCTTTTCCTTATCTACCATATATGCCACCTTACCGTCCTCATAGGCACAGAAACGCTTCTCCTCGTAGCATATCTTTTTATCCTTGTACACCACATGGCCTTGTGTTTTATACAGGCCTATAATGTTTACTGAGTATGATAACGAAGAACCTTCAGGGCCAAAGACCATATTAAAGACTTTGTCGAACAGCTCCCTCGCCTTCACTTGTGAAGTTGTTTTAGTATCTGCCATTCCGGTTAAGGTGACAGAAAAAGCAAACATTATAATATATATGATTCTCATGTTTTTTGGTTATTATCTTGGTATGTTGTGAATATGTGTTTTGCTACCATGTAACCCATGCTCCACGCTGCCTGTAGGTTAAATCCACCCGTTATGGCATCTACATCAAGCACCTCGCCAGCAAAATAGAGCGTTGGATGCTTCTTGCTTTGCAGCGTATTAATATTGATGGCCTTCAATGAAACGCCTCCGCACGTTACAAATTCCTCCTTAAAGGGGCATCTCCCAGTTATCTGATAGGTATCAGCTGTAAGCGTGGAAAGCATCTTGTTAACTTGCTTGGCATTAAGAGTACCCCATCGTTGTGTTGTTGGAATACACATTCGTGTGAGTAACATGTTCCAAAGTTTACTGCTAAAACGCTGTGGATAGGAATTGGCAATCAACTTTTGAGCATGTTGTTGCATCATATCTTGCAACATTAAGCGTACTTCCATTTCGTTAATGTTGCCCATCCAATTAATGCAAAGCGGGCTCTCATATTCCTGCTCAGCAAGATAACGAGCTGCGTAAGATGAAAGTTTTAGGATAGCAGGGCCACTCATCCCCCAATGTGTGAGCAACAGCGCACCATGGCTACGCAATTTAGTGCTGGGGATAAAGGCTTGTACCTCTTCCACCACCGTACCCATCAGCAGCTGGTGCCAGTCGCCCTGTATGTTAAAAGTAAATAGCGATGGGACAGGCATTTCTATTGGAATGTCTAATCCCTCTAACATGCTGAACCCTTGGAGTGTGGCATGTCCACCTGTGGTAACCACTACCCTATTCCATTTGTTTAATTCGATGTTCGTAACTTGTTCATTTAGATGCAGTTGAATACCTAATCCTTTTATGTTGTAGAGCAATGTGTTTACAATCTGCATGGCATCCTGCGATTGTGGGAAAATGCATTCATCCTCCTGCGCCACCAGTCGTACACCCTCTTTCTCAAACCACGCACAGGTATCTTCTGCGCTAAATACTGCAAGGGCGCGACGCATCAACTTTTCGCCCCTCGGATATACTTCCTGTAGGTTGCTAATGCCTTTAAAGGTATTGGTCAGGTTACAACGTCCACCACCTGTTACGGCCACCTTGGCCAATGCTTTACTTTTACTCTCAAAGAGGTGAACATCAGCATTAGGCAGCATTCGTTTCAGGTTTATGGCGCAGAAACAACCTGCTGCACCAGCTCCAATAACAGCTATAGATATTTTTTCTGCCATTTTAACTGCAAAGGTAACACTTTTTCTTAAATATAGTGTTGCTAAATGCAAAAATAGCTGTAACTTTAAAGCATACATGTGTTTTTTAATGCAAAACACTCTATAACGCCCCAATTCTGATTAAAAATAATCCCTTACTGTTCCGTATCTCATAAAAAAAGTGTAAATTTGCACAGCAAATTATCGTTATGTCAGAGTGGATCTATTAACGTATATCAACAAAATACAATAAGAACAAAGAGTTTCAACAAAACAATAATAGCAATATGAACGATTTAACTGATAAGAAGATAATTATAACCATTAACCGAGAATGCGGTTCTGGCGGTGGCAAAATTGCACGACTGCTTGGTCAAAAACTTGGGTTGAAAGTCTACGACCGCTTGATGCTGGACAGCATTGCGGAGCAGTTTGATATGACAAAAGAACATATTGAGCGTGTGAAAGCACAAAAAACCAACTGGTGGAGCGATTTTTGTCAGTTTTACCAACAGTTTGGTGCCTTCAGCCACCCCTCCAATGATGAATCTAAGGTAACGCCAATAAAACTCTACAATGCCGAAGCGGAGTTGCTTCGCGACTTGGCAGAGAAAGAAAGTTGTATTATAATCGGACGTGCTGGTTTCCACATCTTCCGCGACTATCCCAATGCATTGCATCTGCTTATTATTGCTAAACGCGAAGTCCGTATAGACCGAATTTGCAGAAAACAGAATCTTACCATTGAAGAGGCCGCCAAAATGGTGGATAAGATTGATGACGCACGTGATACATTTGTAAAGAACGTGGCTGACACATCTCGACACGATGCCAGAAATTATAACTTTACACTCGATGTCACTGGATTACAGCCAGAAAAGATTGTTGCATCACTGGTTGGCTATATCCATTTTATGTTAGAAGACAAACATCAAGAATAGAAACTAAACCGTTGGTATAAGGCGAAAAGACAAGAGGAATGAGAAAGACAATAAAATGGATGTTTGCCGCTATCCTCATCTTCTGCGGCAGTATGGCTCAGGCAAAGTCTGCAACTAACGATGATACCATTGTCTTTACGCCCCAATGGACGGCACAGGCACAGTTTGCGGGCTACTATGTAGCCTACGAGAAGGGCTTCTATCGCGATGCAGGTTTGAAGGTACGCATTGAGCATCCCACATCCACCCAGCCAGCCATAAGCCGACTTTACCAGAACAAGTGCCAGGCGACAACGCTGCAACTCTGTCAGGCCTTAGAAATTATTGATGACGGTATTCCCTTAGTAAATATTCTACAAACATCGATGAACAACGCCATGGTCATTGTCTCGGCTCGTGGCAAGAACCCGTTGAAACAGAAGGGGGCTCGTGTGGGGATTTGGAGCGGAGGCTTTGGGCAACTGGCAATATGCATGAGTTTAATGGAGCACTTGGACTATCAGTGGGTGCGCTTTGCACAAAACGTCAACTTATTTGTTGTGGGTGCCCTTGATGCCACCCTTGCGATGAGTTACAATGAATACTATCAACTGATACAAGCGGGCGTAGAGATGACAGATAAAAACGTCTATCGTTTCTGCAATCACGGATACAACGTACAGGAAGATGGTTTGTATATGACACGCAGCTACTACGAGAAACACCATGCACAGGCCATACGTTTTGCTGAGGCCAGTAGGAAAGGTTGGGAGTGGGCAGCCATGCATCCTGAGGAGACACTGGAAATTGTAATGCAGTACGTGAACAAGGATTACATAGCTACCAACCGCATCATGCAGCGACTGATGCTCACTGAGGTGTTGCGTCTACAAGTGGACCGTGAATCAAAGATACGTGAGTTTCGCCTGCGCCCAGACATGGTGCAGCAGGCTTGCCATCTGATGGTTGAGAACAAGATGCTGAGTAGAGAAATCTCATATGGAGAACTAGTATGTAAAGAGTGAGAGGCGAAGAGTAAAGGATGAAAGAAATCATGAAATTAATTCAGCGTAAGCTATCTGTAAGGGTTAGTCTGTGGGTGGTTCTTTTTGCAGCCATCATCTTTAATATAGCCCTCGGATTCTTCTTCTATCAAGCTCGCTCAGCGGTGCGCCAGGAAGCCATCAACCGCGCCATGCAAACGCTTGAAAAAACTTCGCTGCGTGTTGAGGGTATTTTAAACCGTGTAGAGGTGGCTACTAACATGACTGAATGGCTAGTCAAGAGACATCCCGATGTAGCTGATTCGATGTTCGTTTATAGTCGCGGCATGTTATTGAACAATCCTGATTTCTACAACTGTTCTATTGCCTTTGAACCATATTATTTTAAAGATAAGGGCCTTTATTTCTCTGCTTATTCCAAACACATGGGCGACAGTGTCCGCACCATACAAGGTGGCAGCGACCTGTATCAGTATTTTTATACAGACTGGTATCTTATGCCCACATTGCTTGACCAGTCGTGCTGGACGGAGCCCTATATGGACATAGATGCGCCTACCAACACCAGCGAAATGGTAACCAGCTTCTGCCGAGCTATTAAGGATGATAATGGCAAGATAATAGGTGTTATCAATACCAGCCTATCTATCAACTGGCTCTCGCAGACCATATCAGCCGTGAAGCCTTATCCCAATTCATATAGCATCATGATTGGTCGTGGTGGCACCTACTTTGTTCATCCTGATAGCACGAAGATTACACGACAAACTATTTTCACCCAAACTTTTGAAGAACCTGACACTGCCCTTACCGCCTTAGGGCACGCCATGCAGCATGGTGAGGAAGGCATGAAGCAGATGCATATGAACGGGCAAAAATGCTATGTGTTCTACAAACCCCTTGGTAAGACGGGCTGTAGCATGGCTATTGTCTGTCCGGAAAGTGACATATTTGGCGGCTTTGACCATCTGCGTAATAGCGTCAGGGCCATCGTGTTGGTGGGACTTCTGCTGATGCTCTTTTTCTTTATCCGTATTATCACTACCGAATTGAAACCCTTGCGACGTCTTGCCGAGGAAGCCGAGACCATAGCCTCGGGACATTTCGAAACCAAACTTCCTGAACTGCAACGAATAGATGAGATAGGCCAGCTCAGCAACTCGTTTTCCGGCATGCAGCATTCATTAGTGAAATACATTGAGGAACTGAAAGATACGACTGCCCAGAAAGCATCAATTGAAAGTGACCTTCGCATAGCAAGTGGCATACAGATGGCTATGCTCCCAAAAATCTTTCCACCATATCCGGAACGAGATGACATAGACATCTACGGAAAGCTTGTCTCTGCGAAGGAAGTAGGTGGTGACCTTTTTGATTTTTTCATCCGCGACGAAAAGTTGTTCTTCTGCATTGGCGATGTATCAGGCAAAGGTGTTCCTGCAGCATTGGTCATGGCCGTTACCCGTGCCCTATTCCGAGCAGTTGCCGCTCACGAGTCTATGCCTGATCGTATAATCAACAACATGAACGAGACTTTGTCTACAAATAATGAATCAGACATGTTTGTTACCATGTTTATAGGTGTATTAGACTTGTTGTCAGGACGTATGCGCTACTGTAATGCAGGTCATGACGTACCTATTTTAATAGGGAGTGGCATTGGCATGTTGCCCTGCGACTCTAACATTCCCGTTGGCGTCATGCAAGATTGGGAGTATACACTTCAGGAAACGACTATTGACCCCTGGACAACAATTTTCCTTTATACCGACGGACTAACAGAGGCAGAGGATATAAATCATGCTCAGTTTCAGGAGAAACGTATCATAGATGTGATTCGTCAAACACCGAATGAACCTCAGCAGATAATTTTAGCCATGACTCAAGCCGTACATCAGTTTGTTGGTAATGCAGAACAGAGCGATGACTTGACTATGCTGGCGTTGCAATACAAACGCCAACAACCACACGTTCGCTATCAACGTAGTTTAACCCTGCCCAACGATGTACAGACAATCCAGTTATTGAACGAGTTTGTAGATAACGTATGTGAGGCAGCAGGCTTTGATATGAGCGAGTGCATGCGAATGAACCTTGCTATTGAGGAGGCTGTTGTAAACGTAATGAACTATGCATACCCCAAGGGTGTCAAGGGAATGGTGAACATTGATGCTACCATTAGTGACAAGGGGCTGAAATTTGTCATCAGCGACAATGGCACGCCCTTTGACCCCACAGCCAAGGAAGAGGTAGATACCACCCTATCGGCTGAGGAGCGTGGCATAGGCGGTCTGGGCATTCACCTAATACGCCAGATTATGGACAGCATTAACTATGAGCATATTGATGGTCGAAACGTCCTAACACTCCTAAAAAGAATATAACTATGTTTTATGATCAAATCATATTAGGGTTTAATGTTCATGCCTGGATTACAATCTTGACAATCATTGGCATCTTTATTGTATTGGCTCGGTCGAGGGTACCCGTCGAGGTTGCTTTCTTGAGTGCCCTTACTTTGATGCTGATTACAGGCGTGGTTACTGAGGAGGAAGGCTTGGCAGGATTTGGCAGCGAACCTGTAGTGATACATGCTGCCTACTTTGTGATTATTGCAGGACTCCTGCATACTGGGGTACTTTACTTACTCTCTAAGAAAGTGCTTGGCGACCCAAAGAACTATAAACATGCTTTGCTACGCTTGATGATTCCAACCAGCCTTTTGGCAGCCTTCTTGAACTCCACTAACGTGGTGGTCATGTTTATTGATATTGTAAAGATCTGGGCCCGTAAGCTAAATATCGCTCCCTCTAAGCTCCTCCTCCCATTGAGCTATGGTGCAACTTTGGGTGGTATGTGTACGTTGCTGGGCGACTCCTCGAACCTAATAATTGCAGGTCTCTATTTTAATGAAACCGGGCAACAATTAAACTTGTTTGAACCACTGATACCTGGTTTAATCCTTACTGTAGTGGGTATATTAATGGTTATGATGCTGCAACACTTCATACCCCCACGTGAGTCTGCCGATCAGTCGTTTGAGACCACAAGCGACTACACCGTTGAACTGCTGGTACCCACAGACAACCCCGCAGTTGGCGAGACAGTTGTCGATGCAGGCTTATACAACGTAAAGGGTGGCTCTCTGGTAGAGATAGTGCGTTTTGACCGAGAAATTATTTCGCCCGTACCTAAAGACGAGTGGATTCTTGGCGGCGACCGCCTTATTTATGCTGGACAGATAAATGAGATTCTTGAATTGAAGCGAACCCATGGTCTGGCTGCTGCAGACCACCATGTGTGGAGCATTAATGATATCGACACCAAACGCCGTATGCGAACGGCCTATGTTACATTCGGTAGCGACCTTATTGGAAGTTCTATGGCAAATAGCGATTTTGAAGAGAAAAATAATGTAGCTCTTATTGCTGTAGCTCGTCAGGGAAGCCGCGTAAAAGGACAGCCTCGTGAAATACTTTTAGAAGCTGGTGATACATTGCTATTAGAATGTCCACCCAAAGGCGAAGAGCAGTTTGAGCGAGACAACCGTCGCTCTCTCACATTCTTCGACAGTCATTTTGTTCCTCAACTGGGACCAAAGACTATAACCTCTACCATTATCTTTGTAATGATGTTCGTTGTTTCATCATTCCATCTAATACCACTTATGGCTGCTACCATGCTGGCTGCAGGATTGATGATTCTTTTTGGCTGCTGCCGTATGACAGGTGTTGCCAAGTACATTGAGTGGGAGTTACTTATTGTGCTGGGTGTTACTGTGGTTTTCTCGACTGCTATCACCAAGACGGGTATTGCTGATAGCATTGCTGGCAATGTACTTCATCTCTGCGGAAGCAATCCTTATGTTGTTATGACCGTGATGTGCTTGTTGGCTTCTTTGGTAAGTGAGTTGGTCAGTGACATGGGTGCTACGGCAATCTTCTTTCCAATTATGTATCAGCAAGCGGAGATGCTGGGATGCAACCCTGTGCCATTTGTTATTTCGCTTATGCTTAGTGTGTCTATTAGTTTTGCCTCACCCATAGGAAGCGGTACTCACATGCTTATCTACGGCCCTGGCTCGTTCCGGTTTACCGACTTTGCTCGCCTTGGCATCTGTATGCACATTGTGCTGCTTACCATTGCATTAATCGTAGTAAACATTATTTATCCATTGTATTTATAATAAGGTAAAGTTTAAAGAAAATTAATTAAAAACAAAATAAACAATCAAATATAAATAGTATGAATACTGTATTAAAAGAAGAAAACAATGATTTAGTGATGTATTTTGAGGGGCGCCTTGATACGGCTTCAGCACCAAGGGTGGAGGCCGACGTTGCACCCCTGAAGGAAAGTTCCGGTCACGATATAATACTCGATTGTTCAAAGTTAGAATATATCTCATCGGCAGGTTTGCGCATATTCCTTAGCATCTTGAAGAGTGCCAAACCCAAGGGTGACCACGTTTACATAAGAGGGATTTCCAACGATATCCGCGCCGTATTTGCTATGACGGGTTTCGTCAACCTCTTTGAGTTCAAGTAATCTAAAGCAAGTATGGATAACCAAGTGAAACTAGACTCACATGGTGAAACGCTGCTACGTCAGTACCACGAGTTGCGTCCCACGATTGAAGAATTGGCCCAAGAGGCCTATGAACAATTACACCGAGCCATCAAAGAGCAAGGCATATACGTTACAGCTATTGAGCAACGTGTAAAAACAGAACATTCACTGGCAGGGAAACTGGAACTGAAAGGTGCTAAATACAAGAGCATTGATGATGTGACCGACCTTGTGGGACTGCGTGTCATTACCTTCTACACCGATGAGGTGGATAAGGTTGCGGTTATAGCAAAACGGATCTTCGACGTTGACTGGCAAGAAAGCGTGGATAAACGCAAATCGCACGATTTGGATTCCTTTGGTTACAACTCATTACACTATATCTGTCGGCTTAAGACAGGTGGCATGCGTTTCGAACTACAGATGCGTACAGCACTACAACATGTATGGTCGACCATTGAGCATGACACAGGCTATAAGAGCAATATAGTAATTCCTCGAGAGTACATGCGACAATTTAGCCGACTGGCTGGTATGCTGGAACTCATTGATGACGAATTCAGCCGTCTTCGTATGGTACTCAACGACTACCGACGCCAGATTCAGGCATTGGTAAAGAATGGACACTTAGACGAAGTGCCCTTGTCAGCCGATACGTTTCGCAGCTTCCTGGGACTTCTTCCATTCGACCATCTAAACCGTCGTATTGCTGCTGTCAATCAGGCCGAGATATATCCCGTTTCTATGATGCCATTCCTTCCTGTACTCGAATCTTTTGGAATGGAGACCCTTGGAGATGTACAGCGTTTCGTTGATGAAAATAGCGATGATGCACACCAATTGGCTCTCTCACAGTTGGCCATAACCGACATTGACATTCTCTCTTCCAGCGCCGCTCTACAATATCTATGTCTAGTATATGTATTGAAAAATGGAGGTGGCCGAGATGGTCTGAAAGCCATATACGACACTATAAATGGTGAATCTGATTCCAACGGCCTCCTCGCCGACCTCATGCTTGGACAAGCAAAAACATTACCCTTTATGCAACCAAATTCTAATCCAACAGACAATGGCAAATAATCCTTTAAATACAGAACTTTTAGACCGCGCCATTATGTTTGCTCTTCACGCCCATTCGGGAACTGAGCGTCGCAAAAAGGGGTTCCCCTACATCGTTCATCCCATGGAAGCCGTAGAAATTGTAGCCACAATGACGTCCGATCAGGAATTGCTGTCCGCCGCTATCCTGCATGACACAGTAGAAGATACCGACGTTACCGTGGAACAGATTCGCAATGAGTTCGGTGACCGCATTGCGTCTATTGTTGCTGCAGAGAGCGACAATCCCCATGAGAGCAAAGATGATATTGAAAACTGGCGAGCTCGGAAGCAGGCTGCTATTGATCGTCTAGCCACAGCCTCTCACGATACAAAGATTGTTGCTTTAGGTGACAAGCTTTCCAACATGCGAGCTATTGCACGCGACTATACCATGCAGGGTGATAATCTCTGGAACCTTTTTCACTCTAAAGAGCGCAAAGATCACGAGTGGCACTACCGAGGATTGGCAGAATCTCTTAGCGAGTTACACGACACTTTTGCATACAAAGAGTTCGAGCAACTCATCCATCAAGTATTTGACGAACCGTCAGCACCTACAGGGAACTGCAAATAACCTTTTCGGCAAATAGCATTTCTAAACTCTCCTCAACAAAAGGATAAATTTGCGTTATATATCAGAGGTATTTCTTCTTCCAATCAGTGAAATACTGGGGTTCTTCTATCATGAGTTGTCCTTGTGGATCTATAAAAAGCTGGGTGGTGGTGCCTTCGCAGCAGAGGATACCATCGGACTGACGAAATATCTGGTATTTGAAATCCAAACGGGCACCAGGTTTGCGGACGTAGGTGGTGTGTATCTCGGCTACATCATTCATACCCATGGGGGCTAAATGGCGCACATGCACATCGTATACTGGAGCAGGAATGTTGGCATCAAGCATAACCTCGTAACCTATGCCAGGATAATGACGACCGAAAGATTCACGGCCGTCCTCGAAATACTTGACGTAGTTTCCGTGCCATACGCGCAACATGGCATCCATCTCACTAAACTTAACGCGAATCTGGCAAATATCAGTTAATTCTTTCTTCATTTCTTATTATTGATGCGCTTGGTCACGGTCTTGCCGTTGGAAACGCCCGTTACATCTACGTACAGACAGGTAAGTGTATCGCCCTTCATCTGTGCAAAGAACTTTGTAACCACCATCTCTTGCCCCTCCATGGTGACAAGGGCTATCCACTTACCGGCGCGCTTGCAGATTCGTATGGGCAGGTTCTTGTAGGGAGTGAGGTGAATGGTAACCTCGTTGTCCTTCTTACTATCGACCTTATAGCCGAAGGCAAAGGTGAACTGCAGGTAAGAGAGCTCCTTCTTCTCCCCACCCTCTTCGGCCCTTATCCAATAGGCATGCACAGGGTTCTTGAGGTCCAGCTTTCCATCCTTAAGATTTATATCGTAGCAGATATAGTTCTTGTTGGTGCTGCGCTCGAAAACAAACAGCCTTTCTGCAGCACAAGAATATGAAAGAATGAAAAATGAAAGAATGAAAAATATTAATCCCCTTTTCATGTTTTTAAGTTAATGAGCATTTGCAACTTTTTAACCTTTTTACCTTTAACCCTTGTCAAGTATAAAGTCCTCCGTTAATGGAGATAACGTTACCCGTAACATATCCTGCCATGGGAGATACCAGGAAGGCTACGGCTTCGGCAACCTCTTCGGGTTGGCCGAAACGACCAGCAGGAATGGTCTTCTTGAGTGTGGATTCGTCTAAGCCCTCTACCATATCGGTCTTAATAAAGCCAGGAGCCAGGGCATTAACAGTGACGTTCTTCTTGGCAACTTCCTGAGCCAAAGCCTTGGTGGCTGCAATGATTCCACCCTTGGCAGCTGAGTAGTTGGTCTGACCGGGCAAACCCTTTATACCGCTTACGCTGGCCATATTGATGATACGACCAAACTTGTGGAACTGCATAGCGGGCAGCAGGGGCTGGGTAACGTTAAAGAAGCCCTGCAGGGTGATATCTATAACGCGAGTGTAGTCCTCGAAAGGCATGAGGGCCATAACACCATCACGTCGAATGCCGGCATTGTTAACGCAGACCTCAATGTACTCATCATTGTCTTGATGAGCCTCTTGCCAAGCCTGAATAGTAGCAGTTGCCTTTTCACGGTCAGCCACATCGAAGCACCACAACTCACCATCGGTACCTGCCTCGCGAACGAGGCGCAGCGTCTCCTCGGCTGCAGCGGTATTACCAGCGTAATTGATAAGAATATTATAACCCATCTGGGCTAAGCGGACAGCAATGGCGCGACCCAAACCGCGACTTGCTCCTGTTACTAATGCGTACTTCATATTTTTTTGTTTACTGTTTACCGTTTATTGTTTACTTTATCCCGATGACAGAATTGTCGGGCACACAAGTTTTATTTTAGGTTTTTTTAAATCTCATTCTTCACTCTTCATTTATTTAGAAGCTTGCTTCGAAGTAGAAGCGGAAGCCCCACTTCTGGGTGTCGTCTTTGATATAGGTGAAACGATGGGTGTACTCGAAGGAGAGGAATTTAAGGATGTTGTGAATACCTACGGCTGCCTCGATATATGGCTTCCAGCTGTTCATTGGCTCGGTGTAGTTTACGTATTGGTTGCGCAGAACAGAACCCTCATAGTGATGCTTCCACTCGCCGGGGAAACGGTAGAGGAAATCATCGTTACGATTGGCTTCAATCAAGGGGTTGTTCTTATCGGTGAGGTATCCCCACATGCAATTAAGCGCCAAAGACTCGCGCCACTTGAGTTTCCTGAACAGAGGAATGCGGTTGAAGAGCTTTCCGTTGAGGTCCCAGCGCCACATGGTGGTTACAGCACGGTCATGCAGGAACTCCATATTGCCCACAAGGTTAAAGGTGTTACGACTGCGGATGTAACTGAGGTTAGCCTCTGGAATTACGAGCAGAGGGAATGGAACCCTGTTCCACTGGAATGAAGCGTGGATGTTGCCGTCGATACTACCCCATGAGTTCAGCCAAAAACGTTTGCTGAACATGAACTCGGTCATGTTATAGTTATAATCGCCACCTAAGAAGCCCTTAATACCTACGGTGTGCTGAAAGGCAATCTTGGGAGCCTCGAGGTTAGAAAGGTAACGCTTGGTACGTGTATTCAGCACCTTAAGACCGGGCTGATAGGAAGCACCAAAGCTGAACTCGGTATAAGTGACGGTATTGGATTCCACATCTGTGGGCATTAGACGGCCGTTCTGGATGGAATTTTCAATATTATACCATTCCTTGTTGGTAAGGAAATAGAGGTCGCCGGCTCCTGTGTTCCACTCGCGGTTGAAACGCGCATTCAAGGCCAGGCCATACTCATACTCAAAGACGGCCTCAACACGATAACGCTCGAAGTAACTTTGCAAGCGGGTCTTGTGCCAGGCAAAAGACATAAAGGTATTATCCTTATCGTATTGCAGGAACTTATCTGAGGGACTCTGGATATCGCGGGTATAGCTGAAGGAAATATCCTTACGGGGATAAGCTATGAGGTCTTTCTCCTTCTCGTTGAACGAATAGGCAATCCGGGTCTCACCTTTTACCTTATGGTCCTTGAATCCGTATTTTATCCATCCGCCGAGGAACCAGTGCTTGTTGAAAGCTCCAGTGGTCTGAGCACCCAAACGCAGACGGAAACCTTCTACCCAGTTACTACCGAAAGTAGAGAAGAAGGGACCGATGTCCACCTTACTTGGCCGGTTGGGGTCGACGCTGGTCTCGAGGTAGTTGTCGAGGAATACCTTAGCAGCATACAGCACGCCACGCACAATAGGCTGGTCTGTGAACCGACGTTTCAGCTCGGCAATATGCTGCTGACCGTGCGAGAGCGTATCGGGGCGATATTGAGCCCAGAAGACTTTGTCGCGATGTTTGGCTCCCTTCTCAACCTTCTCGTCGCCAGCGAAACTGACATATTCATCTGGGAAAGGCTCGTTGCTGATATTGGTGTAACGTGCAAAATGATCAACGTGCAACTTGTTAATCTTATCGGTAAGCACCATCTGCATAATCATACGGTTACTGGTGCAGAACTGCTGTCCGCCAGGCAGACTCTGGAACTCCTGATCCAACGAAAGGTGTCGGACAAAGTTCACACTGTTGCCCATGGGCATACCCATACGGGCTCGCTTAATGCGGTAGGTGCTGTCGTTCATGACGTAGAGGTCACCATTCCAACCAAAATCCTGCTTATTGGCGGGCTGAAAGTTAACGATGATACATGAGTCGCCGTCGCAATCTACCGTATCGGCAATGGCATAGTGGTAAAAACGAAGAGCAGCTGCACCTCCGATAGGACTGATGAAGTTATGTTGGAAAATAACGGTCTGGTCTTTATAGATATCAACATCCACCAGATTGTCTTTTATCTTGCTTTCTACAAAGTCTGTTGCCGACAAGAGGTCAAGCAAACTCTCTTTATTTTCGCCCAAGACAATGCTCTTGCGTCGGTCGCCAGACTTACGATAATACTCCTTGGTAATACGTTCCTCGAAGCTGATAGGAAGAATCATCTTACCCGTTGCGGGACAATATTCGGCATACTCGGCAGAGAGATTCGCCTTCTTATAATTCTCATCGTCAAGCGTGGTAGTATCCACATCGTTAATAGCCATTGTGGTGCTAACGTATCTATCGAAACTGGCATATTCGGCATCGTGGATATCGGCACTCTTACGGGCATCTATCACCTTCTGCATCAGTTCTACGGCAGGATTACCCTTGCGGACATACTTCTTTTTCTCTGCCTTGACTGTAACGGTCCCCATATCACTGGCGTTCATAGAAAGTTTTATGTCAAGTGAGCGTGCTTTCTTAACAACTACTTCTACATCCTTATAGCCAAAATAGTGAAACACCAAAGTGCCAGGACGAAAACGTATTTTGTAATAACCGTTTTCGTTTGCAACTATCTTCCCAGTAGGGCGGTCTTTATACCAAACCTGTGCTCCTTCAAGTGGTTCGTCATCTAATGAATCAAAGATCCTTCCATAAACCATCTGAGCATAGGATGGGACAGCCAATCCTAAAAGAAGCATAAAGAGTATTATCTGACGTTTCATATATCCTTCAATCTTTTATTCTGTAATTTCTTTTGTTGTATACATTGCGGTCATTGTAACGCCGTGAAGTCCATGCAACATAAGGCTCTGACCGGTTAGTAATAAATTGGGAATACTGGTGCGGGGCGAGAGAACTGTTAGGAGCGGAGCCGCTGCATCCTTTCGTATTCCATAAGCACTGCCGTCGGGCGACAGGTTGTAATCGCGATACGTAAGCGGAGTACTGGTATGTATCTCCAGCACATAGTCATGCAGATTAGGCAGGAATCGTTCTGCTACAGCTACGCACTTCTGTGCCTTCTGTGCCTTGAACTGCAAGTATTCCTCACCACGACGCATGGGCAAGCTATCCGTCCACGCTGCGCATTCGCTTATATTCATTGGCGTGAGAATATCTATCTGACGGGCATAAGTAGAGCCGTCTTCAGGAACACGGCAACTTACCATATAACCGCGTCCGTCCCACGCTTCGAGTCCATCATACAAGAACTCGTTATAGTTAAAATATGGAACCATACCCGGCTTCAGCAACAACTGAGCAGTAAACATTCCATTTGTATTTTCCAAATTGTCAATTCTGCGACGATACACCTTCTTAATCAACTGACTTTCTTTTACTAGAGAGAGAGTTACGGAAGGATGAGCGTCGCTGATGAAATAACGTGCCTGATACGCCTGACCGTTCTTGCAAACAGCTTTGCGGATGGCACCCTGTTCTTCTACTAATTCTTCTACCTCAGCATCACAGATTAGTTTTCCACCCAGACGGGTAAAGTTGTCTGTGAGTTTACGGACAATCATGTTACCGTCACCTTTCAGTCGCCAACTACTTTGTATAAAGGGCGCATTCCCATGAACGTAAGTAAAGAGAGGAAGGGTATCGCGCTTTAGCTCCATTTTTAGACAAGCACCGCTTAACACACTCAGTAGTAAAGGATTACGGATGATGCTGCGGAGATAGTCATAGGCATTTGTCTGCTGCATCCAAACCTCGTCGGTACATTGCATCAACTGAATGTAACGCTGCAAGCTTTCACGCTCCTCAGGGAAATCTTTGGCCAGCGTCTCAAGGAAATTGTCGTATCCTTCAGCAAAGCGGAACTCGCGGTCGGCAATCATTATGCGGTCAAAACCGTCAGCATCCAAACGTTGCCATGGAAGTGACAAGAGGTCCAACTCCTTAAATATATCATGCAAAGGCTGTCCTTCTGCCAAACCACCTACATAGTGAAGACCTGTATCGTACATCATACCGCCTCGTCGGTAGCTTTGCAAACAGCCTCCAGGCTGATGCTGGCGCTCCAGAACGAGCACTCTCATTCCTTTCTTGCTGAGCAGATTGGCACAAACCAAACCACCCAGACCGCTTCCTATGATTATAACGTCATACACCTTCACCTTTGAAGGCCATATACTGCCGTTTCTCGTCGGAGATGGTGGCAACAATAGAATACTTTCCGTCTGATTCACTTACCTCAACCTCTACATCTACCTCGGGACAAACCGTTGGAGTTGCAATGGCTGTGAGCAAGCATTGTTTGATGGACAAGATACGCAACTCTTTACCAACTAACAATGAAGCACATTCCTTTATAGTCTGGATATTACAAACTCCAGGACAGACAGGATTACCTGGGAAATGTCCCTCATACACGTTACAGTTAGGCAGAATAGCCACATGGTAAACTGCTCTTCCTTCGCCTTCCTTGCGCGCGCGTAAAACCTTGTAATATTTATTCTCCAGCAACATAAATCTTCATTTGAGTAGTAGCAATAGTCTCCTCGCCAGAGACTGTCTCGCCTGTAATAATGGTAACACCACCAACGGTGGGCCCCATTGTAATGGTAGTAACTAATGTTTCGGCTTTACGCGGCCTACGGTTCAGTCTGAAACGTTTCACCTCGCCAATATACCCAACGGGCGGTTCTGTTGCGCCGGCTTGTATAGCACTATAACCGGCAAAAGCAGAGGCCGACTGTGCAATATGTTCTATTACACCCGGTTCTGCTATAGCACCGTCTGGCTCGAGGAAGAAGTTATCCTCCCTGATGGTAAGACTGCAACGAGCGACATCATCATGAACCTCAAGCAACTCGTCAACCATCATGATTGGCGAGCGCTGAGGTATGAGTTTTTTGATATCTGTCATGCGTCAGATTAAGCCATGTGGCTCTCAATGTAATCGTAAAGATTACCAAAAGTCTTTACATTGGGCAGATCCTCTGCAGGAATCTTAACCTTAAAGGTGTACTGTACAACAGCTACCAGGTCAACAAGACTCAGGCTGTCGAGATGCAGGGTCTGGTAAATAGGAGCGTCCTCTACGATTTCTTCCTCGTTTACGTCAAACTCGTCTGTCAAAGTCTCGATTGTCTTCTCAATGATTTCTTCTCTTGTCATGATCTTAAATAGTTATTTGTAAAAATGAAATAAAAAAAATTATTCTCTCTTTTGTTTATCCTTTGAAATCTTTTACAATTAGTGTACTGTTTGTTCCGCCAAAACCGAAACTGTTGCTGAGGAACATATCGAAGCCCGTCTCGATGGTCTGAGGAATGACATTCACGCAGGCAGTCTCCTCATCAGGATTTTCGAAGTTCAAGCTACCGGCAATGAAGCCGTTCTTCATCATCAGTACAGAATAGATACACTCGCTGGCACCAGCCATCCACATTTCATGTCCTGTTTGGCTCTTAGTACTTGTAACGGGGACTTGGTAGTCGCCAAAACACTGGGCAATGGCCATGGCCTCTCTACCATCACCAGCATGAGTACTGGTAGCGTGAGCATTTACATAACCTATCATACGTGGGTCTATGCCGCCATTCTTGAGAGCTAACTCCAAAGAACGGGCAGGACCAGCCACATTGGGAGTAGAAATATGGTCACCGTTACCGCTGAAACCCCACCCTACTATCTCGGCAATGATGGGTGCACCACGCTTAACAGCATGTTCGTAGCTTTCCAGAATCAGGGTTGCAGCACCACCACCTGGCACTAAACCATCACGGTCGCGGTCGAAAGGACGACAAGCCTTAGTCGGTTCATCCTCACGTGTTGAGAATGCCTGAATACCATCGAAGCTGGCAACACAGTACATATTAGCCTCTTGAGCACCACCGCAGATAACACAATCCTGCAGACCTTCCTTGATAAGCAGATAGGCATTACCAATAGCTAAAGAGCTGGAAGCGCAAGCGGCAGATGAAGTCAGGTTGATACCACGTAACTTGAACAGACAAGCCAAATTCATGGTTACGGTACTGTTCATACTCTGGAAGATGGCACCGCTACCGCAGGCAGCAGTATCCTTAAACTCGCGGAACTTGTCCAATGCAATCATGGTACTCTCAGCAACGGAGTCGTTGCCGTAGATAATACCTACCTCATGAGCATCCAGAAAGTCCTGATCTATCTTGGCGTTTTCCAAAGCCTGAAGCGTTGCTACATAAGCATACTGAGCTTCCTCTGGCATAAATTGGCGAACGTTGCGTGCTAAAAGTTTCTTAATTTCAACAGCTGGCACATCTGCGCACAATGCGGAACGGAATCCTGCGTCCTTTCTTTCTTGGCTAAAGATGATACCACTCTTTCCCTGGTACAGTGCATCACGTACATCGTCCAATGTCTGTCCCAGACAGGACCATATGCCCATACCTGTTATTACAACTCTATTCATAATTCTAATTTATTCTTCTGATTATTGTTATTCTATTGTTTTAATCCAACATCTCCTACGTTTCTGTATTTTGGGATTCAAAGGCTTCCACTGCGAGAGTTCCTTTACGTTATCCTCCAGCTGAGGACCAGTCTCAGCATACTTATAACCCTTGCGGTTGTAGATAGGAATAAGGTCATCAAATATCAGCGCATTCACACCTAAGCCCTGCATATCGGGACGTACAGCAATGAGCATCATATTAACTGTATCCTCGTTTTTGAAGAGCAGCGTCTTCAGGAAATGTACCCAGCCAAAAGGAAGCAACTTGCCGTTTGATTTGCGAAGTGTATGCGAAAGGGCTCCCGCTGTTACAGCGGCACATACCATCTCTCCCTTTTCGTTCTCTACCGTTGTGATGAGTTCGGGGTCAAGGATGGGAATATACTTCTTTATCAGGTCGGTAACCATCTCTTCTGTCAAATCGCTATATCCGAAGATGGGCGCATAGGCTTCGTTCATCAAACGAAATACACGCTGGCCCTGTTCACCCAGAATCTCCTTACGACTTAACTTTCTAACTTTCAGACCAAACATTTCCTTTGCCAAATTGGAAACTCGGGCATATTTGGCAGGAACCTCCTTGGGTATTTCTACTCGCACCTGTAACCAGTCTACTTCCTTCTTATAACCCAGTCGCTCCATGTGCTGGGGATAATAAGGTGGGTTGTAGATATCTATCATGCTGCCCATGAGGTCGAAATCCTCCATCAGCATACCTTCTTTATCGAAGTCTATAATCCCCATTGGGCCTTGAATCTCGGTCATTCCGCGTTCAGCGCCCCACTGTTCAACAGCTTTCAATAGTGCATCTGAAATAGCAATGTCGTCCTCGAACTCAATAAGTCCAAAGCGTACACAACTTTTCTTCCAGCGTTCATTGGCATTTCTGTTGATGATTCCGGCGATACGGCCAACTACCTTATCTCCTTTGTAGGCTAAAAAAGCCTGTATGTCAGCATATTTAAGAGCAGTATTTTTCTGAGGATTGAACATGTCGCGGATATCGCTATCCAGGTCTGGGACATAATACTGGTTGCCTGCATATAATCTCTCAGGCAACTGAACAAAAGCATTCATCTGCCTGGAATTTTCAACTTTGACAACTCTAATTTCACCCATTATAATCCTTCGTTAAAGTACCTTTAAATCTTATTCTTTCTAAAATCGTGTGCAAAGGTACAACAATTTATCGGATTATCAACAATTTTGGTTAGCTAAATTTCAAAAATAACTAAAGTTATTACTCCCAACTCACATAAAACTCCCCTTATTCAACGATAAAAAGAACAGCATCTGAAAGCATAAGTTTGTTGTCGGTGCACCGTACAATCTCACCTAAATGATTGTAGACAGTAGCTTTTGGAGAAATTTTGTAGGAGTAACTTAAATCCTGATAGGGCGACCATATAGCACGTACCACATGCTTGTCTGGCGTTACCCATTGTGCGCGAAAAATATTGTCATTACTTTTCAATGTCGGGCGTGTGCTTCCATCGGGGCAGAACCTTGTTAGCGTACGATAGGCACGCATCGACGGCTTGTCGGAAAAATCGGCATGAATAAATCCGAAGCAATCCTCTTTCTCACTCATATCTGTCTCCTTCGATCGGAAGTTGTACCAGAACACTCTATCTATCCCGTATGAAAAAGCCAGCAGGTAAATGCGAGCTACCCTGCGCGCCTGCTCATCTTCCTTGTCAGGAATGGGATGTGCGTACATTCTGGTCTGGAAAACAATGTTGCCGGACAGGTCGTCGGAGTTTAGTTTATATATACCTGCCACAGCACCTTTTATACGCTCAGTACCAGCAGATATCAAGGTTATTAAGGAATCGCCAGGATGCAAGGCTTCATCACTAAGGTAACGGCCTGGATGAGCGGCTGTTATGGGGAATACGTATTCAAAATCGGCATCAGCACAGCGGTCCACAAACGCAGGCACGTCACCCAGCGACTCATTGGTAATGGGGTCGAAGCGTTTTTTTAATGGCGACATGTGCAGTATAGGGTATAATTTTGTGCGTAGCACATGTAACTCAAACCATGCCTTTGAGGGCAGCGAAGAATTGTAATAAAACGGCATGCCTTGCGCCAATACAATAGTTCCACCTCGTTTTACATAATCTACAAGTAATGGGAAATAGTCAAGTGGGAAGTATTCATCGGTAGTGGCTATCAACACGGGAACACGCGATGGGCTAAGGCCTCTAAGATGCAGAAAATCCACAGCAACTACATTTCTTGCCTTTGGTTTCAGATAAGTTTCCACCTGTGCATCATTCAATGTCCTGTAGCCCGTTATTCTGTCTCGCAAATACCCTATCGTAACCTGTTGTTCATAAATGCCAAGACGTTTCAGTGCGGCCGGAAGGAAATCTGTGTAAAACCCGTCAGACGTCTCTTTTTCATCGCAGGTACTCATGCCGCATTCTGTCAACCAGACTGGTTTACGGAAGTCGTAATGCTCCATCAGTCTGGCTATCTTTTCCATACAAGGAATTAATTCCTCCGGGCTGAAGTACGAATGAAAATTCATTACATCGTAGTAGTCTTGTGCTTTAAGTTTGCACAGTTCCTCAAAGAAGTTACTTTGCATCTCTGCCAGTCCGCTGAGCACTACTTGATTCTGTGGGCTTCGGTCTTTAAGGTGATCATATACCAACTGAAGGCTCTTCACATATTGCTCAGGCAAGTTTCTGACACCACGCATAAAATTAACTTCATTAAGCATCTCCCAGTATCTGATTCTTCCATTAAAGTGGAATGCCAATGTGTCAATATAGGTAGCATAATTAGGGTCATCCCACGGATAATTACCCAACCAAGTCAGAATCCCCAACATCTGAAGTTCCCTCTCTTCTGCACTGTTCAAGACATTGTCAAAGACTCTTGGAGAAAATCTTAAAGGACTACCTGAAAAGACTGTGCCGAAGTCCAAATCGGAACGGAACCACCCAACTCCAGCTTCTTGCAGCATATCCAGCTCGCGGTCGCGAATTTCATAGTCCCAACCCTGTCGTGTAACGTGTGTACAAACGCCATAAGGGTTCTGTAATGTTTGGGTACACGGAAAAAGCACTTGCCCCGACAATCCTGCCTGGTACAAAAACATTGCTATCAATATGGCAATAAGCTTTTTCACTACATCGTTAATTTAAGATACACAAAAGTAAGTATTTTATCCTAAACAGCCAAACTTATTATACGATATCTTGTATATTTTACAAAAAAACCTTACTTTTGTATTCAAAAGAAAGAATGACGAGAATGTTACCCATAACAGAAACACTCATTTCCTGTTGGTTGAAGACACGAGATCCCTTCAGTCATAAGGGTGATTACGGTCGTGCTTCTCTCGTAGCTGGAAGTGTTGGTATGATAGGTGCCGCCATTCTGTCTGCCCGTGCCTGTATGCGAAGTGGCGTAGGCTTGCTCACCGTTCACGTACCAGAATGTGGATACAGCATCCTGCAGCAAAGCGTTCCAGAAGCCAAATGTATTGCCGACGAGCATTACACACACCATACTATCATAGAGATTCCCCTATATACAGATGTCGTAGGAATCGGCCCTGGCATTAATCAGCACATACAAACCCATTGGGCTTTGCACAGCCTGATGATTAATTATCCTAAAACCCCTATGCTATTCGATGCCGATGCACTGAATATTCTTGCTTACAACCAGCATTGGTTGCCTCAGGTACCCAAGGGAAGTATCTTTACGCCACATCCTGGCGAGATGAAACGCTTTGGTTTAGAACCTCAGGAAATGGCAGAAAAGTATGGTGTAGTTGTGGTGCTGAAGGGGCATCATACCCATATCTATGTGCCAAAAGATGGTGAGGTTCTGGTTTACGAGAACACGCTGCACGGAAACGCAGGGATGGCTGTAGGTGGTTCAGGCGATGTGTTAACGGGTATTATTCTGGCATTGATGGCACAGCATTATACAGCAGAGCAGGCAGCCGTTATAGGTGTATGGATTCACGCCTTAGCAGCCGACCTGGCTCTTGCCGACGGAAACAGTATGGAGTCGCTGCTTCCCTCAGATATCATCACCCACTTGGGAGTGGCTTTCAATGCTTCACGTTTATAAAGGAAAGCCAATATCGGTGAATGCTGGTATCTTCCGTCAGTTCTGGATGGAAAGAGCAAGCCAGCATTTTACCTTGTTTTGCAGCCACCACATGACCGTCTAATACAGAGAGCACCTCTACCCCATTCCCATAGCGCTCTATATACGGAGCACGGATAAAGACCATAGGAACATCTCCTATACCTTTTATATTATGGGTTTTCTGAAAGCTCCCCAACTGTCTGCCATAGGCATTTCGCTTTACGGAAATGTCCATGCAACCCAAATGTTTGTCGTCCAGCAGAATCATTCCTGCACAGGTTCCGAAAACGGGCAATCCGTCCTTAATGGCTTCGCGAACAGGCTCCAGGAGCGCTTCGTCCTTCATCACCCTCATCATAGCCGTACTCTCACCACCTGGTAAGATAAGGCCGTCAAATGGCTGCTGCCAGTCGTTCAGGTTACGGATGAGCACGCTCTCCACACCCAAACGTTCCAGCATCTGCCTATGTTCCTCAAACGCGCCCTGTAGAGCTAAAATAGCAATCCTAATCACTTCTCTATAAATCTCTAAACTCTAAACACTCAACTCTAAACTTTATTTCCCTCTCTCAGCCATTAGCAACTCTATCTCCTGCTCGTTTATGCCCACCATTGCCTCGCCTAAATCCTCACTCAACTCAGCCAGAATCTTAGGATTGTTGTAGTTGGTTACAGCCTTTACTATTGCCTGTGCACGTTTGGCAGGATCACCGCTCTTAAAGATTCCGCTACCCACAAACACGCCTTCAGCACCTAACTGCATCATTAGGGCTGCGTCTGCTGGTGTGGCCACACCGCCTGCAGCAAAGTTCACAACGGGCAGTTTGCCATTCTCATGCACAAACTGTACCAAGTCGTATGGTACACGCAATTGCTTAGCAGCCTCATAGAGTTCGTCCTCACTCATGCTTACCAACTTCCGAATTTCACTCTGCATCATACGCATGTGGCGAACGGCCTGAATAATATCTCCTGTACCAGGTTCACCCTTCGTTCTAATCATGGTAGCACCCTCATTGATTCTGCGCAATGCCTCGCCTAAGTCCTTGGCACCACAAACGAAGGGCACCTTAAACTTGCGCTTGTCAATATGATACACATCATCGGCTGGCGATAGCACTTCACTCTCATCTATGTAGTCAATCTCTATTGCTTCCAGAATCTGTGCCTCGGCAAAATGTCCTATACGGCACTTAGCCATTACAGGAATGGTTACGGCTTCCTGAATGCCCTTAATCATCTTGGGGTCGCTCATTCTGCTTACACCACCAGCGGCACGAATGTCGGCTGGAATACGTTCCAATGCCATTACAGCACAGGCACCGGCTGCTTCGGCTATCTTGGCTTGCTCTGGGGTTGTTACATCCATAATTACTCCGCCCTTCAGCATCTGTGCCAGGTTGCGGTTCAATTGCGTTCTATCTTCCATTTTTGTATTTTGAATTTATAGATTTTGAATTTAAGTTTTGCAAAGGTACGCCCAAGTGTGTTTGCCATAAAAGAATCCCTTCCCAAATGGTAAAACATTCCTTACAAAGAAGAAATGTTGCAGAAATCGGAATACTTATTTGGGCAAACAATCTTTTTGCCTTACCTTTGCGTCGAAATAAGAAGGAACAGATGAGAGCAGTACTTTGCATAAACGGATCGGACAGCATAGGGAATGCAGGCATTCAGGCAGATGTACGAACCATAAAGGACTTGGGCGGCTATGCCGTAACAGCTATTACAGCGGTTACCATACAGAACTCTATGGGTATAATCAGCATTCACCAACTGCCCACCGATTTGGTCTTAGGTCAGGTGAAAGCCGTTTATGAGGAGATGCTTCCGCAAGCCATAAAGGTGGGAATGATAGACAATGCCGAAACCATCCATGCCATTGCCCAGGAGATTCTGGGTTGCAACAATATCGTCTGCTCTCCCGTGATACTGGCATCTCATGGAGGGTTATTGATGAGCAACGATTCGCTTCTGGCATACCGTCAGCACCTCTTCCCCATCTGCAAACTGCTTATTATAAAATGTACGGATGCTGAAATTCTGCTGGGGCACCGTATCAGCACAGATGCCGATATGATGGAGGCTGCTTCCCTTCTGCACGATATGGGCCCCGAGTGGGTGCTGTTGCGAGGAGGAACCTTTGCCAAGGGTCGGATTAATGCCTTGCTCTCTGGTCCCGAGGTTCAAAAGTTCTTCTCATCCGTTAATATCGAGGGTTGGCAACGACATGGCGTAGGTGGAACACTTTCTACTGCTATTGCAGCACGATTGGCACAAGAGGACGATGTGCCTACAGCCATTACCAACGCTCACAACTATATGCACAGTCAGGTGGTGTATGCCTCAGCACAGCCCCGTTCGTTGCAGCCTCACAACCTTTACAACCAGTTTATGACGTTGCTTTCGCAGCATTACACAACAGCGCACGACGTTTCCTTCTACGCCTCGCAGTTATCCATTTCTACTCGATACTTGTCGCAGATTGCAAATACGGTTTGTGGTCGTTCGCCCAAACAGGTAATCGACGATTACCTCATTCAGGAGTGCGAGCAGTTGCTCTCCACCACCTCGCAGACTATCCAGCAGATATCACAGCAGTTGGGGTTCACCTCCCAGATTGCCTTTGCCAAATTCTTCAAGGCAAGGAAAGGGTGCGCCCCAACTGTCTATCGCGAAGGAAGGCTCCTCCGTTAAAGTTCCTTCAATAGCTCGCGTACGGCAGCCTCTAACTGAAGGTCAGTTCCCTTGACAACCGTTTCGGGTCGGTTAAGGATGTATATATCGGGCTCCAACTGCGTATTCTCCAGATAAGAGCCGTCGGGCAGCTGATAACCGATAACAGGAACACCGAATACCAACGAGGGGTCTTGCAGCGTTTCCCAGTTCACAGAGCTCATGGTACCAGGAACGGGTGCTCCCACCAGCTTGCCTATTTTCTGATGGCTGTACACCCAAGGAGTTCCGTGGGCATTGCTGTAGTTGCTCTCGCTTTGTAGCATAATGCTGGGATGGTTGTAACGTCGGCTGGGCATATCACAAATCTCTCTGCCGCGAATCACCTGCGTAAAGTATTTCTTGCCTGAGAACAGAATCTCTATATCTTCATGCAGACGACCGCCTCCGTTGTAACGAGTGTCTATAACGATTCCCTCCTTCAGGTTGTATTTGCCCAAGATATCTGAGTAGACATCGCGGAAGCTGGCATCATTCATGCCCTCGATGTGTACATAACCCAAACGACCATTCGAAAGGCGCTCTACCTCGGCAGCACGACTCTTTATCCAACGTTTGTATAACAAATCAGATTCTCCCGACTGACTGATAGGCAGCACCACTTCATCCCAAGTGCCTGCACTACCCTTCAGGCTCACTAGCGTCTTTTTGCCCCTGCATTGGTTCAGGAGCTGAGAGATATCAGTATCCTTGGTAATGGATTGTCCGTTGATGGCTGTTATCACATCGCCAGCCTTCACTTTGCTTTTGGCCTTAAAGAACGGGCCGTCTTCCAGCACAGCCGTAATCTTCATGCCGTCAGTAGCTTCTGTCAAATCATACAGCAGACCCAGACTGGCAGTTGCATCACCCTTGGCTGAATGAGTGTATCTGCCGCCCGTATGACTCACGTTCAGTTCGCCCAGAAGTTCGCTCAGCATTTCTGCAAAGTCGTAATTGTTGGCAATATGAGGCAAGAAGCGAGCGTAGTTCTGAACCATCAGGTCCCAGTCGCACCCGTTGTAATCGGTACGGAAAATCTTCTTATTGATTTGTTTGGCAATGTGGCGAAACATATATTCGCGCTCAGCGGCCAAGTCCAGTTTCATTTGGGCACTGTAGGTAATAGCGGTAGTCTTGTCGCCCTTCTCTATCTTCTTCATGCTGCTCCCCAGGGAGTACAGATTGCCGTCCTTATCCATCTGCAGGATGCCGCTTCCGCCCTTGCTCAGCAACTTGGTCTCGTGTTTGCGGAGGTCCATCTTCCACAGGTCGGGCGAACCTTCAAAGGCCGAGAAGTAGTAAAGATTCTCACCATCCTTGCTTATGATGGCGTCACCCAGATTACTACTGTTAGGCGTAAGTCTGACTATGCGGTCCTCTATGCCCTCAAACTCTATCTTCAACGTCTTGGCAGAATCCGCATCAGCCTTCTTCTCATCCTTCTTTTTGTTATCGTTAACGTTAACGTTTTTCTTATCGTCTTTGTCTTTATTTTTGTTATCGTTCCCGTTAACGTTAACGTCCTTCTTTTCGTTCTTCTTCTCCAGTTCCTTTAGCAACGCATAATCTTCAGGCGAGAGGCGATAACGGTCGTATGTATCCTGCGTCAGGAAAGCCAGGAACACATCCATCTGACTGCCCCACGAGGCGTGACTGCGCATACCGTAGCGTTCACTCTCAAACAGGATTGCCTTGCCGTCCATCACCCAACGGGGTCTTCCGCTTATATAAGCACTCTGCGTGATGGCATGAATCTCGCCGCCTTCAGCACTTACGATGCCTTGGTCGGTATATGGGTCACGCTTGTTGGCAATGTAGCTTATCACAAACCACTTACCGTCAGGACTCCATTCATAGTCGAATCCACCGTCTTGGCGATACCACTTGCTGCCGTCTGTTACCTGCGTCACCTTCTTGGTCTTCAGGTCCACCACCTTAAGTTTGATGCGGTCCTCTATAAAGGCCAACTTCTTGCCGTCAGGACTGTATTTGGGACTTTGCCGTTCCACCTGAGAAAAGTCGGGCTTGCCATCCAGTTTCAGTTCAGGCAGTTCTGGGAAAACACTTTCCTCCTTAATAAGTGTAGCATTAGCAAAATTCAGGTCTTCATCCCTTACTATGCTGGCTCTATAGAGTTGCCAGTTACCATTGCGTTCCGAGGCGTAAACGATGGTTCTTCCGTCTGGAGCAAAGTCTACACCGGCCTCAGCGCCAGCCGTCTGAGTGATTCTGCGGGTGGTGGCATATTCCACGCTGGTAACAAACACTTCGCCTCTGACTACGAAGGCAATCTGCTTGCCGTCCTTGCTGACTACCGACTGGCGTGCTCCGCTCGAGAATGTCAGGTCGGAGATTACTGGCTCATCGTCGCGTGTAAGCGTAACGTTCAGTTTCTGAGGCTTTCCGTTAGGTTGCTGCGTATATATTTCTCCGTTATAGGTATAGCAGAGCAAGCCGTTCTTGGCTATACTCAGGAAACGAACGGGGTGTGTCTTAAAGCTGGTAACAGCCTTGGGGTCTGTAGCTTTGGTAGCTCCAGCCTGAGCCGCACAACTATACACATTCATGCTTCCCCCATTTCGTTCGCTCAGGAAGTAGAGCGTCTTACCATCGGCACTTACTACGGGATTACGGTCTTCGCCTGCGTGTTGTGTCACGTTGGTATGTTGCTGATTTGCAGTATCATAGAACCATATATCTCGTGTAATGGAAGAGGTATGATGTTTGCGCCACTCATCCTCGTAGCCTTTACGATCTTGGTAATAGAAGCTCTTGCCGTCTGGGGCGAAGCTAATCATCTCGGCAGGCGAAGCCAACACCTGCAACGTTCTGCCTCCTTTCACTGGTACCTTGTACAATTCAGGCAATCGGCTCGACGGGAACATCACACTCTCAGCAGGGTCTTGGATATTAGCGCCAAAGAGCACCCATTTGCCGTCTTGTGTGAAAGCCTGGGGTACCTCAGCTGTGCTGTTATAGGTCAGACGGGTTGCTGAACCGCCTTCGGCTGACATCACATAGATATCCAGATTGCCGTGTCTGTCGCTGGCGAAGGCAATCTGCTTGCCGTCGGCGCTCCACACAGGCGAGCATTCGTAGCTGTCCTGCGTAGTCAGCTGGGTGGCTGTACCGCCCGCAGCAGCAACCTTATAAATATCACCTTTGTAGCAAAAGAGAACCTGCTGCCCGTCAGGACTCACCACAACGTCTCTCAGCCAAAGCGGTGTAATAGCCTCATTAGCCTTTACCTCTTGTGCAGCGCCAGCCAACAGAGCCATCAGCGCAACAGCCACAACATTTCTTGTCTTCATTACCTTATTATATTTTATTTTGCTGCAAATATATGGATAAATGCGCAGACCACCAAACGATAGAACAAAAAAAAACAGTGAGCCAACCCGTTGTCAGGTCAGCTCACTATTTATAGTTTATCCGTTGTCTACTCCGTAACCCCTTCTACTGTATAGCCAGCTTGGCGAAGCAGGTTCAGAACACCTTTCTCGCCAACCAGATGCAAGGCTCCTACTGCAAAGAGCGTTGCCTTCTGCTTCATGATGGCAGGCATCTTGGTCAGCCAGTCGGCATTACGGTCGTAAATCAGTTGGGCTTCCTCTTCAGGCGTAGCATCGCAACCGTTGTGCATCTTCATGTCGGCAGCAGCCTTCATTGCATCAAGGTTTTGAGCGTAGAAAGCTTGAATAACGGCTTCAGTCATCTTGTCGATAAACTCAGCATTGTCCACTTGGCACATCAGGCCTTCCTTCTGGCGTTCTAATGTCTTTCCCTGATATAACACCTTAGCCTGAAATGCAATAGTTTCCAATCCGCCTATATCCTTTCCTTGGGCAATTGCTTCCTTCTGGAAATAAGTGTCAAACTGATTGTTGACATCAAAGCCTTTATCCTTCTTCATGTAATGAACCAGAAGCAACTGTACACTTATTGCTCCAGGTGTAAATTTACCCAACTGCTCGGCAACCATCGGATTTGTCATATCTGCGCCCAACAAATCTTTCATGTAGGCATTCAGGCGTGTCATTTCGTCCGCTGAGAGAATTTTATCTAATGTCGTTCCTTCTGGCATGAGCTGCGCATTCTGAATGATAGCCAAACTGTCAGGAATGAACATATCCTGCATCCTTACCTCGCAGTAGGTCTGTTGACATTCATCCATCACTTTACGGATGCCAGGAATGGAGTCGACGAACGAAATTTTGGCAAGGTGATAAGTGCCCACGATGTAAGATGGCTCCTTCAGTCCGTTACCAGAGATTTTGTACAAAAGTTGTGCTTGGCTGGATGCTGATACAAGGGCCAGCAGCGTAACGATGATAATCTTTTTCATTTTTTTGTGTATAATGTTTAATAACCTTTTAATATAAGACATACGGATGGTAGTAAAACCTACAAATCCCATCCCTGTTTTAAGAACATTTAACAAATCGTCGTTTCTTTTTTCTTGTTCACATTTATGGGCGTACTGTCTGGGAAGGCTATGCTGTAAGCGGCATCAAGGGCGGGAAGATGAACTTTCCTTATCCCGATGTTCAACTTAACCGATACCATAGCACGCAGAAACTCTCTGTTCTTTCGCGGATAGTGCATAGGTGGAGGCAACTCGTCCCAGCCGGTAAAGGTTCGCTCGCCGGTAGAAGCCTGAAAGCAGACTTCCCAGATGAAATCTTCATTGCACTTTGCACCGAACCAGTTCTTCAGCACATTACGGATGCAGAAACGCTTATGCTGAGCTTCCAAGAGGCGCCTTGTGTGCTCCAGCCGTAGCCAGAGCTGCACAAAGGTCTCCTTATCATTTGCCAAATTCATTTTGACTAAATGACTAATGACTAAATGACTGCCTTTCATAGCTTTCTGAATTTGCCGTCCTCAGTCAGTGTTACCAATCCCTGCTTGCGCCAATTCTTTAGCATCTGCTGCACACTGTTGCGAGTGGTGCTGGCGCCTTTTATGGCTACCGATTGCTGCATAGCTTGCTCGTAAGTGAACTGGACGTCCAAACGACCGTAGATGGTGTCGTTGGTCGATGTGGACATTTGTAGCATCTACACTCTTGGCCTCACGGTCGTACTTGCTGCCATCATAGCTTTGGCGGAGCATAACACTAAAGTCGCTTATGCCGCTTCTCCACTTCTGGGCTACGGTGTCGGCCTCTGGTGTGAAGGAATAGGCATGCTTTCCCTCTGTGTTGGTTCCGTATTTAATACGATAAAAAAAAGAAGGCAACCTTGCGGCCGCCCCCCTTCATGAAAAAAATGCGTATGATTGTTTTTATGTTAGTAACTTAAAGCTGAAACAAGAGCTCCTAAAGCAACTGCACCTACTGCACCAACAACTGCTGCTGCGGGAGATACATGGCAGTGGTGGAAGTGTACTACAGGATGACCATAGTAGAAGTCGGGCTCGTAGTATCTGTCGTACCAGTACCAGTCGTTACCACGGAGGTAACCCCAGCGACCGCCCTCGTAGCGAATGCGACCTTCCCAGCGAGGATCAAAGTAACGACCACCGATATAGATATGACGGGCTGGACGATGCTCTACCACTACATGAGGACGTGCAGATCCGTGATGATGAGCAACCATATCGTGATGGCGACCCATATCGCGAAAACGTCCCATATCGTGTGAACGTCCCATATCGTTGTGACGACCTGCTCCGTTCATCTCGATGCGGTATCCTTGGCGGCTTCCACCTCTTCTGCCCTGAGCATTTGCGTTAACACTTGCCATGCACATCATGGCTACCATTATCATCATCATGTAAAAGTTATTGCGCTTCATAATCGTATAGTTTTAATCTGTTTGTAAATCCGTTAATTATCTCTTTCGACATTGCAAATGTACGGCATTTACATAAGGGGAAAAACTGATTATTCCTAAACCTATGGGGGATTTTCCCTAAAGCGAAAAGGGAGAGCCCCCCTATATACATTAGGCAGTAGAACGGTACGTAAATGGAGAGAAAACGATATTTTCTGTAAAATGCTTGTAGAATCCAGGATTTCTTCCGAAATTTGCGATGAAATTACACTCATCAGCATGATGATTGCACATAATATATAATAAAGATATGGGAAACTTCATTAAGAAAAGCCTTGAGAATGGCGAAGAGATTAAGTACAACGGCAGACTTCACTGGAGCAGCATCTGGAAGTATATCTTCTGGAGTTGGCTTATGGTAATAGGCGGTTTGGCCGCAGCTGGTGCATGCTATTATTACAAGCAGCAGGATGTGTACATTTACTTGGGAATTGCAGTTGCTGTATTAGGCATTATAATAGGTGTAATTGGAAGGGTTATACGCACACGTTCCGAGTTTGCCATTACCAACACTCGCTTTATACAGAAGGACGGCATCTTTAATATAAAAATGACGGAAATCCCCCTTCAGCGTATAGAGACGGTGAACTACTACCAGACCATCTGGCAGCGTATGTTAGGAACGGGTTGCGTGGAACTGGTTGGTAGTGGCGGCACCAGCCATCAGGTACACTGCATAGAACATCCCATGCAGGTAAGAAAGATGGTACTGAGTGCCATCAACGCCAACACGGTTAAGTCGGTATTGTATCCTAACCCACCCCAACAGCCACAAGAACCTGCACCGGCACCTGCTACCGAAGCACCTGCTACAACAGAATAATTGGGACGGGATAATCTTCTCCCCAAATGCCAAAGGTCAGACTATACATTATTATATTAATACTGTTCCCTGCCTTGTTTTGTCGGGCTGAGAACAATGACCCCTCTCCCCATAAGCTTAAGGGAACTGTTATAGGAACGGCTTTCTCCGTAGATTATGATAACAGCAGTCAGGCCAGCACCACCAAAAACACCATTGTGGATGCCTTTGACGGAAACCTGAACACTTACTTTGCCAGTTGGGAGAGAAGCAAGACTTGGGCAGGACTTGACCTGGGCATTCAGCATGTTATAACCCGCGTGGGATGGAGCCCAAGAAACGGAAGCGTCGGGCCCCAGCGTGTGGTATTGGGGCTATTTGAAGGTTCGAACGACCCCAACTTCCTAACCTCCTACCCCCTATACATTATTGATAAGGAAGGAACTATTGGAAAGATAGACCATGCTGACGTGAACGTTAGCAAAGGCTTCCGTTATGTGCGCTATGTGGGTCCTAACGAAGCCCGCTGCAACATAGCGGAACTGGAATTCTACGGCTACGAATCAGAAGGCGATGACAGCCAGTGCCATCAGCTTACTAACCTGCCAACGGTGGTTATAAACACACAAGATAACATAGATCCTTACGACAAAGTACATGAGATAGTTAGCTCATTTACAATCATTTATGATAATGGCACAAAAGTACAGGAAGAAACAGGAACCACTCGCCTGCGTGGTAATGCCAGCATCAGTTTCCCCAAGAAACCTTATCGTATCAAGTTGGATACCAAGAAGCACATGTTCAAGGACAGCGACATGAAGTCGCCCGCCAAAGCCAGGAAGTGGACACTCATCAACAACTACGGCGATAAGAGCCTGATGCGTAATCTGGTCAGTTTCGAAGTATCACGCAGAATGAAGATGCCATATACGCCCTGGAGCAAACCCGTTGACGTAATTGTGAATGGCGAATACAAAGGATGCTACCAACTGACCGACCAGATAACAATCGACAAGGACCGCGTGAACATTACCGAGATGCTGCCCGAAGACATAGAAGGCGAAGCATTGACAGGCGGTTATCTGTTGGAACTGGACGGCTATGCCCCCAATGAGACATCGTGGTTTCGAACACGCTTCGGATCACCTGTAACCATAAAGTCGCCCGACGAGAACAGCATCACTACCGAGCAGCATAAGTATATAGAGGATTTCTACAACCAGATGGAAATGCGCATTCTCAGCAAAAGTTTCAAGGACCCAGAACTTGGATTCCGGTCGATGCTGGACGAGAAGACTCTTCAACGCTACTGGTTGGTCGAAGAACTGACAGGGAACCCCGATGCTTTCCATAGTTGCTACATCAGCAAGGATCGTGGAGCGGACAAACTAAGAGTGGAGACTGTTTGGGACTTCGACCTGGCATTCGATAATGACAGCCGATACTACCCCAATCGGGATTATAACGAATACCTTTCGTTGGCCCGTGGCGGTGCCGGCAACTCCCGTTCGTTGCTCAAGCGCATCTTCACCGACGAAGCATTTTGCGACTCACTATGCGCCATGTGGCAGACAGCCCGACAAGAATGGGGCATCACAGAAGAGAGCCTGATAGCATACATCGACTCCACCGCTCGCGAGTTGGAAGAGAGTCAGCGCCTGAACTTCTTACGCTGGCCTATACTAAACAGCGTGCAGCATCTGAATCCGCGTGTTGCAGGAAAATACGAGGGAGAAGTAGAATACCTGCGCGAATACATCCGTGAACGCATACCTTTCTTGGATCAGAGAACACAAGCCCACAAGAGCGAGGAAGAACACTATGATATAGCTACTGCCGAAGAACTGAAGAACTTTGCCGATATGGTAAACAGCGGAAGAGTAAACATCTCGGCTACACTTCAGGCCGACATCGACTTCACCGCCTATGAGAATGAAATGATTGGAATGGGAGTCCATTACAAAGGCACTTTCGATGGCAACCACCATACCATAACCGTAAAGATGAATGCCACTCAGCAATATGCAGCACTATTTCGCTATTTGGATGGCTATGTTCATGACTTGACAGTAAAGGGAACCATTCATTCCAGCGCCAAGTTTGCTGCAGGCATTGCTGGTTCTACACAAGAGGCACGCATAGAACGATGCACGGCAGATGTCAAGATATCCAGCACCGTGAACGGCGACGGCACCCACGGAGGTATTGTAGCTGTTAGCAATAGCAACACACATATTTCCGAATGCCTGATAAGCGGCAGCATGAGCGGTTCCAATACCGACTGTTGCGGAGGCATCGTTGGCTGGGCTTCAGGTTCGACTACCATCAGCAACTGTCTGGTATGCAGCAACATTACGGTATCAACCAACGGAAGTGATATCATAGCCCGAAACGCAGGCAACGTCTCGTCCATTAATAATTATACCTATGACACATGGGGCGCAGCCAACGGAAACGGTAACCTTACCTATTTTACGCTGGATCAGATATGTATGGGCGAAGCATGTTATCTAATGAACGCGAGTCGCAAACAGCCGCTGTGGTACCAGCATTTGGGAGTTGATAATCTGCCCTCATTGGATTCCTCCAGAGGCGAAGTCTATTCCGTTTCACGCGTCCATTGCGATGGCACGCCTTATACACCAGGCATGGGCTATACCAACAATAAGGAATTCGACCAACGAGATAGTCACGTTATCAGAGATGGTATCTGTACCGTGTGCGGGCTTTGCGACGATACTACCATGCCCCGAGATGCAAGGGGCTACTTCGTTCTTTCTACAGCTCAGCAGTTAGAGTGGTACGCCAAGTACATTGCCAGCGCAGACAATACGGCTTGTGCAATACTGGGAGCCGACATTGATTTTACAGGTTACAACACCATGATTGGCATGGGAACATCATACGCAGGAACTTTCGACGGAGCAGGACACTCCATAAGAATAAATTTGCAACGCAATGCCGACTATGCGGGTCTCTTCCACAATGTAAGTGGCATTATACAAGACTTAATTGTATTCGGGACTGTCAGAACGAGTGCTAAATTTGCAGGCGGAATTGTCAGCAATATGTTGGGCGGGCAGTTGATGAGATGCCAAAGCTACACAGATATCATAAATACTGTAAATGGCGACGGAACACATGGTGGCATTATCGGTCTGAACAGCGAAAACGCCGAAATATCCGAGGTAACGGACTGCTTCTTCGGCGGTTCTATCAATGGCGAGAATACCGACTGCTGCGGAGGGGTGTGTGGCTGGGCTTCATCCCCTATCATGATTGCCAACTCATTGGTGATGGGGACTTTTAATGTAAGCACAAACGGAAGCGATATGATTTGTCGCAACAACAGCCTGCTGCTCCAGGATAACTGCTACTATTATACCAACTGGAATGCTGAGGTACCTACTGGAGTTAAGAAAACTAATCCAGCAGACTATAAGAGCGGTGCACTTTGCTACCAACTGAACGGTTCCCGGAAAGACGGCGATATGGTATGGTACCAAACACTTGGTGTAGATCCCTTCCCTGTCCCAGATGCTAGGCACAAGCCGGTATATAGGTGGCAGGACGGCACTTATCATAATGATGAGGAAGAAGACGCCGATGGTATCGGCTCAATTAATAATGAAAAGAGAAAAGAGAAAAATGAAAAATTCGCTTCTGGGACCTACGACCTTAGTGGCAGAAAGGTGAATTCTTCACTCTTCACTCTTCATTCTTCATTCCTAAAGAAGGGTATTTACATTCATAACGGAAAGAAGATTGTGAGGTAACAACCCCCATCTCATACAAAAAGAAAAAAACAAGGAAAAAAATCTTCATTATAGCAATGCTATTTAATGAAAATGAATTACCTTTGCAGCAGTTTTTAAGTAAGATAAAAAGACAACTAGCACATATATGGGAGGTTTTTTCGGGACAGTATCCATGGAGCCCTGCAGGGCAGACCTTTTTTACGGAACAGATTACCAATCACACATGGGAACCAAACGTGGCGGTATGGTTACATTGAGTGAAGAAGGTGAGTTTTTCCGTAGTATTCACAATCTGGAGAGTACATATTTCAGAACTCGTTTTGAAGATGAACTGGAGAAGTTCAAAGGCAAGTCGGGAATAGGTGTAATCAGTGACACAGATGCACAGCCCATGCTGATGAACAGTCACTTGGGACGTTTTGCTTTGGTTACTGTTGCTAAAATAAACAATTTGGAGGACCTCTGCCAGAAGCTGCTTAACGAAGGTCAGCATTTTAGCGAATTCTCTTCGGGTAAGATAAATCCAACGGAGTTGATAGCTCTGCTCATTATAAAAGGCAAGGACTTTGTTACGGGTATTGAGAATGTCTTCAACCATATCAAAGGTTCCTGCTCGATGCTCCTTCTTACGGAAAACGGTATTATTGCCGCTCGCGACTCATGGGGACGCACCCCGATTGTGGTCGGAAAGAAAGAAGGTGCTATGGCCGTTGCCAGCGAAAACACCGCTTTCCCCAATCTAGACTTTGAAACAACTTACTATGTCGGTCCCGGTGAGATTATTCGCATCTCAGCCGATAAGATGGAACAGTTACGCAAGCCTAACAGACGCATGCAAATCTGCTCCTTCCTGTGGGTTTACTACGGATTCCCCACCAGTTGCTATGAAGGAAAGAACGTAGAATGGGTTAGAAATGAGTGCGGCCGTAGAATGGGCGAAGAAGATACTACCCCCGTAGATTGTGCCTGTGGAATCCCCGACAGCGGTATTGGTATGGCCGTTGGTTACGCAGAAGGCCATAAGTGCCCGTATATGAGAGCCATCAACAAATACACTCCAACCTGGCCACGCAGCTTTACTCCCAGCAATCAAGATATGCGCAACCTTGTGGCCAAGATGAAGATTATACCCAATAGCGACATACTGCGCGACAAACGTGTTCTTTTCTGTGATGACAGTATTGTACGCGGTACACAACTCCATGATAATACTAAGGTATTACATGAACTGGGTGCCAAGGAGGTACACATGCGTATTGCCTGCCCTCCACTGGTTTACGGCTGTAAGTTTATCAACTTTAGCGCCAGCAAGAGCGACCTTGAACTTATCACCCGCAGAATCATTAAGGACTTTGAAGGTGATGAGAACAAGAATCTGGAGGCCTATACACGAACCGACAGTCCTGAATATAAAAGAATGGTTGCAGAGATTGCCAAGCGCCTGAATCTGGATTCGCTGCAGTTCAGCAAACTGGAGACCCTTATTGAGGCCATAGGCCTTCCCAAGGAACAGATTTGTACACACTGTTTCGACGGTTCTTCAGCATTCACGCTTGAAGAAATCAACTCGCAGGATTCGCTATTCTAAATTACAACACCCTTGCTATTGCCTGCTTTACCTTATCAGCCAATTGCTGGTAGGTAACATCTGCCGTAGGCATTACCGGCGGCAAATAGTGGACCTCAATATGACGAGGATAGATATACTTGCGATGCCTTGGTAGGGCATCATAAGCACCTCTAATACAGACGGGTACAATGGGGATATTTAATTCTTTACTTAAGATGGCGAACGAAAGCTTGAAGTCACCCAGTTCACCATCGTGCGTACGACTTCCTTCTGGGAAAATGACAATATTCTTTCCGCTCTTCAGCACCTGAGCCAACTTCTGTATGCTCTCCTTCAGGTGCGCCTGTTCCATGATGATGGTATTGTTCTTGTCGGCCAAAGCACGGCGGAACTTACTCTTCACATGTTCCTCGGTAGCATAGAAATAACAAGTCTGAATCTGCCTCCACGTAAGTCCGCTCAGCACAACGGGCGCATCTACATAGCTCTGATGATTGGGGGCCAAGATATAGGGGCCTTTAGCAGGAATCTGTATGCGTCCGTGGATACGCAATGAATTATAAATCCGGAAAAACAACTTCAGACTCTTGTTCACAAAGGGGAACAAACATGAAGCCTGAGGAATATGGAGATTGGGAACCTGTTCGTTGAGCAAACTATGCCAGTCTACCTCTTCCACCTCCACCTTTGTCTTACGTGATGCCACATACTCCGCCATTGCCTTTATGTTGGGGAATGCAGCCATCTGTTCAGCCATAAGTCTGAGTCCAAAGGTATGCTCTACAAAACCTTGCAGCCCGACTTTGTCGAGCGAATCCATCGCTAAGTCGGTTTCTACGTGAGAAGAGGGTTTTACAGGAACCTTCTTTTCCAGCTCAATATAGTTCTTTATGATGCGATACTCCTCCATGTCGGGCTCTGGTTCTTCTTTACTGGCAGGCTGTGAAGAACGACAGGCCTCCAGGAGAGCCTGCAACTTGAAACGCTGCAGTTTATCCAACTTGGTTCTAGGAAGTTCGCCTCGATAAACCGTCAGCGCCATCACCTTCTTATAATTGGCAACAGAGCGGTTATAAGGTTCTATGACTTCGTGTTTTAGTGCTACCTCCACCTGTGTATCGTTGAGCAGAGAAGCCCATGTACTTTGTGGCACAACAATGGCACGCAGGAGGTCGTTATCCTGCATAACAGCCACCTCTTTCACGAATTGTTCGTACTGCTCCAGCTTATACTCTATCTCACTGGGCTCTATGTTCTTTCCATTGCTAAGGACAATTATCTCCTTGGTTCTACCAGTGATGGTAACACGTCCTTTCTTGTCGATGGATGCCAAATCACCAGTATGGATATACCCGTCCTTATCTATTACGGCAGCCGTCTCTTCAGGCCGGTTGTAATAGCCTAACATTACATTGGGGCCCTTGGCGCACAGTTCACCCTTCACCAGTTTACATTCGATACCAGGCAAAGGAAGTCCCACACAACCAGGACGGATGTCAGTTGGACGTGTAAAGCAGATGATGGGAGCCGTCTCCGTCATACCATAGCCCTCAAGCACATCCAAGCCCAGCGTCTTCAAGCCCTCTCCTATCTCCTTGCTGAGAGCAGCACCGCCGCTCACAAAATAATCGATATGTCCACCCATCTTCCGACGAATGCTACTGAAGATAATCCGCGAAAGCGTTCTGCTACGGAAGAATGCACACATGCGGAAGAGGAAAGCCGTAATGGCATTAGAGTCTATCTTCCTCTTAATACCACCATACAGCATCTGCCACAGTCGGGGTACACCTATCACAATAGCCACCTTGCCTCTGCAGAGTGTGTCCATGAGGTCGGGAGCCGTCAGGCTGTGGCAAATAGCCACACCGCCACCCGTCCAGAACGGCGCCACCACACTACCCATAAGGGGCAATACGTGATGCAAAGGCAGGAGAATCATGGTACGCCTATAGCTGGTATAGATTCTCACATCCTGCGAGACGCCCTTGATGTTTGCCATAAGATTCTGGAAGCTGAGCATAACGCCCTTGGGACTCCCCGTTGTACCGGAGGTATAGATGATAAGAGCAACCTTCTGATTATAGGGAACATCCAGCTCAGCCCACGGAAGAGTTTTGGGCAACTGACGGTTTTCGTCGGGCTGCTCCTTCATCTTTTCCTCTATGATATAGAAGGGGATATCCATGCCCGTCTCCGCAAGCGCCTGCTCCACAACAGATACATTATGCTGTGAAGTCCATATACCATGAGGAGAACAGTCGCGCAGGATATATGAGAAATCAGAGACCGTGCTACTGGCATCTACTGGGACTGCCACACCGCCCTGCTGCCAAATGCCGAAAAAAGCATATATCCATCCTTCGCTATTTTCGCTAAAGACGATGATACGTTTCTGTTCCGAAGAAGGGATTTGCTGAGCAAACATGTCGATATACCGTAAAGCTTGGGCGAATGACACATTACGCTCCCCTGCTATAATGGCAGTTTTCTCTAAAATGGTTGTGGTTGCTCTTTTCTGCATAGCATTTTCCAGCTGATTAATATTTACAGAAGACAAAATTACAACAAAAACGTCAACACGCAAGAAAATCAGCCCTTAATGTGGATATTTTGTCCAATTTGCAAAAAAAATGCTTATATTAAATATGTATTAAACGAAAAATGTGTACTTTTGTGAGATGAAAACAAAACCTTTTATTCATTGTATGAAGAATATATTCTTTTTTTCTGTTGTGTGCTTTATGATGGTAGCATGTGGAAACAAAAAGGAGAACTCCGCCAACGCAGATACTCCCGAGAAAAGTGTGCTGGTTTTATATTACTCCCAGACAGGAGCAACAGCATCGGTAGCCAATCAGATTAAATCATGTCTGAACGCAGATATTGAAGAAATTGTCTGCGAGGAACCTTACGACGGCGATTTTGGAGCTACCATAGAGCGTAGTAAGAACGAACGTGAGAAGGGCGAAATGCCTGCTATTAAGCCCATTGCATCCGACGTTCAGCAATACAACATCATCTTCCTGGGTTATCCCATCTGGTTTGGCACCTATGCCCTGCCCGTATCTACCCTGTTAGACAGTGTTAACTTTGAGGGCAAGACCATTGTGCCCTTCTGCACCTTCGGAAGCGGTGGATTGGAAAGCAGCACAGAAGATCTGAAATCCCATCTGCCTAAGTCGGACACTAAAGAAGGATTCGGCATACGCAATGCACGTCTGAAATATATGCAGGAAGAAGTTGAGGATTTCCTCAAGCGCAACGGCTATATGGAGGGCGAGGTAGAGCAGTTGCCCGAATTCATTGCTCAGGATGAGTTGACCGACGAGGACAAGCGCCTCTACCACGAGGCAGTCGACGGCTATCCCTTCCCCATGGGAACTCCCGTTTCGGTTGCTAAGCGTTCTACCAGCAAGGCAGCAGAGTACCGTTTCACAGCAAGCGGTCCTGACGGCTCCCAGTCCACTGTATTGAACTCAGGAACGAGGACGGTGCAAAAGCCGAATTTACAAAAGTCATTAGATAATTTCTAAAATTATTGGATAACCCTATATTTAAGGTAATAAGATGAAGTACGGATTTGACAACGAGAAATACATTCGCATTCAGAGCGAAAACATTAAGTCGCGCATTGCGCAGTATAAGGGCAAACTTTATCTGGAGCTGGGTGGAAAGCTATTCGATGATCATCACGCCAGCCGTGTACTTCCTGGTTTCCAGCCCGACTCTAAGTTGCGCATGTTACAACAGCTGGCCGACTCGGCTGAAATCGTAATTGTTATCAGTGCTATCGACATTGAGAAAAACAAGATCCGACAGGATTTAGGTATCACATACGACGAGGATGTGCTCCGACTGAGGAATGAGTTCCAGAACCGTGGGTTCCTTGTCAACAGCGTGGTTATTACACATTACAACGGACAGAGTTCTGCCGACCAGTATCGTCATCGCCTTGAAAGCATGGGGATAAAAGCCTATTATCATTATACCATCGAAGGCTATCCGCACAATGTGGACTTAATCGATAGCGACGAAGGCTTCGGAAAGGACGATTATGTAGAAACTACCCAACCGCTGGTTATCGTTACAGCTCCCGGCCCCGGTAGCGGAAAGATGGCCGTCTGCCTTTCACAGCTTTATAACGAACACAAACGAGGCGTGGAAGCAGGATATGCCAAGTTCGAGACATTCCCCGTATGGAATCTCCCGCTGAAGCACCCCATCAACATAGCTTACGAAGCTGCAACGGCCGACCTGAACGATGTGAACATGATCGACCCCTTCCACATGGAAGCTTACGAGAAGGTTGCCATTAATTATAACCGCGACGTGGAAATCTTCCCCGTCCTGAACTCCATCTTCGAAGGCATCTACGGCAAGTGCCCCTACAAGAGCCCAACCGATATGGGCGTAAATATGGTAGGCTTCTGCATCTCCGACGATGAGATATGCCAGGAAGCTTCTCTCCAGGAGATTGTTCGCCGTTACTATACAGCTCTCAGCAAGTTAGCCCTTGGTGCCTGCAACGAGAACGAGGTTACTAAACTGAAACTCCTCTTCAAACAAGCCAAAATTGATACCGACTATCGTAAGTGTACCGTAGCTGCCAAAACCCGTCAGGAAGAAACCGGCGTTCCCTGTAGTGCCATCGAGCTTGAGGACGGAAATATCATTACAGCCAGCAGCTCACCCCTTTTGGGAACATGTGCCTCATTGTTGCTGAATGCCACAAAGCATCTGGCTGGTATAGACCACAGCATCAAGCTTATCTCGCAGGACCTGATAGAGCCTATTCAGAAAACCAAAACCGAATATCTGGGTGGTCATAATCCACGTCTGCATACCGATGAGGTATTGGTAGCCCTCTCCGTCCTCAGTCAGAACGATGCCAACTGCCGTCGCGCATTGGCCATGCTGCCGCTGCTCAAAGGTTGCCAGGCACATTCCACCGTCATGATTAGCGAAGTAGATCAAAAAATATTTAAGAAGTTGGGCATTGGCCTAACCTGCGATCCTGTTCAGAAGGAAACGCTTTAATAACAAAAAAACAATAACAAGATAATGAAAAAATTTTTATTTCTGCTCCTTTCTTTTATGGGGGGAGAGAGCTTATTTGCACAGTGTGTAATAAAAGCAGACTTGAAAGACGTAACTGGTGATACCGCATTTATCCAGATCTTTAAACCCGACTTCACAGGTTATGAGAAAACAGATACGCTAAAGGTTAAAAAGGGTAAGTTTACCATTAAGAATAATGACAGCAAGATGCGTTTAGCCATTTGCAGAGTTAAGACTGCTGAGGGCGAAAAGCGTCTAAGTATGTATCTGGTTCCTGGAGAAAACGGTACCGTTAAGGGTACAACAGAGAAGAATGTCTGGACCGGCTCACAATTCTATAAGGATTATCAAGCATTAGATGATGCTACAGACCCCATTCAGGAGAAAATGTATGAGGTTGGTTATTCTTATCATAGCCAGGTGGAGAAAGGTGCCAATGCCGATTCTCTCCAGAAGATTATAGACCCCATTTATGACGGGCTTAAGGAGCAGTTGCATGAAGCTCAGATGAATTTCATTAATACTCATCCCAACAGCGGTGCCTGCGTTACCTTACTCATGGGACTGAAAGATGCAGAGAAAGCATTAAATACTATGAGTACTGTAGCAGCTGACAGCAAATACGCATATTTCATTGATTTTGTCAAAGCAGGTATTGAGCGCGAAAAGATACGTGAAGCTGCCCGTAAGAATGTTGAGGACGGAAAGATGGCTCCCGATTTCACCCTTAAAAGCATTGACGGAACCGACCTCTCACTCTCTTCTTTGCGTGGTAAATATGTAATTCTGGACTTCTGGGGCTCATGGTGTATCTGGTGTATAAAGGGATTCCCCGAGATGAAGAAGTACTATGAGAAGTACAGCGACCGTTTGGAGATTCTGGGCGTAGACTGCAGCGACACAGAAGATAAGTGGAAAGCAGCTGTTGAGAAGCACGAGCTCAAATGGAAGCATGTTTACAACACTAAGGATTCAAAAGTTGAATCGATGTATGCCATCACAGGTTATCCCACAAAAATTGTCATCGACCCCGAGGGTAAGATTGTAAAGACTGTGGTGGGAGAAAATCCTGCATTCTACGAATTCCTCGACGAACTGTTTAAGTAAATCCTCAAATATATAATTAATGTATAGATCTCTATTGGCAAGCGTCTTCATGCTGTTATCCCTTACTCTATGTGCAGAGGAATACAGCGTAACATCACCCGATGGACACCTGAAGGCTACCATTCACCTGGTGAACGGAAAATTGAGTTATACTGTCAACCGTGATTCCAGAACCATCGTCAACGAGTCACCTTTGGGACTGAAAACTTCTGTTGTTGACTTTACGGAGAATCTGGAGTTGGTAAGCGTCGACTCATCTGTCATTGATGATGCCTATACCCTACCCGTTGGCAAGCGCAGCCAATATAGAGACTATTGTCATACGTTATCTGTTACCGCTTCACAGAAATCGTGGAGGCAGACCGTGATATTCCGTCTGTATGACGACGGCTTTGCCTTTCGCTATCTTATACCCAAATACGGAGGGCATTCTTCAGTGATATTCACTGAAGAAGCCAGCCTTATACGCGTGAAAAATTTTACCAAATGTCATGCATGTAGGTTCTTGGGCAATTCTGGCGGCAACGATCCCAACTATCCATACGAGGGTTTATACGCCCAGTACACATCGTGGTCTACTTTGACAAGCACAGCCGACGGGCGTTACAACTCTCCCACCCTTGTTTACAACGGGAAGGACTATCTGCTCATCTCAGAGGCAGATAATCGTAGTTTCTTTTGTACCTCGCTGACAAAAGCAGAACCAGAGGTTGGGGCATTCTCTTACAGTTGGACAGGACAGACAAAGGATTATGCTGAGGAGAAGGCTCACGCAATTACCTGTACACTACCTGCTTATACCCCATGGAGAATGGTTATTTGCGGTGACATAAAGACCATTTTCGAAAGCACCATGACAGAGAACCTCTGCCCACCAACTACCATAAAAGACATCAGTTGGATAAAGCCTGGCGTTGCAGCTTGGTATTGGGGAGGTTCTGATGGTGGTAAAGGAGAAATTAAGAATGATTACGGAGGTCTTAGAGAAGGAGAGCAGGTGCATTGCGACTTGTCTGTCGAGATGGGATGGCCCTACTATTTGATAGATGCCGGGTGGAGTAATTCATGGTTCCCCAGTTTTGTTAAGAATGCAAATAAGGGGGGTGTTGACTGTCTTCTATGGGGAGATTCAAGACTCATTTACAGCAACGCTTTCAGTAATGAGAACATGGATGCCACACTCAAGATGTGGAGAAGTTGGGGCATCAAAGGCATCAAGGTCGATTTCTGGGAAGATGATTCCAAAGAGAGTATGACCCGTATAGAGAACCTATACAAAACAGCAGCCAAATACAAGATGATGGTCAACATTCACGGCTGCACACGTCCTTCAGGATTACGCCGCACTTATCCGCACATTATGACGCAGGAAGGTATCTATGGAGGCGAGCAGAACTTCTGGAATCCTAAGCAAAACACAGCCCAACATCACCTGGACGTAATCTTTACACGCAATGTAGTAGGAGCTATGGACTTTACCCCTGGCGACTTTGCCACATGGCGAGGTAGCATTTTCACCCAGCGAACTATAGGTCATCATATGGCTCTGCTTACAGCCTTCGAAAGTGGCATTGTTCATATAGCAGAGAACCCTGAAAACCTGAAGTATTTTTTAGGACGTGATATCATGAAACGTCTGCCTGCCGCTTGGGATGAAAGTATACTCCTTGAAGGCAACCCCTCTGCATTTGCCACAATAGCACGCAGAAAAGGTGCCGACTGGTGGATATCTGGTATCAACACAAATGAACGAACATGTAAGATAAAGTTTGATTTCCTTGAGGAAGGCCGCACATATACAGCGTATATTTATCATGACGGCAACTGCCGTTCGGACCTCAAGTTCGAGAAGAAACAGGTAAAGAAAGATAGCACCCTTAACATCAAGGAGCTTAGTGAAGGAGGTTTTCTTATGCAGGTGTCTCCCCTCGACTATCTGGATGTTCCACTGGAGCGTGTTACTTATGAGGCTGAAGCCAGTGCTAATACACTTACAGGTCGTGCAGCACGTAAGACATATTCTTCGCTCCATGCATCCAATGGTGGTTTTGTAGGCGACTTAGGTCTGGGCAGTAAACTGCAGTTTAACCGTATTAAGGCCGAGCGAACAGGGCCTTATCTCCTAACCATCTACTTTATCACCAAAGACTCGCGCACCGCTAAACTTTTTGTCAATGGAGAACAGATAGGTGATACTATTACCTTTAGGGATAATCGTGACTGCACTAGTACTTGGGATCCAGAAGGCATGAGTTGGAAGATGATACCCATCACATTGCAGGAAGGTTCCAACAATACCATCACCATTCAGTCATTTGATGACCTTTGGTCACCCAACTTCGACCGCATTACCATTCACCCTATACTAACAGAAGAGGAAGTAACTGGTATTATCATGCCCCATGAGTCACATAAGACCCATAAGACCCAGTCCTTTTATACCTTAGATGGTTTTAAAATAAATGGGCATCCTGCCGAAGGAATATATATAAGAAATGGGAAGAAGCACATCGCCTCTTCCCATTAATATAATATATCCAGAATCTCTAAACTCTAAACTCTAAACTATCAACTCTAAACTTTATTTCGTTCTTCCTGTATAGGCATCAATGCCAGAAGTGTCTATTGTCTGTGAGAAGAACTTCTCTGCAGCCTTAGCCACATCGTTGTTCCATGGCTGTGATCCATTAACTTGTACTACCCACAACTTCAGCTGCTTCTTGTGCCAGTTAACCATACAATTGGTACCCCATGCACCACCATGCCCGAACCATTCATTCTCGCCATCCTTCTTGGGAGCATTCAAGCCGAGAGAATAGCCACCCATATTGTCAGGACGGGTAGAAACAGCCAAGATGCTCTTAACAGTTTCTTCCTTCAGGATGCGTACACCATTGTCGCCAACACCCAAATTCATCAGCATCTTGTAGAATTTCAACTGATCCTGTGCTGTAGTCCACAAACCAGCTCCTGCAGAGGCAAACACATGTCCGTCGTTATAGGGGCGCTGTTCCCATCCGTTCTCCAGACGATACTTAGCAGGTTCACCAGCCTTTACATCGTACATCTCAATCTGAGTCTTCAGTTGTTTGTCGGTGGGCCAGAACCATGTAGACTTCATACCCAAAGGATCCAGAACCTCTTTTTTCAAATAGTCTTCCCACTTCATACCTGTGATAACCTCTACGATTGCGCCACCTATATCAATACCGGTATTAGAATACTGGTCTTTTGTACCAGGCTCGAACGAGATGGGCGAACCGGCAGCAATGCTGGCAACCTGACGCAGAGGAGCACCTCCAGACCATCCACCACCTCGAACATCGCTACGCTTGGCGCTACACTCGAAGGGGAAACCACCCGTGTGGTTCAATACCATACGTACTGTCAGCACGTTCTTGGCCTTGTGTAACGTCTTTATACCATCCTTCTCACTATCCTGAACCCACAAATCCTTAAATTCAGGCAGATATTTAGAAACAGGATCATCAAGAGAAAGCTTTCCTTCCTCTACCAACTTGGCAATGGTAACACCACAGAAGCCCTTGGTCTGAGAACACTGCATAAATACATTATCCAACCTGATGGGGCGCTTCTTCTCCACATCGGCATAACCTATGCAGCAAGTTTCCTGCACGCCATTGTTATAAAAGATGCTGATGGCGCCAGGCAGTTCACCGCGATCAAAATAGGGTTGCAACGCCTCTCGGGCATAGTTAGTCTTTGAGTCTTTGACCTCAGTCTTAGCGGTACCGTAAAGGCAGAAGGCTACCGCAAAAAATAAAAATAGTTGTCTCATAGTGTTTGTAATTATGTTTGTTTTTAGCTATTTCCGCACAAAGATATACATTTTTTTTATAACTTTGCAATCGTAAAGAAAGAAATCACATGATAACCAACGAAGAAAAGCAAGAGATCCTGAATCTTCTGCACAAGCAAGTAGTACCAGCTATTGGATGTACTGAACCAATGGCAGTAGCCCTTTGTGTAGCAAAGGCAGTAGAAAAGTTAAGAAACCAATTGGGCAAAAAGCCTGGCTATTTGCCTGAGAAAATAACTTTGAGCCTGAGTGCCAATATCCTGAAGAATGCTATGGGTGTGGGTATTCCTGGTACTGGTGGTATGATAGGGTTACCCATTGCAATAGCTTTAGGCGCTGTTGGAGGGAAATCGTGTTTGGAACTGGAAGTACTACGCGACTGTACTGATGAAGATCTGGCTGTGTCCAAACAATACATCAAGGAGAAGCATATAGTAATCAATCTGGAGGAGAACGACCCCGACAAGCTTTATATTCATACTACGGTAGAAGCCGAAGGGAAAAGTGCAGAAGCCACCATCAAGGGCAGCCATACTCACTTTGTAGGTGAAAGCCCCTCCCCCGCCCCCTCCCTTTATGGAGGGGAGAGTAAAGAGGGGATTTCCCTTTCATTGTCCAAGGTATATGAGTTTGCAACAACCATGCCATTAGATGATATCCGCTTTATCCTTGAGGCAAAACGGTTGAACGAAGCAGCTGCCCAAGAAGGTTTGCGTGAGAACTATGGTCATCAGTTGGGAAAGACTATGTGCAGCCCGCTTGGTCGTGGTATCATGGGCGATAATATCTTTGCCAAGGTACTCTCTGTAACATCCTGCGCTTGCGATGCGCGTATGGCTGGAGCCAAGATTCCCGTCATGAGTAACAGCGGAAGTGGAAACCAAGGTATCTGTGCCACTATGCCGGTTGTGGTTTTTGCTCGCGAGAATCATAATACTGAGGAAGAACTGATTCGTGCCCTTACCCTCTCCCACCTTACTGCCATCTATATCAAACAGTCTCTTGGTGCCCTATCTGCGCTCTGTGGTTGTGTAGTAGCCAGTACGGGCAGCAGCGTGGGCATCACATATCTGATGGGAGGAAACTTCGAGCAGATTAGCTTCTCCGTAAAGAATATGATTGCCAATCTTACAGGTATGATATGCGATGGTGCCAAACCATCCTGTGCGCTGAAACTTACCACTGGTGTCAGCACAGCCGTTATGAGTGCAATGCTGGCTATCCAGAACAAGAACGTAACCTCGGCAGAAGGTATCATCGATGATGATGTGGACCGTAGTATCCATAACCTCACCAGCATCGGCTCTAAGGGAATGGATGAGACAGACCGATTTGTTCTTGATATTATGACGCATAAATAATGCAACAACGGACTTACATCGCCATCGACCTGAAATCTTTCTACGCTTCCGTAGAGTGTGTGGACAGAGGACTCGACCCTCTGACCACAAACCTTGTGGTGGCAGATGAGAGTCGTACAGAAAAGACCATCTGTCTGGCTGTAACACCCTCGCTGAAGGAATACGGCATTGGCGGAAGGGCTCGATTGTTTGAGGTATACCAGAAGGCACAAGGCGTTGACTTCATTATTGCCAAGCCAAGAATGGCGCACTACATTGATGTCAGCTCCAAAATCTACAGCATCTATCTGAAATACATTTCTGCGGAGGACATTCACGTCTACAGTATAGATGAAGTCTTTATGGACGTAACATCTTACTTGAGCACCTACAGGATGACGGCGCACCAACTGGCCCTGAAGATGATTCGCGATGTGCTCTCACAGACGGGCATCACAGCAACAGCAGGTATTGGTACCAATATGTATCTCTGCAAAGTGGCAATGGACATTATGGCCAAGAAGATGCCTGCCGATAAGGATGGAGTTCGTATTGCCGAGCTTGACGAGATGTCGTACCGTCATCAGCTATGGGATTATCGTCCCATCACCAAGTTTTGGCGCGTAGGTAGCGGTATTGCACATAAACTGGCAATCTATGGTATAGACACCATGGGTAAACTGGCCAGAATGTCCTTGCAGAACGAGGATTTGTTATACGAACTCTTTGGGGTGAATGCCGAACTACTGATAGATCATGCCTGGGGATGGGAACCTTGCACCATAGAGGCTGTAAAGGCATATCACCCTGAAACCAACTCATTCAGTAGCGGGCAGGTTTTGCAGGAACCATACACCTTCCGGAAAGCGCGTGTTGTGATAAAGGAGATGGCTGAGGGTATGGCGCTCAATCTGGTTCAGAAGCGTCTGGTGACAGACCAACTGGTGCTGACCGTAGGTTATGATGCCGAAAGTCTGACAAGACCTGATATTCGCATGAAGTATCACGGTCCAATTACTACTAACTACTATGGCAAGCCCGTACCCAAGCATGCTCACGGCACATTCAGCTTCAAGAAGCCAACCTCATCCTCCAGACTTATCATGGATGCCGCATCAGAGCTCTTTGACCGTTATGTGAACCCCGATTTGCTAATCCGTAGGCTGAATCTGACCACCAATCATGTGAAAGACGAGGCCACTCTGAAAGGTAAACAGTCAACCGTAAACTACGAGCAAATGGAGCTCTTCATAGATTACGAGGCATTAGACAGGCAGAAAAAGACAGAGAAGGCTCGTTTGGAAAAAGAGCGCCGTATGCAGGAAGCACAACTGAAGATAAAACAGCGGTTCGGCAAGAATGCCATTCTTCGTGGTCTAAACTTCGAGGAAGGTGCCACCGCCAAGGACCGCAACAAACAAATAGGAGGACATCGCGCGTAGTGCGAATTGAAAATTGAAAATTAAACCCCTTGAACATCTTGAACCCCTTGAACTCTTCATGGAAGATTACTCCGATATCATAAACCTACCCCACCACGTTTCTAAGAAGCATCCTCAGATGTCAATGTGGAGTCGTGCTGCACAATTTGCACCCTTCGCCGCCCTTTCTGGCCATAACGAAGTCATAAAAGAGACGGCGAGGGAGAATGAAATCAGTTTCACAGAGAAAGAGGAACCACAAGTTTAAACGTTACGTTCCGACCCATATTATATACACCACGGCGGCCTGTAACGTTATTCACGTCGGCATATTTCAGTCTGTTCAGATGATTCTGATAGGCTGTATTAAGCACATTATCGGCAGTAATATACAGTTCTGCATACTTCTTCCCCTTCCATTGTACATCTGTACCGGCAGAGAAACTCAACAGCATATAGGCGGGTGTTTCCGTCTCTGTTTCATCCACACGATAGATATGTGACTGCCTCAGATAGCAATCAAGGCCCGCTGCAACGTATAGGTTGTTAAAGAGGGACTTATGCCTTACGTCTGGTTCATGATGATGGGCAACAGTGGTATGCGAGTGATGGAAAAGCTCCCACTTCAGTTCCGAAGTCCAACGGGGAGCCGGCGTAAAGGGAATATACTTACTTTCTGCAGGCTGATTCAGCAACTGAGCATCAACGTAGGAGAAGGTGTTGGCAAAGTGAAGTGAATGTATGGGATGGAAATCAATGCTAGCCTCGAAACCGAGCAGTCGGGCATCTCCCTGGGTATAGGCATAAGTAAGGTATCCCTCCTCTATTTCCTCAGGTAAGCGGTGCATAAAGATGTAATTGTTTATCTTATTGGCAAAGAGCGCAACCTGAGCAGATACGTAACGCGAGGTAAAGTCCATGCCCAGATCGGCCTGCAAACTATACTCAGCCTTGAGGTCCTGTGAACCTATCTCGTAACGAATGGAGCCTTCATGAACGCCATTGGATGCCAACTCGCTCATGTTAGGTGTACGGAAACCGCGAGCCAGATTCATGCGTACGTTAAAATGTTTGTTAATGTTGCACACAGCACCCAGACTGCCCGTAACACCGTTGAAGTAACGGGTAAAATCGGTGAAGCGCAGTTGGCCGTCCTCCTCCAGCTCGTCGCCATGCATGTGTCTGTGGTCATACCGGACGCCTCCGTTCAGCGTCCATCGCTCCCCTATCGTTTTAATGGCAGTAGCATACAGACCACCATCAAAGAGCTTATAATCCGGAATCAGGAACTCCTCGCCCAAGTTGGATGACTGTTGGTACATTCCTCCTATACCCGTCGAAAGTTTCCATCCGTTAAACTCCTGTGTCACATAACGAATATCGTACGTCATAGTATGAAGCTTAAAGTAAAGTTCATAGTCATCAGCGCTCTCTTCAAACTCCTGGCGTCGGTTCTGCTGATAGCCCAAGATAACCTTCAGGTAACCCTTTGGCAGATTTATGAAGTTGTCCAACACGGCCTTATAGTGATTCACCTGCTGGAACGGAAGAGCTTTGCTATAGGTCTTTATGTTTTCTGTTTCGCACAGCAAATCACCTGTTACAGAATCTCTTTCGCCCTCGATGATACTGGGTGTCAGATGATAAATGGATGCCGTAAGGTGCGTATAGCCCCAATATCTGTTCAAGCCCAGCATCAGTCGGCCTGACCGTTCGCCAAACTGTGAACCAGGTACATAGCCGTCGTACTTGTTTTTATAAGCATGGGCCATCTTTTGGCTGTAGTTTCCGTCCCATACAAATCCCTTTTTATTTCCAGCCATGGAGAGATTAAAGCCAAAGAGTCCGTTATTAGTCTGATACTCCGTACCGAACAAGGCATGAATATCACCCTCGGCCAGTGTGGGATTAGGATGCAGGATAACAACGCCCGCCATAGCATCAGAGCCGTACATCAGGGATGCAGGCCCCTTCAGGATTTCTACAGAGCCAACGCTGCTGCCATCTACCTCTATACCATGTTCATCGCCCCACTGTTGTCCTTCCTGACGCACCCCGTCACTTAGTACTACAACTCGATTATAGCCTAAACCACGTATGATGGGCTTAGAGATGCTGCTGCCGGTAGTAAGCTGACTTACACCTGGCTGGTGACTGATAGCATCAATGATATTGGTGGATGCTGTGGAACGTAACACCTTAGATGTTACCAGATTAACGGGTGTTGTGGAGTGCTTAAGTTTTGTATCGCCCGTTACACCTGTTACAATTACTTCGTTCAGTTGAAGATGGCGGAAGAATACATCGGTAGAGTCCTCCGCATGATTATGTGTATAATTATTTTGTGCTGCCATTGTCATGCATATACACAACATTGGCAGAATGATATATCTTGTTTTCATTCTGTTACCTGTTTATAAATTAAAGTGTATTGGTAAAATAAACGTTAGGGGTTTTAAGCGCTAAAAGCTGGCGGGCCCCTGGTAACAATGAAGTAATATCTCCCTGGTATATGGTCACAGAGAGGCTTTACAAACCGTTGGGAACATACAAAAGATAAGAATACCACCGTGCCGGCAGTACCTGCAACAAATGACAGCGTAAGGAACTGGCATAGTACACAATGGTGCAAAGAGCCGGAAAATTGCGACAAATGACCATGACACTGGTGCTGAACGCAGGCCGTACAGGAGGTCTCATCTTCTGATACATGATGAATATGCAGAGACGAAAGCAACAGTGTTGGCAGGAAGACTGTCAACAGGACCCATGATGCAATATATCTCTTTGTATTCAGATTCATCGACGCAAAAATACAAAAAAAATCAATATCTTATTAAGCGACGAGCATTTATTTTTGCTTGAGGCGTAGGATTGAGCAATCGGAAACTGATGGTATGGCTATCAGGAGCCAGGTCGTAATTCCAATAAAGGCAGTCGGCTGTTCGGCGAAGGAAGGTTGCAGGCAGGTTCATCACTCGTTGAACCTTTCCGTCGATGCTCACCTCCAACTCAGCCTCATATTTTGGGTCTGAGCATTCTACATATCCGTATGCTACAATACCCTTACCCTCGAAAGTGAAGGTGTTCTGCGTAGCGCTGTCTGTACCTAAATACTGGATATTTTCTGCCAAAATCTCTGGGTGAAGGTCTGTAAAGCCCTGCTCCAGTCTTACGGCTTTCGGCTTTTGCTGCCTGATGTTCACCTGCTCATCTGTAACACTCCCGCCATAACGCTGTATCTGCTCCAAGGCCAAACGATAACAAACATCGTATGTGGTCTGTAACGACATATTGGTATAAGCAAACGGGCGTTCCTCTATCTCCCTCACATTAGGCATCCATTGCTCAGGAATACGGCTATATCCCAGCACGGTGGCAAGGATTCCACCTGCCGTAGAGGGATTGCAGTCCGAGTCTTGTCCGCAACGGGTGGCTATCTCCAGGGTTTTCCCGAAATCTCCGTGCCCGAAGAGCAGTCCCATCACCACGTAAGCCGAGTTCATGGTGGCATCTATGTTGCCAGGTGCCAGAATCAGTTCAGGACAACCCACATCCTCGGCGTATGTATCGTTGTAAAGCTGCCAGGTACGATGCCAGTCGTTCGGCTCTTCCCTATACCATTGCACAACCCTACTGATGCACTGATGGAATTTGCTGCGTTTGGGAATAGTCTTTAGTGCCTGAACAACAATATTTTCAATATCCGATTCCAAAAAGGCCAGAGCATACATAGCGCCAACGAAAACACCACCATACCAACCATCGCCATAATTCATAATATGGCCTATTCGGTCACTAATAGCTGATGCTGTGTTGGGCATTCCTGGCGACATAAGTCCTGAGTAGTCGGCCTCTATCTGATAGTCGATACAGTCGGCATGCGGGTTGTTCTTCCAATAGCCCGAGGCAGGTGGCATCAGTCCGTGCTGAATATTGTATCGACCAGCCTGGTTGGCGTGCCAAAGCGGATAACGTGCATAGGCAAAGGCGGTAGCAAAGGAATCGGTAGGTGCATCCAACCCCAGGCGGTTAAATACATCCAGGAAAGTAAGGTCCATATAGATATCATCATAGAGGCCTGGAGACCTGTCGAAGAAATACTGCAAGTGATGTTCAGGGTACTCAATGGCAGTACTCTCCGGAATGGTAACGCCACGATAGCAGAACTCCGTAGGCCCTCCGTAGGCACATCCTATGGTCTGTCCAGCCCATCCGCCCTTTATTTTATCCAGAAGCGTAGCTCGGGAAAGGTTAACCCGTCGGGCCTGCATGGTGGTTGTAGCCACACATAATATAATAAGGTATAGAATACGGTACTTCTTCATAATACTATCGCGTTTATTGTTCTCAGTCTAATCTCCATAGCCCGTCGCGAACGGACACATGATGTTCCTTAATACCTATCTTTTCCATCCATTCGCGTGTTCTCACCGTTTTCAGATTTGCAGTATCAAATCCATTGCCTGTATCGTTGTTCCATACCCACATGGGAGTTGGCCACAGGCAGGCACGGAACTTGATGGAACGATAGAAATCCTCCGAGCATCCGTTTTGCCCATGATGCGCCATTTGCAGATAGTCGCAGTTTAAGTCCTCAGCATAAGGGCCTTTCAGAGCCAGATCGCCACACTCCACGCCCGCATCGCCCAAAAAGACCAACGATTTCCGTTTGTCCCACACACGCATAATCATGGAATTGTTGTTATAGGGATTCGTGGTAAGCTGAGTGGCTACGCTCACTATCTTGAGCTTCATCCCGTCGAAGTCGAACACCTGTCCAGCCTGTTGTATATCCACCACCTTGGCATCGCACTTGCTAAGCTTGTCATAGAAGTCTCGTGTCTTTTCTGCCTCAGTGGGCTCTGCATCAATCACCTTGTCGGTGATGCTGGAATGATAGATGGCCTTGATGCGGAGGTCCTGCATGCCCTGTTTCAGAATCTCCCTCAGAGCACCCATGTGATCATCATGCGGATGCGAAATAAACCAAGCCTCCACCTCGTTGCCCAAGGCCCCTATGAAGCCGCGTAGGGTGTAAGCCTCCTCAGGGAATCCGCCGTCCATAACAATAACTTTTCCCGTTTTTGTCTGGAAGACGTATGAATTCCCGATGGTATTACTGTGCGAAGGAATTTGCCATACGGTGAAAGCTGAGTCCTTGGGCATCTTCTTCACCTGGCTTTTCTCTGCTCCTCTCATCTTGGCAGGAAGTGCCATCCCCACTGTAGCCACAGTTCCGCAAGCAAGGAACTGCCTGCGCGTCAATTTGTTTTGTCTAACCATTTTCATCTTCATCCTTCAATCCTCTATTTTAATGTCCAACGGTGATTGGTTTGAATCTGAAATTGGAGAGGTCTTTCAATGCAACTGTATGACCACTCTGATACCAGAAAGTATGACTACGACTGAAGTTATCCAACGTTTCAGCCGCATTGCCCTCATCCGTTGGCTGCCAATTCGTAACGAAGACAGGTCGTCCGTAACGAAAGGCTATACTCTTAAGCCAACCCGTTTGAGGTGCTGTCTGATTGGATGCAAAAGCTATCACGTCACTCAGTTTCCAAGCCAAATAACATAGGTCAGCATTCGCACCACCCTGATATTCTAAACGGTTCCACCCATTTGTGATACCATGAACCAAAGCTTTACGATAATCAAAGTTTGGCGCAAATTTCTGCACACGAACCATCGGAGTTACCATCATTGGCTGGTTGGGCCACTCGTAACGTCCGTATCTGAAAAGCATTTTCAGCAGTTCCTTCAAGCGTTCTGTATCCCCTGATTCCGCTCCTGGTTGATAATACAAATCCCAAGCCTGTATGCGAGCATCATGATAGTATCTACGGATTACATGACCCACATATCTGGCAAGCTCTTTATCCAATGCTATTAGGTCGGCATCTGTCAGGAGTGTTGGCAATACTGTCATCCCTTGGGCATCAGCCATCATCAGCAGAGAATCCGTCTGGGCATAAAAGGCTTTCTCGTCAGCATGGTATTCGCTGTAATTCCATTTTACATTCAAACTGTTAAAACCAGCTTTTGCCTCGTCCGACTTCAGCCAGAGAAGAGCATCATTCATGCTGTCGAACTGACGACCTTTTACAGGACCAAGCGACATCCAACGCCACGCTTTCTGGTTCTCCCATCTGTCGGTATACTCAGCTCCAGGATCAACTTGCTCACCATGAGTAAAACGATAGTTGCGTATCAACTCAATGTCACGAAAATCAATAGGGTCTCCGTCAGGACGTAATAAATTGTGGAACGAGTTTTCATAAGGATCATACGTCGACCGCTCCCAACGAACAGCCCAGTTCCGATCGCAGATATATAATCCCCACAAATAGAAATTCACATTGTAGGGCTGAAAATCAGCGAAGGTGCGGGAAAGGCCAGAGTTGTTTACACGTGTAAGACATTCCGTACAGACCAGCGGGCGGTTGCTGATGCCCAAAAGGTAATCCATCAACTCACGCTGCCATTCCTGCTGGTGGTCACTATCACCGGATGCAGCATAGTCATGGAAGTTGTGCACGTCCATCTTTGCTTCCACCTGGCGGGCATATTTCTGGAGCTCAGTCTCGTTATTCTTTAGGTCACCTCGCCAAAAGATACTTGAAGTCAGAGCTTGCACAGGATTCATTTCCAAACTCCATTCCAGAATGTACTCAATGGCTTTCAGGCAAAGTGAAAAGTCGGCATCTCCCCCATCGAAGAAATTTACACAACCAGGTTCGTTCCACAAATCCCACATGATGACACGTTGGTCCTTGGCAAAGGCTCCAATCACCTTCTTCGTATATTCCTCCATCTGCTTCAACGCTGCTGGATCCGTCCCTTTTGATTCACCGAAAGCCTTAGGGATGGGCATCGTCAGAACAGGGGAACACGTGATGCCATACTTCTCAGCTGTATCAACAATACGTCTTAAGTTGGCAATCTTCTCTTCAGCAGAAGCACCAGGAATCCAGAAACGAACATTGTTAAGACCTATATTCTGAGCTGTTTTCAGTATCTCATCAAGTGTCATACCCGGATAGGCAGGAATCATCTCATTAAACCCTTTCACTACTCCTACTCTCTCTTGCCATTTCCACGCTTCCTTCTCTGTCCATTGCTTGCGTGCTAACAAAGGCGAAACGCAAACAAATGACAATACAAGTCCTATAACCCACTGGTGGTAGCGCGAACCCAGTTCCTCAATCCGCTGTGCATAGCCACAGCCTATTATGTTAATTGGTTTCATCATATTCAAGTAACGTTTTTATTCCTTTGCAATATTTCACATCAGCCATCTTTCAACCATATTCTGTTTGCGAAGGTACAAAGAAATAATGAGCCAACCAAAAGGTAAGCCCAATATGTTTGAAATAAAGCAAAATTCACCTATGCTTCATCCAGATAATCTCCATGAGTTATTCCCCTTATCTCCACGACTCATTGAGATAGGACTTTAGGGGGTAAGGAATTATCTCAATGACTTGTTCCCCCTATCGGAATATCTTGTCCAGATAAGGGGAATGAAGCAAAGGTCACTTAGGTCAAACATCTTCCTTCTTCCCTCTTCCTTCTTCCCTCTTACATCATCTTATTCAGGAGGAGGAATAATCTACTTGATATTTTTTTTATTTAAGCTACTTTTTGCTCAGAATCAAGTTAGAAAATTATCGCAAATAAGCTTCAAAAATTATTATTATCTGAAAACCGCCAAAGCTCACGGTGCCCACGCCAGCAATGACATGGGCACCTTTTGTTTATAATTCTTCTTCCCTCTCTGCTGCCATCAGATAGCTGCCATTTTCCTCCTCTGTGGTGTACATTTTTATTACGTTTCTAGGCTGCTCATCATAGTTTCCTTCATCATCAGCCCACCTGTTACATTGAGCCATTACCGTTTGAAGAGCCTGCTCCTGTCCTTCGGGTGGATAGTGATATTTCTTCAGCAGTCGCTTCACCATCACTCGCATCTTGGCACGAGCCGAATCCTTATGGTTCCAGTCGATGGTGCGGTTCTTGCAGATCTGTTCTGTCAGTTCTTTCGTCAACTTTATGAATTCTTCATTTGAGTAGGCTTCTTTCACGCCTTGTGGTGATGATAAAGCATCATAGAATGCTTTCTCCTCTGTTGTCAATCCCAATTCGTCACCTTCCTGTTCACATTTTTTTATTTCCTCCGCCATGCGAAGCAACTCAGCAATTACCTCTTCGTTGGTCAGCAATCCTTTCAGGTAATTCGAGAGGGCATTATTCATCATCTCGCTGAATTTAAGGCTCTGCACGATGTTGGTTCTCTCAAACTTGCGAATCTTCTCCGTTATCAACTTTTCCAGAAGTTTCAGGGCCAGGTTACGCTCTTTCATCTTCTTAATCTCTGTCAGGAAGTTACTGTCGAAGAGCGAGAAGTTTACATTGGGGGTTAAAACTTCCACACCCTGGCTTTGCAGACTCTGCTCCAGCAAACGTGAAATCCGTTCATTGATATCATGCCTGGATATGGTGGTACCCTTAGCATCCAACCTTACCAGCATTACCCTTACGGCATCCATAAAGGCTACCTCTCTCTTATCATTATCAGAAATCAGAGACTTACACAATGTCTGTGCATTATGCAGTAATTGGCTTTCAGTAATAAAGTTTTTGCGTCTTTCCTGCTTATCTCCCTCCAGCATGAAGTTCACTCCACTTGTAATCAGTTTGCTGCGTTCTGGGTCTGTACCTTCATACCATCCGCTATAATCGAATCCATGCAACAGGTCACGACATATTTCCAATTTCTCTTGGAACTTCACTAATGCCGTCTTGCCAATATCAGGGTCGCCAAACTGCTTCTTATCACGATTGGTGTAGTCCTGCATAGCTTGTTTCAAAGCGCCTGCTATGCCAACATAATCTACCACCAAGCCACCTTCCTTTTCTGGGAACACCCTATTTACGCGGGCAATGGCCTGCATCAGATTGTGTTCCTTCATGGGCTTATAGACATACATTGTTGCCAGCGAAGGAACATCGAATCCGGTGAGCCACATATCTACAACAATGGCAATCTTCATTGGGCTATTGTCATCCTTGAAAAGGGCTGCATATTCTTTGTTCCGCTTGGCATCTATCACATCATGCCATTCCTCCTTATCAGTATTGGCAACACTTGCCACCACATGCATCTTATCCTTCCACTCAGGGCGCATCTCCAAAATCCGACGGTAAATCTTCACAGCAGCCTCTTTGTTGTATGCCACTATCATCGCCTTACCTGTCAGTTCATACTGGCGGTTCTTCTCGTAGTGCTCTATGATGTCTTGGCAGAGACTATCTATCGTATCAGGATGACACAATATCTCTTTCAATCCGCTATTCTCCTGACGTGCTTTGTTGATTTGTTCTTCTGTAGCTCCCTCATCAGCCAAACGGTCAAACTCTTCATCGAGTTTGTGAAGAGCCTCTTCATTCAGATTCAGCTTTATGACACGGCTCTCGTAATAGACTGGCTTTGTTGCACCATCTGCTACAGCTTGTGTCATATCATAGACATCTATATAGTCACCGAAGACCTCCTTAGTGTCCCTGTCTCGCTGAGATATTGGAGTACCAGTGAAACCTATAAACGAGGCATGAGGCAACGATTCGCGCATGAATAGCGCAAAGCCTTTCTTCATCTTTCCAACCTTCGTGTCCCAATGTTCGTCACCATATTGCGAGCGATGTGCTTCATCCGTTATCACAATGATATTCTCTCTATCTGATAACAGTCCTGTACCTTCCTCGAACTTCTGAATAGTGGTGAAGATAATACCTCCTGTTCGCAAGTCCTTTAGTTTCCTTACGAGGTCTTCACGTCCTGCCGTCTTGGTGAGCTTTCCTTTCTCGTTCAGGTCAAAGCCTACCCTTTGCGGTTCCTGTCTGAGGAACTTTTGGCAACCAGCAAACTGCTCGTAGAGCTGCTGGTCCAGGTCATTGCGGTCTGTCACTACCACGATGGTACATTGGGGATAGTGCTGCACCAGCAGATGTACATAGAAAACCATCGAGAGGCTCTTGCCTGAGCCTTGGGTGTGCCAGAAGACACCAATCTTTCCATCACCACCTATTGCCGTATCCGTCTTTACCAATGCTTTGTTTACAGCAAAGTATTGATGATAGGCTCCCATTATCTTTGAGAGTCGTCCGTCCTTATGGTCAAAGCAGATGAAGTTCTGTATGATGTCAATGAGTCTTTCTCTCCTGAAGATACCATTGAAGAATGTTTCGTAGTCAGCTATAGCATTTGTCTCTATTGTCCCATCTACGCTCTTGACCTTCGGTCGAGCCTCCTCACACTCGGCCATTTCAAGAAATCTTGATGGCGCTCGCTCACTCGGAGCCTTCCATTCCATGTAGCGGTTTTCCTTGGCTGTTATGGTTCCAGCCTTTGAGGTCAGTTGGTCGCTGATAACGGAGAAGGCATTATATACAAATAGAGAAGGACATTTCTGCTGATACTGCTTTATTTGCAGATAGGCATCATCCTCTTCTACGTTTTCATTGCTTGGCGATTTCAGTTCAATCACAACAAGGGGCAGGCCATTGATGAATACCACCAAGTCACAACGTATTTTATCATATTCAACGACAGACCACTGATTCACCACCTTGAAATGATTCTGCAAGGGGCTGTCATAGTTTATCAGATTTACAAGGGCTGTCTTTGAACGTCCCCCTTCT
>JAFSRW010000006.1 GCA_017445925.1 Bacteroidaceae bacterium | reverse complement strand
GTTCATTGGCTCTTATAGTAGCGCAGAAAGGGATTGTCAGGAAGGTTTCTATATTGATATCCTTGATGCTACACCAGACTGTCAGATTATCAATGCTGACCAGAGAAAAGCCGCAGTAGGTGCACTAAGAGCCTATCTGGTAGCTCCTTGGGATGACCCATACGCTCAGGGTGGCTCCAGAGGCGTAACAGAAAAGAGGGAAATCGTGCTTCTGGACAATGGAACAAGCCTCACCTCCATCCCCTCTCCCGTGAGAGAGGGGAGCATCTACGACCTCTCTGGGCGAAAGGTTAGCTCACAACTAAAGAAGGGAATTTACATTCAGAATGGGGTCAAACGGGTGGTTAGGTGATGGAAGAAGTCTGCTTTGTAAAGTTTATAGGTTAGGGGTCCCAAACGGTTAGCGGTTAGTGGTTAGCGGTTAGCGAAGCCAATGGCCAACAGCCAAAGGTCAAAGTTTTTGGGCTCCTGAAAATAAGATTATCAAATAAAAGTTGTAAATTTGCAAAAATATAAATCCATTGGTTATGAAAAGAATCGTTTTACTGTTGATATTGGTTTGCCCCTTGGTGGCAAGCGCCAAGACTGATTCCCGTCCTATGCTTGTTGAGGGCAAGACGTGGTGTTATATTTATCATCACTTTGAGATGAAAGAGGACTTGACAGGCGAAGAGGACTATCGCGATATGTTCAACGAGACCAAATGGCCAGTTGAATATACGTTGCGAGGCGATACCGCCATTGAAGGACGCCAATACATGAAGATGTACCGTAGGGACGAAAAAACGGGGAAAAATTATTATTACGGAGCTTTCCGTGAAGACGAGAAAGGAAGGGTTTGGCAGTACGACTACGAGGATGACAAACAAGACTTTATGATTTGCGACTTTACATTAGATGAGCATATTGATGCGACAAATCTTCCAATAATCGACTTAGTAAACATTAACAGAAAGCTATTGCAACGCTATCACAGGTTCGGGTTAATAGGCGTAGAGGGTGTCGGTATAATAAATAAGGGCCTGGTGCATTATGTGTATGAAGGTGAACCTGACTGTATTTGCGACTATGAATCGTTCAGCTATGTTGCAGGCGACGGCCTATACTTTACCAATGCAGATTTTACAGCTCCAACCTATATTGAACTGACTGATGAGGAAAAGGCCTATGTGGAGAAGAACAACGATTTTGCCTTCCGTCTGTTTAATAAGGTACGTACTGAAGAGAGCAATGTTATCTCGCCCCTGAGCATTACATACGCCTTGGGAATGCTCAACAATGGTGCTGTAGGGCAGACTCAGCAAGAGATATACAATGTGCTTGGGTTTGACAATGCTGATGCACAGAACGAGTTCTGCCTTAAGTTGATAGACCAATTGGCATTAGCCGGTAGGACGGACGAAACCGCCAAAGCCCTTATTGCCAATACCATCTTTGTAAACCAAGGTTTGGGATATCAGTTACAGAACGATTTCGCGCATACCGTCAACCAGTATTATTATGCCTATCCTGAGGCTCGCGACTTTAACGATGGCGAAACTCGGGATGTAATCAACAAGTGGGCCAGCGACAATACCAACAAGATGATTGAGATAATACTGAATGAAGATGAGTTCAACCCCTTTGCAGTAAGTTACCTGCTGAATGCCATTTACTTTAAGGGAATATGGAAGACCCCTTTTAATGCTGCTAATACACAGGAAGAATCCTTCAACGAAACGGGCAGCGTGCCAATGATGCATCATGAGTATATGGATGCAAGGTATGAGGATAACGACCTCTATCAGACCGTTAGCCTACCCTTTGGCAACGGCACCTACAATTTGCAAGTGTTCCTGCCTCGTGTGGGAAAGACGCTTGACAATCTGTTGGAGAATCTGAATAGTAAAAACTGGCAGATGCGTGGCTACACTCACGAAGTGGACTTGAAATTGCCTCGCTTCGAGATTTCTACCAATCAGATGTTGGGGAACGTAATGGCCAAATTAGGTATGCCTTCGGCATTCGACCCTGAGACTGCAGACTTCTCGAAAATGTGTAACACTCAGATTTACATTGGGCTGATGAAACAGGTGGCTAAGATAAAACTTGACGAGCAGGGAGCGGAGGCAGCAGCAGTTACCATTATTGATGTTGCTGGAGGAATACCCGACTATGCCACTTTCCACGCCAATCGTCCGTTCCTGTATATCATCAGTGAGCAGAGCACAGGCGTTATCCTCTTTATGGGCCAGTTTACTGGTGGCAAGCCATCGGCAATAGAAGCACCCATTGCTGAAATGAAAAAAGGAGGAGTGAAGAGTGAAAAATATGATGATGCCATCTATGACCTCCAAGGTCGCCGCCTCTCTGGTAAACCTGCCAAGGGATTGTACATAGAAGATGGTAAGAAGATTATTGTAAAATAAATATGTGTAAAAGAGATGAGGAATGTTATTTTATTTGCTTCTGTTTTGATGCTATCGGTTGCGACATTTGCACAGCCTAAAGCCGGAACGTTTAGCATTAAGCCGAAAGTGGGTTTGAACATAGCATATTTCGGTGAATCACAATCAATAAACTGGGGCACGAAGACCTCGTCACGCATTGGCCTCGCTGCAGGTCTTGAATTCGAGTACCAAATAAGAGAAAAATTAAGCCTATCTGCTGGTGCTATTTATTCGCAACAAGGCGAAAACGGAGAGGTCAGCGACATGTTCTATAGTTTGAAAATGACTGCAAAAACAGATTATATCAACTTTCCTGTCCTTGCAAATATTTATTTAGCCAAGGG
>JAFSRW010000083.1 GCA_017445925.1 Bacteroidaceae bacterium | reverse complement strand
TTTTAACATCAAGAAAATGGCAGCAAAAGTCCTAAAACAGGGCAATATGCCAACAAACGCAAGGAAATATATGCCTCTTACATCCTCATATACGCGATTTTGGGCTTAGTGTGGTCTCATAAAGCAGAAATCATGAAAATGCAGCATAGAGACAACGATATTTACAAAACTGACAAGTTTAAACAAAAAAAGAGGATGTGCCTATTTTGACACACCCTCATTATAATGTATTATAGATATTAATATCTATATATAGATTATATTATAGGTATTATCTCTCCACCCCCTCTCTTTTGTAATTGTAAATTGTAAATTGTAAATTCTCAGCGTGGATGGATATTTTGTTCTTAAGTTAAAGAAAAATTGCGCGATAGTTAGAAAATAATTTTTCTTCAGTTAAACAGTAAAAAGAACCTTGTTTATTTGGTGCTTTCGGGAAAAAGTGGTAACTTTGCAGTGCTTTTTCAGCAGAGGAATCCGGTGAGAGTCCGGAGCTGTCCCGCAACTGTGAGCCCAATGGGTAAGTCAGAGTATCTGCCGCAAGAGTGTAGAGATAAACACAATATGTGCGCGAGGACGTAATATTAACTCTATAAATGATTAAACAAGAAATGAAAAAATTTGGTTTTTTTGCATGCTTACTTTCTGTAGGCATGATGTACACTTCATGTGCAAGTGATGATTCTGACTTCGATCCTACGACCGTGGACGAAGAAACTCAGACTGTAACCTTCGAAGGCTCTTACTTTGATGCGCTGATTGATGCTCCCCAATACGGTGGTCAGCTGCTGTATGGCGAGAATGCCAAAAACTACAGTTGGACAGATGCTGCCACTCAGCTCTGCGGCTTTATGTCTAATACCTGGGGCGGTACGTACGGTTTTGCCGAGGGTGGTAGTGCCATCAGTAACTACATTGATGCTAATACCAATGAGCCACGCGACTATAACATTCAGTTGGCAGTTCCCGTTAGCAACGGCAGTAAGAACTTTGTGGTAGTATTCGACAATTCAAGCCTGATGTTTGCCGACAAGCAGGCTCGCGTAATCAAATCAATGGACGTTATCGGTACCACATACGCATTGGCTGTTTGCAAGAACGGCGATGGAAACGACTATGCCAAGGCTCTGACTCAGAAGGGCGACTTCTACGACGTGATTGTTACTGGCTTCAAGGCTGGTGAGAAGACGGGTGACGTTACCATTTCTATTGCCAAGGACGGTGGTTTCCTGACAGACTGGTTCAAGGCCGATATGACACCTCTGGGTGCTGTGGATAGCCTGGCCATCTCAATGGACGGCAGCGATAAGAGTAACTGGGGCATCAAGACTCCCAAGTACTTCGCATTCGATAATGTAGTGATAAAGAAGTAAGAGGACCCCCTCCCCGCTCCCCCTTTAAGGGGAGTGCTGATATTAATTAAATGATAAAGATTAAAGAAATATTCATGCTGCTGTTAGCCTTGGTGCTAATGGCAGCATGTTCAAATTCGGAACCTGGCGAGCCGAAGGAGGATGTTATTGGTTCCGGCAAGGGAGTAATCATCCTGTGTGAAGGCAATTATCAGGCAGGAAACAGTACCCTGTCGTATTACAATCCTGAGACCAAGACCGTGCAGAACGGCGTTTTCTTTAAGGCCAACGATGCCAAAATGGGCGACACGGGCCAGTCTATCCAACTACACGATGGAGTGGCCTATGTGGCTATGGAGAACAGCGGCATCATCTGGGCGCTGGATACGGCAACCTTTAAGGTAAAAGGTCGACTGACGGCAGGTCAGACGGAGCACATGATAAATCCGCGTTACATACATTTCCTTTCATCGGAAAAGGCATACGTGACCGACCTGTATGCTCCGTACATCACCATCTTTAACCCCCGTACCATGCAGTACATTGGTAGCATCCCCACGGGACAGCCTGATGCCTTCGGCTACAACAGTACCGAGGAGATGGTGCAGTACGGCAACCGCGTGTTTACCAACTGCTGGAGCTACAGCAATAAGGTGCTGGTTATTGATACCACCAAGGACGAGGTGTGTGACAGCATTGTGCTCAGTAGCTGGCAACCCAAGAGTATGACCTTGGATGCAAGGGGCAAATTGTGGGTAATCACCGATGGTGGATACGAGACGGATGAGGACAGCTTTAGCGACAACATCCCCCACCTATATCGCATAGACGCGGCAACATTGACTATAGAACAGGACCAAGCGCTGGATACGGATAATGCCAACGTGCAACTGACCACCAATCCCGCTGGTACCATATTATATATTATAAACAACGACGTCTACCGTATGGAGGTGACGGCCCAGCATGTTCCCGTAAGGCCTTTCATAGAGGCAGAGATAGGTACAAACGGTCGAAAACACTTCCTGTACGGCATCGGCGTGAATCCGCGTAACGGTGAGATTTATGTGGCCGATGCTGTGGACTATAGTCAGAGCGGTGTGGTTTATCGCTACAACGAAAACGGCACGCTGCTGGATAAGTTCCGCGTAGGCATCACTCCTAATGGTTTTGCATTCAAATGAAAAAACTCCTCTTTCTTACCTTAATTCTTTTGTTGACCTCGTGCAACAAAGAAAATTCAGAGCCAGAAAACGTAGACGGCCCGCTGCCCGTTATCACTTGGGTTATGTCATCTGGTAGGTTCACCATCCAAACGGGTGAAAGCATTCAGTTGGTTCCCGATATAGATAATTTGGACGAGACCAGTGTCTACATCTGGACCTATGAAGGTGAAGTAATAGGGCATGAGAACTACTATACCTTCATCTCCGAGGAGCCGGGCATCTACTACATCCAACTTACCGTGAACAACCGCTACGGTAAAGTGTCGGATGAGGTGAAAATCACCGTTGTGGAGGCAGAAAACGAGGAGCTGCCCGAGATTCCCGAACACACGGAATGGCAATTCCCTTGGACGGAAATAAATGTGGCGCAGGGACGCACCATCAAGGTAAAGGCATATATGACTGGCGACTCCGAGGTGAGCGAGGTATTTACTGCCACTGAGGTGGGGCGCCACATTGTTACGCTATCATATAATGGTCAGTCTCAGGACTTCGTAATCAATGTTTGCCCTGAAGCAGGAACCTATCGTCGTTCTTCCAAAGGTCAGGCTATGGTGAACCGTGTTTACGAATATATACCGGCTCCCGGCCATCAGGTGAACGGCTACATCATTACGGGCGAGGCTTATCCTAAAGACTGTACTCATGAACAGGCTTGCGACTCAGTACTGGCTCACTTCTCCCGTAAGTGGTCGGTCAGCTTAGGTGCTCAGGGAGGCTACCTGGTTGCAGGTTTCGACCATAGCGTGCCTAACGGAGGCGGTTATGATATCTGTGTCAAGGGAAATCCTTTCAGCTATCAGTCGGAACCCGGTATTATCTGGGTCAGTCAGGATGATAACGGCGACGGCAAGCCCAACGACCAATGGTTTGAGTTGGAAGGCTCGGAATACTTCACAGAGAACGAGACACGTGAGTATGCCATCACGTACTTCAAACCTGAGAAGCCTAAGTCGGCTGTAGGTTGGCGCGACAACAACAACGATACGGGGTACGTTCCTTACCTAAGCTATTGGAATCCCTCGCCTTACTATTGGCAGCCTTGGGTGGAGGGCAACAAGCGTACTTACTTTGGTTCCCGCCTTCGTGACCGCAGTACCTACGAGAAAGGCATCTCTGATATACCTCCCTACGATTGGGGCTATGTGGATAACCTGAACGATGTTATAGACGGACCTGCAGGCAGGATGGGTTATTACAAGATTTCCAATGCCCGCACATGGGACGGAAAGCCAGCCAATCTGCAATACATAGATTTTATAAAGATTCAGACAGGACAGACTGGTTCTACACCCAACTTAGGCGATATCAGTACGGAGGTGTATTATATTGGAGACGCTCATCTGGAATGAAGGAGGACCCTCCCCAACCCTCCCTTTAGGGCTGGAGTAATAAAAAAATGAGAAAGGTATTCCTGATTATATTAGTAGTGATAATCTTCCCTCTACAAAGGGGATTTAGAGGAGGTCTTTTATTTGCCCAAGACCACCAGTTACACGAGGTTCAGGTAAATGCTGTTCGCCGTATGAAGGATGCTGGTGTGCAGCAGACGGTACTGGACACTACGGTACTGCATCAGAACATAGCCCTTAGCATGTCTGATATCCTAACCCAGCACTCCACGCTCTTCATCAAAAGCTACGGTAGGGCTACCGAATCAACGGCTGAGTTCCGAGGTACCTCGCCCAGCCATACTCAGGTGCTGTGGAATGGTATGAAGATAAACTCGCCCATGTTGGGTACAGTGGATTTTAGCACCATCCCTTCTTACTTTGTGGATAACGCACGATTGCTGCATGGAGCCTCTTCCTTGACCGTTACAGGAGGCGGCTTAGGTGGAGCAGTGGATATGGAGACCTTGCCCCTCTTTAATCAGGGTTATGCCGTGCAGTATATTCAAGGCATTGGTTCCTATAGCACATACGACCAGTTTCTGCGTTTCACTTATGGAGGTGAACGTTGGAGTACCAGCACCAGAGCGGTGTATTCTACCTCCAAGAACGATTTCAAATACACCAACTACGACAAGATTGGTCATCCTGTAGAGCGCAACAAAAGCGGATACTTCGATGATGTACACGTTATGCAGGATGTCTATTACAACAGTCCTAAGGTAGGACGCTTTGGTGCGATGCTGTGGTTCACGCACAGCTTGCGTGGACTGCCTTTCTTGAGTGTGGACTATAAGGACAATACCGATTTCAAGAACGAGCATAAGCAGGATGCTATTCGTGGTGTGCTCAGTTGGGATAAGACTTTTGAGAAGTGGAATCTGGGAGCCCGTGCCGGTTATGTGTGGCAGGACATCGCCTACGACTATACCACCACACGAGAGACCGTAAACACCGACATCACGCATTCTCGCAGCATCAGTCATCAGGGCTATCTCCAAGCCAATGCCGACTGGATGCCTCGTTCAAATTGGCTATTGACAGCCAATGCTTCGGTTTATTACAACCATGTGAAGAGCGAGGACAAAAGTCCCTTCCACATTGGCGATAATTATAATTTGGGTCGGGCTGAATATAATCTGAGTCTTTCTGCCAAGTATCGGCCTGCAAAGAACCTGACACTCTCGGCTGTACTCCGCGAGGAATGTTACAAGAACGACTTCGTACCTGTCATTCCCGCCCTGTTTGCAGAATACGTTGTTACTCCCCGTTTCATAAAGAAAGAGAAGGGTGCTTCGCATATTGTTTTTAAGGCTTCTGTAGCCCGAAACTATCGTTATCCCACCATGAACGACCTCTACTTCAAGCCCGGAGGCAATCCCAATCTGAAACCCGAGCAAGGTTTTACTTATGACGGCGGTATTGAGGGCTTCCTGCAGGTTAGGGCTTTCTCGCTGAAGATGAACCTCTCTGCCTTTGATTCCTACATTACAGACTGGATTCTATGGACACCTAACGCCAAAGGTTATTGGCAACCCTCGAACCTGAAGAAGGTACACAATTATGGAACGGAGATGATGGCAACGGCAGAGTTGAAACTGAAACATCAATGGAAGGTGTCCCTGACGGGCAATTATGCCTATACGCCCAGCATTAATAAGAGCGATAAGTTAGATGCCAACGATGCCTCTTACGGTAAGCAGTTGGTGTATGTGCCGCGCCATTCTGCCAATGTGAACGGGCGGGTTTCGTGGCGTACCTGGAGCCTTTCGTACCAATGGACCTACTACAGCGAACGCTTCACTACAACCAGCAACGAGGTTTCTTACATCACAGGGCGACTAAAACCTTATTATATGAATGACATTACGCTGGAGAAAACGTTTCAATGGCGCAAGGTACATGCCTCGCTGAAAGGAGTGGTCAATAATCTGTTAGGTTCAGAGTATGTAACTGTTCTTTCCAGACCTATGCCGGGCAGGAACTTTGAAATCTTTTTGGAAATAAAACCGCAATGGAAAGGAAAATAAGAAAATCTTTCGTTATCACGTTATTACATTCTTGCGTTATTACGATTGTTGTAGGATTAACTGCTTGCGAAGGGAATAAGGTTGGTCAGGCAGGTGCTGACGGTGATACCTTAAACCTGCGCTATGCTCGCAACCTGACCATCGTGGAGTACCCTCAATATATACAGGTTACTATCCGTAACCCTTGGGACACTACCCGTGTGCTGAATTCCTATACCTTGGTGAAGGAGCCTCAGGGCAAGAAGGGTGAGGTGGTGGTGCCTTTGAAGAACGCAGCCGTCTTTACCTCCGTTCATTGCTCTTTGCTCATGGAATTAGGCTGTCAGGAATGCATAGGCGGTATTTGCGAACTGGAATACATTCATATCCCCTACGTTCATGAAGGTGTTAAGGAGGGACGCATCATAGATTTGGGTAACGGAATGGAGCCCAACTTGGAGCGCATTATGGATTTGCAGCCCGATGCCATTATGCTGAGCCCCTTCGAGAACAGCGGCGGTTACGGTCGTTTGGAACGTATGGGCATCCCCTTGATAGAATGTGCTGAGTACATGGAAAACTCTCCCTTGGCCCGTGCTGAATGGATAAGGTTTTATGGTCGTCTTTTTGGTAAGGCTGAGTTGGTGGATAGTCTGTTCGCTCAGGTAGAACGTTCTTATCTGCAGCTCCGTAAGGAAGCTTCTCAGGCAAAGCAAAAGCCCCGTCTGATTTGCGAGATGCCCCAGAGCGGCTACTGGTATGTGCCTGGCGGCAAGAGTACCATGGGCATTATGTACCGCGATGCCGGAGCCGATTATCTCTTCCACGACATAGAAGGTTCGGGCAGTACGGCTCTAAGCATAGAAAGGGTGCTGGACCGTGCTTTGACGGCTCAGGTTTGGCTGATTAAGCATCACGGACCGCTCACCAAGGAACAGATTGTCCAGGATGTACCTGCCCTTAGGAATGTTCCAGCCAAAATTTATCTTTGCGATACCTTCAGCAGCGGCTTTTATGAGCAGACACCCTTTCATCCCGACGTTTTATTACGTAATCTTATCCACATTTTGCATTCAGAACTTGGTATTAAAGAGGAAAAAGCGTATTTTTGTCCCTTGGAATGAGACAAAGCGCTATTATCATATCTTTAATCGTTGTGATGCTGCTCCTTGGAGTGGCCAATTTGGTGTGGGGCTCGCTTAGCATTCCTGCTGCCGATGTGGTGCAGATTCTGTTGGGCGGGCAGGTCGAGGAGCATCTGCAATGGACGTATATCATCCGTGAGAGTCGTTTCCCCCAAATGATTACCGCCATGTTTTGTGGTATGTCGCTCAGCACCTGTGGTTTGATGTTGCAGACCCTCTTCCGTAATCCTTTGGCTGGTCCCAGTATCTTAGGTATCGATGCTGGTTCTAACTTGGGTGTGGCTCTTGTGATGTTGCTTTTGGGCGGAACCGTAACGTTGGGTAGCTTGAGTGTGAGCGGTTATCTACTGGTAATTGTTGCTGCCATGTTGGGTGCTTTGTGCATCATGTTGTTGTTGCTTTTACTCTCCTCAGTTTTGCGCAATCAGGTGATGCTGCTCATAACGGGTGTCATCATCAGTTATGTTACGGGTTCCATCATCTCCTTGCTTAATTATAGCGCTACGGAAGAAGGCGTTCACAACTATATTGTTTGGGGAATGGGAAACTTCAGCGGGGTGAGTCTGGATAGGCTTCCTCTCTATTGTATATTGATTCTGCTGGGACTATTTGCTGCTGTCCTGTTGGTAAAGCCCTTGGATGCCATCCTTTTGGGCGAACGATATGCCACCAACTTAGGCATCAACGTTCACCGAACTCGAAACTGGCTATTGCTTTGCACGGGGCTGCTGACAGCTACCACTACAGCCTTCTGTGGACCTATCTCGTTTCTTGGCTTGGCTGTTCCCCATATAGCCCGTATGACGTTGCAGACCAGCCAGCATCGGGTTTTGCTCCCTGGCTCCATGCTTATGGGTGCCTGTCTGACGCTACTCTGCAACCTGCTTTGTACTATGCCCAGTAGTGGCAGTATCATTCCTGTGAATGTGCTTACGCCCCTCATAGGAGCCCCTGTGATTTTATATGTGATTTTGAAGAAACATTAATTATAAATTTCATACGTATGAAAAGACTAACATCATTCCTTATGGCAGCAGCAATGGTTATTGCTGGCTATGCCAACGTGACTTATCAGGTTATTCCTCTGCCGCGTTCTGTCAATATGTTGCCCGGAGGTAACGTAGTTTTACTCGTTAAGGGACAGGGTGTTGCCTATCCTGCCGAGAATGAAAAAATGTTGCGTAACGCTCAGTTCGCGCAGGAGTATCTGGGTGTGATTCCCGAGGTGGCTTCCAAGAAGTCGAAGGCCATTATGCAGATTTCCCTCGGTTTGCAGAACCCCAATCCTGATGCCTATACCATTACTATCGATAAGAAAGGTATTAACATTCAGGGGGCCAGCGAGAGTGGTGTCTTCTATGCCATCCAGACCCTTCGCAAGAGCATAGAGGGAGAGAAGGGCGATACCATTCGTTTGCCTTATGTGACTATTCAGGATGAACCCCGTTTCGGTTACCGCGGTGTAATGTTGGACTGTGCCCGTCATTTCTTCCCCATCGAATTCATTAAGCAGTATATCGATGTGCTGGCTTTGCATGGCGTGAACAAGTTCCATTGGCATTTGACCGACGATCAGGGTTGGCGCTTCGAAGTGAAGTCGCTCCCAGAATTGGCCAAGAAGGCTGGCTATCGTCCTCACACCATCGTTGGTAAGAACGTGGGTCTGCGTGATGCTGCCAATGCTATTTTCGATGATACGCCAGAGGAGGGTTACTATACTCAGAACCAGATGAAGGCCATTGTGGAATATGCTGCAGAGCGTTACATCACCGTTATTCCCGAGATTGACCTCCCAGGTCACATGGTAGCAGCTCTGAGCGTTTATCCCGAACTGGGTTGTACCGGCGGTCCTTATAACGTATGGTGCCAGTGGGGCATCTCTCAAGATGTGCTCTGTGCCGGAAATCCTAAGACGTTGGAGTTCCTGAAGAAAGTTTATAGCGAACTTTGCGATGTTTTCCCCAGCAAATTTATTCACATCGGAGGCGATGAGAGCCCTCGTACCCGTTGGCAGAAGTGTCCCAAATGTCAGGCTAAGATGAAGGAATTGGGCTTGCAGAAGGAGGCTGAGTTGCAGACTTATATCAATAAGGAGATGGAGCGCTTCCTGGCTGAGAAGGGACGTGAGCTTATCGGTTGGGACGAGACCCTTGAAGGCGGTTTGAGCGAGAACGCCACCGTTATGTCGTGGCGTGGCTACAATGGTGGTATTCAGGCAGCTCGCCAACACCATCGTGTGGTTATGACTCCTACCAATAACTGTTACATCGACTACTATCAGCTGAAGGACCAGAATGCACAGCCTCTGGCTATTGGTGGTTATCTGCCCGTGAGCAAGGTATATAGCATGGAGCCTATCCCTGCAGAATTGACTCCCGAGGAAGGCAAGTTTATCTTGGGTGCCCAATGTAATTTGTGGACCGAGTATGTGGTAAGTCCCAATCATGCTATGTACATGTTGCTGCCTCGTCTGGCTGCCATGTGCGAGGTTCAATGGATGCAGCCTGAGGCCAAGGATTACGAGGCCTTCTGCAAGCGTCTCCCGCTCCTGCAGCAGACATATCGTCGCTTAGGCTACAAGTATTGCACGGCGATTGAATAATGTTGCTTCAGCATTTAACCACGGGTTACGGCAACCGAGTTGTAACACCCGATATCAACGCTACATTGGTTCCTGGAGAGCTTACCAGCCTTCTGGGACCCAATGGAGTGGGGAAGAGTACCCTGCTTCGTACCCTTTGTACCTTTCTGCCTCCTCTGAAGGGCGAAATTATCTTGGGAAGGAAAACCATTAGTTCCCTTTCCAGCGGTCAGCTCAGCAAACTTATTGGTGTGGTGCTGACAGAACGACCCGATGTGCAGAATATGACGGTCAGGGATATGGTTGGTATGGGGCGTAGTCCTTATACCGGCTTCTGGGGCAGGCTTACGGAAGAAGATAACCAGTGCGTTACAGAGGCTATGCAACTGGCAGGCATTACCGCCTTGGAGACACGTATGTTTAATACCCTAAGTGATGGCGAACGTCAGAAAGTAATGATTGCAAAAGTGCTGGCTCAGCAGACTCCCGTTATCCTTTTGGATGAGCCTACTGCCTTCCTGGATTTTCCCAGTAAGGTAGAGATGATGCGCCTCCTGCGTCGTTTGGCTCACGAGATGCAGAAGATTATCTTCCTCAGCACGCACGATGTGGAGATGGCCCTCCAACTTAGTGATCGCCTCTGGATTATGCATCCTGGCGAGGTGGTGATAGGAACGCCCGCTGAGCTTTCTGAGAGCGGTGAACTGTCGCGTTTCATTCAAGCCGATGGTATCCGTTTTGATCCTGAATTGATGAGTTATCGAATAGCACAGTAAAATGAAGCCCCTCCATCCCGTAATGTTCGCAGGTACAGGTAGCGATGTTGGCAAAAGCATCGTGGCTGCCGCTTTTTGTCGTATCTTCTTGCAGGATGGCTACCATCCTGCACCTTTCAAGGCACAGAACATGGTGCTAAACAGTTATGTTACGCCCGAAGGGTTGGAGATTGGTAGGGCGCAGGCTGTTCAGGCCGAAGCTGCGGGTATTTCCTGCCATACGGATATGAACCCGTTGCTCTTGAAGCCCAACTCCGACCACACTTCTCAGGTGGTACTGAATGGCAAGCCCATAGGCAATAAGAGTGCGTACGATTATTGGAATAGAAATTTTCAATTTTCAATTCTCAATTCTCAATTAAAGAAGGAAGTTTGCGCCGCTTTCGACCGTCTTGCATCGCGTTACAATCCCATTGTTCTTGAGGGAGCCGGAAGTATTTCCGAGATTAATCTTAGGGAGACAGATTTGGTGAATATGCCCATGGCCCGCCATGCTAAGGCAGATGTCATCTTGGTAGGCGATATAGACCGTGGGGGTGTCTTTGCCAGCGTCTATGGCAGCATACTGTTACAGAGCCCTGAAGACCGCAAACTCATCAAGGGCATAATCATCAATAAGTTCAGGGGCGATATGCGGCTCTTTGAGAAGGGGCGTCGGATGATGGAAGATATTTGTGGCGTACCAGTTCTTGGCGTTATACCTTATTATAAAGATATATATATCGACGAGGAGGACTCTGTTTGCTTGGCAAACAAAAACTGTCACCTGTCAACTGTCACCTGTCAACTGAACATCGCTGTCGTCTTGCTGCGCCACATCAGCAACTTTACGGACTTTGATGTGCTGGAGCGCGACTCGCGTGTCAATCTCTTCTACACCAATAACCCCAAGGACCTTTCGCAGGCTGATATTATTATTCTGCCGGGGACAAAATCTACGTTGGACGATTTGCAGGAACTCCGTCATAATGGTTGTGCCCAAGCCATCCAGCTTGCTCATCGCGATGGAAAGATGGTGATAGGAATCTGCGGAGGTTACCAGATGTTGGGACAAACCATCGAAGACCCAGAAGGCATAGAGGGCGGTATTGCCCGTTTGCCCGGCCTTGGCCTCTTGCCCATCCATACCACTATGGGTGCCGAAAAAACAACAAAGCAGGTAACCTTCCTGTTCGAGGGTCAGGAGTGCAAAGGCTACGAGATTCATCAGGGCGTCAGCGATACCAACGAAGCCATCCTACAGACCGACCATTGCATCGGCACCTACATTCATGGATTCCTTGACAACCAGCCAGTCATAGAATACCTGCTTGGGAAAACTAATGTTCAATGTTCAATGTTCAATGTTCAATGTGTAGAAGATTTCAAGGAAGAGCAATACAATAAGTTGGCCGACCATTTGCGCCAGCACGTTGATATGGACCGAATCTATCAAATACTGACCAGCCATGATTGAAGGACACGGCGACGATGCATACAAATACCAGGGGATAAAGGCGAACTTCAGTTCCAATGTATATAACCATTTTTGCCATGAGGGTTTGTTCTGCTATTTGGCAGATAAACTGGATAATGTGGTTTCCTATCCCGAACCGGCTCCAACCCACTTGGAGGAAAGTATTGCCCAGCTTCTTGGTTTGCAGAAGGAGGAGGTTTGTGTCACCAACGGAGCTACGGAGGCCATTTATTTGATTGCCCAAACGTTTCGTCGCAGTCAGTCCGCCATTCTCATGCCCACCTTCTCGGAGTACCGCGATGCCTGTCTGGTACACGAGCACAAGATACAAATCATTTATAACTCTCAACTGTCAGCTGTCAACTGTCAACTTTTATGGCTCTGTAATCCCAATAATCCCACGGGCTCCGTCCTCGATAAGGATTTCCTGCTTCAGACCATAGAGAAGCATCCCCAGGTACTTTTCGTTCTGGATGCCAGCTATGCGCCGTTCACCCTGGAGCCGCTGCTTACTGCTGGGGAGGCTTGCCGGTTCCCGAACGTGCTGATGCAGCATTCCATGACCAAGGAATACGCTATCCCCGGCTTACGATTGGGCTATATTACGGGTCATAAGAACCTCTTGGGTGAGATACGTCGCCAACGTATGCCTTGGTCGGTAAATCAGGTGGCTATAGATGCCGGCTTTTATCTGTTGGCTCACCCCGATGAATTTCAGTTGCCTTTGCACAACCTGATGCAGGAACGCCAGCGTGTATCCGAAAGACTTTCGGCCTTGGGTTGCATAGAGGTTTGGCCTTCGCAGACACATATTCTGCTTTGCAAGCTCAGGATGGGAAAGGCTGCTGCGCTAAAGGAGTATCTGGCTACGGAACACGGCTTGCTGATACGCGATGCCAGCAACTTTGTGGGGCTCGACGATTCCTTCTTCCGTATTGCCGTGCAGGAGAAGAACGAAAACGATACCTTAATTAAAGCTATAGAGAAGTGGCTATGCCTATAGATTTTTCATTCATCGGCTCTCCCCTTTGGGGGAGCGGGGAGAGGGGCCTTATTTTCACTCTCTTATTGGGTTGGCTCCTGGACCTCCTCTTGGGTGATCCCGCGTGGTTGCCGCATCCTGTGGTAGGGTTTGGCAAGGCCATCTCCTTCTTCGAGCACCGACTGAACCACGGTTCACACCGCAAGCTGAAAGGCGCCCTTATGTCCATTGCCCTCATCATCGCCACCTATGCCATAGGATTAATTTTCAACTTTCAACTTTCAATTTTCAACTTCCTGATTGTTTTCTTCTGCCTCGCTGGCACCACCCTTATCCGTGAGGTGCGACAGGTTTTTCTTGCTCTCGACCGCTCGTTGGAGGAAGGTCGCAAGCAGGTGGCTCGCATCGTGGGGCGTGACACAAAAGAGCTTTCTGCCCAAGAAGTTAGGACTGCTGCATTGGAAACGCTGGCCGAGAACCTCTCTGACGGCGTGATTGCACCGCTTTTCTGGTTTGCTATCTTGGGTGTGCCCGGTATGTTGGCCTATAAGATGGTGAACACCCTCGATTCTATGATTGGCTATAAGACGGAGCGTTATAAGGATTTTGGTTGTTGGGCAGCTCGCATCGACGACATCGCTAACTACATCCCCGCTCGCCTAACAGCCCTGCAGATGATTCTGCCATACGTAATTATCAATTGTCAATTGTCAATTTTCAATTTCGTACGAAAGTACGGCCCACGCCACGCCTCTCCCAATAGCGGCTATCCCGAGGCAGCGCTTGCGGGCATCCTGAATTGTCGCTTTGGCGGTCCGCATTATTATTTTGGCGAGCTCTTTGATAAACCCTACATCGGCGAGAACGACCGTCCCCTCACCTCCGCAGATATGAAAACCGCCATCCGCGTGAACCGCACGGCAGAGGTGCTGATGCTCCTCCTTGTTGTTGCCGTCCAGATAGCTGTATCGATGTAATACCTTTTTTATTCCTCCAAAGTTTTGAGGGCTTGGTAGATTAGAATGTCGTTGGGGTAGGTGAGCTTGAAGTTCATGATATCGCCCTGCGCTATGTGAAGAGGCAGGAAACCCAGTTCGTTGGCTAAAGTGAAGAGGCTCTGGGCTTTGGTTATTCCACATTCGTTGGCTTTCTCCATCATCTCCTTCAGCGTTTTCAGCGGGAAGGTGTGAGGAGTCTGTGCCCTAAGCAGATTCTCGCGTGGGATATAACTGTTACTGCTGCTGCCGTTCTCGCTGACCAAGAAAGCTTCCTGGCTACGAACGGCTGTAATGGCGTTCCCGTTTGTCAGACAAACAGCTATGTTACGACTGATAACATCTTGACTGATAAGCGGTCTTACTGCATCATGAACCAGCACAATGGACTCCGTATCTTTAACCTCCTGCAGCAAGTAAGTGATGCCGTTCTTTAGTGATTGGAAAGAGGTTTCTCCGCCAATGATTGCGTGACGGAACTTGGTTATCTCGCCGCTCTGTGCCTCATCGTTCACAGTATCTACCCAACCTCTGGCACAGACTACATAAATGTCCTGTATGAGGGGATGAAGTTGGAAGGCCTTCATAGTATGCTTGAGGACCGATTCTCCGTTCACTTCAATATATTGCTTGGGGCGGTTGGTGTTCATCCTTGACGATTTGCCGCCAGCCAACAGGAGGGCTATATGCTTATTGTTCTTCACTTTGTTCTAGTTGAAAGTTGAAAATAATTATGAATTATGAATTATGAATTA
>JAFSRW010000082.1 GCA_017445925.1 Bacteroidaceae bacterium | reverse complement strand
TGGTGAGCCTTCTTGGATATACATATTTCACGAAGTTGCATACGGAGTCCAGGCTTGGTGTCAATCCATAAGTTCAGATTATTTAAAGCGCCTTTTGACGTCTGAGCATTTGGAAAATACATTAGAGCAAGTTCCGATTTTCCGTAAGTTTGAATCTTAAACATAATCAAGTTGATTTTTGTTGCTAATTAAGTTAAATAATTTTTTTTCTAAGTTGTTTTTTTCAACGCTAACGTTAACTTCGTACGATAACCATAACCTTAACCTTAACTGTTCAAGAGCTTATCTGCTTAATAGCTTAATAGCTTAGTAGGTTAATGGAATAGCCAATAGCCAAGGGCCAAAGTGCTTAAACCAGTCCTTCCTTTTTCATTCGTACATACTCCTCGTAACTTACTGCTCCCTTGGTCTCCACCGGCTTATAGGTATTAAAGGTCACTATGTTCCGCTGAGCTGGAGTCTTTGCCCCTTTCAACTTTTTGGATCTTTCGTTTCCCCCATTGGTCCAGTTGTCTAATACCCGCTTCCAGAACTTCATCTTTGCCTTTCCCAGTACCCATCCTTTCGCTTCGTAATAGTTCCAAAATCTCTCTGCCGTAAACCCGTTTTCGCCAATCTCGTCCATATAGGCTCGCACCTCCTCCAGAGTAGGAGGGATGAAAGCTTCCTTACGACCTTTTTGTGAGTTGTTTTCTGATTCTTTTTCGAAATCCATCTTTGAGTTGTTGTAGTGGTTTTTTTCTTTTATTTTTTCTTTTATTTGAAGAGGGGTGTGGGGGGAATCTTGTTTTTCTTTTTGTTTTTCTTGTTTAAAGGCCATGAGTTCGCTATTAAGTTTTTGGCACTCCTCTTTCAGCTCACAAACTTGCCGTCTCAATTGGGCAATAATGGGAAACGTTTCACCCGCTTGGGAAAGTTCCTCCTCAATTAATGTTTTTGTGTCCATAATAAAAATTTTTCAGATATTCTTTATTTTCCCAAAATAATTATTAAACTTTATTATTTGTCTTGTCCGGACGATACAAAGTTCGGGAAAATGTTGTATCTTCGCACAACTTTTGTGCTCCCCTAGGGGGACACAGAATAATAGTATTTTTACTTTTTTTAACGGGTATTAGTCACACACCCTAAGTTTAACAATGAAAAAAGAGTTTTAGACTTATGAAACGATTCTTTTCAACACCAATGACGCTGAAGTTCCTTCAGCAGTTTGTTGGCTATGGAGTGAAGGGCATCTCTTTTGCTATTCTCAAAAGGCATCATGTCAGTGAGAATACACGCGCGAGAGTCTAAAATGGTGAAGTTTTAAAGCTTCCGCAGTTTTACAACGTATTAAGATTTGTCCTTCAGCGTAAGAAAACGCGTTGGGAAAAACTACTACTCATCTGTCAGGTACTCGACCTCTTGGAACAGGATTTCCATGAGATTTATCCCGATGAAGAACAGGTGATAGAGGACGGATTTGAACAAACCGCAAAAGATTTATTCATACGTGGGTATTTTTGAACTGACCCTCCATTGTTCATAATGGATATTCGGGTTTTTGCTACATTCTGCTTTTTATGTGTTATGGCATAGAAAAAATGTGTTTTGATGATAGTTTATGGATTATTATTAGTAATTTTGCAGCGAAATAATTTCTAATACAAACAACGATATTATATATTTATGGCTAAAACAGCATTAATTACCGGTATTACCGGCCAGGACGGCAGTTTCCTTGCCGAGTTTCTGATAGAAAAAGGGTATGAAGTACATGGCATTATGCGCCGCAGCTCCAGTTTCAACACGGGTCGTATTGAGCACCTCTACTTGGACGAGTGGGTGCGCGACATGAAGAAAAAACGCCTCGTGAACCTCCACTGGGGCGACATGACTGACAGCTCCTCTTTGATCCGTATCATCAGCGATATAAAGCCCGACGAGATTTACAACCTGGCTGCACAGAGCCACGTGAAGGTGAGCTTCGATGTGCCTGAGTTCACAGCTGAAGCCGATGCCGTGGGTGTTTTAAGACTGCTCGAAGCCGTGAGGATTGTTGGTCTTGCCGACAAATGCCGCATCTATCAGGCATCCACTTCCGAACTTTTCGGTCTGGTGCAGGAAGTGCCGCAGAAGGAGACGACTCCGTTCTACCCCCGCAGCCCGTATGGTGTGGCCAAGATGTACGGCTTCTGGATTATGAAAAACTACCGTGAGAGCTACAATATGTACTGCTGCAATGGTATCCTGTTTAACCATGAGAGCGAGCGCCGAGGCGAGACGTTTGTGACCCGTAAGATTACGTTGGCGGTAGCCCGTATCGCTCAGGGCTTCCAGGACAAGTTATATCTGGGTAATATGAACGCCCTGCGCGACTGGGGCTATGCCAAGGACTATGTGGAGTGTATGTGGCTCATTCTCCAGCAAGAGAAACCGGATGACTACGTGGTGGCCACGGGCCAGTATCACACCGTGCGCGAGTTCTGCACGTTGGCCTTCAAGGAGGCTGGGATTGAACTCCGTTGGGAAGGCGAAGGCGTTGACGAAAAGGGTATCGACGTGAAGACGGGTAAGGTGCTGGTGGAGGTGGATCCCAAGTACTTCCGTCCCGCTGAGGTGGAGCAGCTACTGGGCGACCCCACCAAGGCCAAGAGTGTGCTGGGCTGGAATCCGCAGAAGACCAGCTTCGAGGAGCTGGTGAAGATTATGGTGCAGCATGATATGAAGAAAGTGCGGAAGCTATATATTCGTGAACACATGGAGGATTAGTTTAGGGTTTAGAGTTTAGAGACAGTTTAAAAGATTAAAGCTTAAAGTATGGAGTTAAACTCAAAGATATACATTGCGGGTCATCGCGGGATGGTGGGAAGTGCCATCGTGCGCGAGCTGCAAAGACAAGGCTATAATAATTTGCTATTACGGACTCACGGAGAATTGGATCTAACGAGACAAGACCAAGTGGAGCAATTCTTTGCAGAAGAGAAGCCTGAGTACGTGTTCCTCGCTGCCGCCAAGGTGGGTGGTATTGTTGCCAACCAGAGCGCTCTGGCAGATTTCATGTATGACAACATGATTCTGGAGATGAACGTCATTCACGCTGCCTGGAAAAACGGTTGTAAAAAACTGGAATTCCTGGGTAGCAGTTGCATCTACCCCCGTATGGCCCCCCAGCCCATGCCAGAGAGTTGTCTGCTTACCGGTGCGTTGGAAAAAACTAACGAGGCATACGCATTGGCCAAGATTAGTGGATTAAAGTATTGTGAGTTCCTAAACAAGCAATATGGTACAGACTATATCAGTGTGATGCCCACGAACCTGTATGGTCCCAACGACAACTATCATCCTGAGCATAGCCATGTGCTTCCTGCCCTCATCCGTAGATTCCATGAGGCCAAAGAGGCCGGTGCAGAAAGCGTGACCTGCTGGGGCGACGGAAGTCCGTTGCGTGAGTTCCTCTATGTGGATGACCTGGCCAACCTCTGCGTTTTCCTGATGAATAATTACAGCGGAGACGAAACAGTGAATGCGGGTACTGGCAAGGAACTGACCATTAAGGCCCTTACGGAACTGGTGGCCAAAGTAGTTGGTTACAAAGGTCGCATAGAATGGGACACCACTCGTCCTAACGGCACACCCCGTAAACTCTTGGATGTATCTAAGGCAGAAAAGCTGGGCTGGAAATATAAGACTGAATTGGAGGACGGCATAGCACTTGCCTATCAGGATTTCCTTAATAACCCAATGCGCGCAGAACGATAATCAAGAATTAGAGAATTAGAGAATTTTCATGGCACTTTTATATCCGGAACTAAGCAAGAGAATCCTTGGGATAGCGATGCAATTACATCGTGAAATGGGATGTGGTTTCAAGGAGAAAGTTTATCAAGATGCGTTTGAGGTGCTACTAAAAGAAAACGGGATTGAGTACGAAAGAGAAAAGCATATTGATCTTGTGTTTCATGGTGTAAAACTTGAACACGATTTCTTTTATGACTTTTTGATAGAAAATAAATTAGGTGTTGAATTAAAAGCAATGTCTGAGATAATCGGGGAATTTGAAGCTCAGATAATAAATTACCTACATGTGAGCAATCACAAATTAGGTTTATTATTGAACTTCGGTACCACGAGTTTGGAATACAAATGGTATCCTAACGAGTGGCATCATAGAGAATGCGCAAGCATAGGTTAAATTCCCAAATTCTCAAATTCTTGATATGAAAAAGAAAGTATTTGTCAGCGGCTGCTACGACCTGTTACATTCAGGTCATGTAGAGTTCTTTCGCCAGGCGGCGGAGTATGGCGACCTGTATGTCGGCATTGGCAGTGATAAGACCATTGAAGGTTATAAGCACCACAAAACGATATACAGTGAGCAGGAACGACTGTTTATGGTGAAGAGCATCCGATACGTGAAGGACGCGTTTATCAATGCCGGTAGTGGAATCATGGACTTCGTGCCAACCGTTGAGGCCCTGAAGCCGGACATTTTGGTGGTGAATAGTGACGGCGGGAATGAAGATAAGCGGAAGTTCTGCGAGGAGCACGGAATAGAATATGTGGTATTGGAGCGCGTTCCTCAGAAAGGTTTGAAGGCCCGTTCCAGTACAGACTTGAAAAAGACTGAAAGTCAAATTCCAACCCGTCTTGATCTAGCTGGCACGTGGATAGACCAGCCTTACGTTAGTTGTTACGCACCGGGATGGGCTATTACCATCAGCCTGGAACCGACATTTGAAATACGGGAGCGTTGCGGACTGAGCACCAGCACCCGAAATATGATTAAGAAGATATGGCCTTATCAGTTGCCTAATATGGATCCTGAGACACTGGCCAAACTGGTGTTCTGTTTCGAGAACGATCCCGAACGATCAGATGGTATCATTAGCGGGGCACAGGATAGCATAGGAATCTGCATCCCGGGTCTCTGCCGCCATTATTATGACAATAGTTTTTGGCCAAAGAAGATAGAAACTTGTAATGACGAGGGCATACTCTCTTGGTTAGAGAACCACTTGATTATGATACCCATGGAGCCACGAAAATATGGATGTTCGGTGGTAGAAGGAAAGGATATTACCGAGCCTAAGGTTAAAGCATTGGCAAAGGCCGCCTATGACTGTTGGCAGGCAATCATGGCAAAAGACCTGCAGGCTTTCGCCAAAGCGTATAAGGCTTCGTTCGAGGCACAAGTTGCGATGTTCCCAGGGATGGTAAAGCCATCTGAGAGTTTAGAGTGTAGAGTTGAGAGTTTAGAGGAGGTTCAAGGTTCAAGAGTTCAAGAAGTTCAAGGGTTCAAGGGTTCAAGGGTTCAAGAGTTCAAGGGTTCAAGAGTTCAAGAATATATTGATAAGTGGTCTGCAGTGCCCGGAGTATTGGCATGGAAAATGCCTGGAGCTGGTGGCGGTGGCTACCTTGCCTGCGTGGTAGAGGATGCTCCGGTCTTTGTTGCTGCTCATCCTGAGGCGATTAGACTCACGATTCGCAGAGCAGGGTTTTAGGTTGTGAATGGTTATAGGTTATGGGTTATTGGTTATTGGTTATAGAAGCCAAGAGGTAAGAAGGAAGAGGTAAGAAGGAAGAGCTAAAATCTTGAACTTCTTGAACCCTTGAACATCTTGAACTAGAAGTTAGCCAACGGCCAATGGCCAATAGCCAAAGTGCTTAAGCTACTAAGCTATTAAATAGTAAACGGTAAACTTCTTAAACTAAAAATAGAATAAATATGAATATAGCAGTTGCAGGAACCGGATATGTGGGTCTGAGTATTGCCACACTGCTGGCACAACACAACCACGTGATTGCCGTTGATGTGATACCTGAGAAGGTGGAGCTGATAAATAAGAAACAGTCGCCAATACAGGATGACTATATTGAAAAGTATCTGGCAGAAAGAAAATTGGATTTGACTGCTACGCTGGATGGTGAGGCAGCATATAGGGATGCCGACTTTGTTGTGATTGCTGCACCTACCAACTATGACCCGCAGAAGAATTTCTTTGATACGAGCCATGTGGAGGAGGTGATAGATATGGTGCTGAAGGTGAATCCAGAGGCTGTGATGGTTATCAAATCCACTATCCCGGTAGGTTATACTCGTAGCCTTTACGTGAAGTATGCAGCAAAAGGCATAAAGAGTCTTAACCTGCTGTTCAGCCCTGAGTTCTTACGTGAAAGTAAAGCTCTATACGATAACCTTTATCCAAGCCGAATTATTGTAGGCTATCCCAAGATGATGCCTGGCTATGAAGAAGAGAATGAGGCCATTAAGAAACTTACGAATGTTGAGTTGATGAAAGAAATGGCTAAAGTGTTTGCTTCTCTGCTGGTAGAAGGTGCTATCCTAAAGGATATTCCCACACTTTTCATGGGTGCGAAAGAAGCAGAGGCGGTAAAATTGTTTGCCAATACTTATCTGGCACTGCGTGTCTCTTTCTTTAACGAGTTGGATACCTATGCTGAGGTGAAGGGTATGGATTCCCGAGCCGTTATTGAAGGAGTTGGATTGGATCCGCGTATTGGTACGCATTACAATAACCCGAGTTTTGGTTACGGTGGTTATTGCTTACCTAAGGATACCAAGCAGTTGTTGGCTAACTATGCTGATGTACCCCAGAATATGATGAGCGCTATTGTGGAGAGTAACAGAACCAGAAAGGACTTTATTGCCGACCAAGTGCTGAAAATGGCAGGCTATTATGCCTATACTGAGAATAATGAATACAACTCTAAACTCTCAACTCTACATCATCAACTAAGAGTGCCAACGATAGGCGTGTATCGTTTGACCATGAAGAGCAACAGCGACAATTTTCGTCAGAGTGCCATCCAAGGCATTATGAAGCGTATCAAGGCGAAGGGTGCTATGGTTATAGTTTACGAGCCTACGTTGAGGGATGGTGATACATTCTTCGGAAGCCTTGTGGTGAACGATTTAGAGAAGTTCAAGGCTGAGAGCAGGGTTATCATAGCAAACAGATTTGATGAATGTCTGCACGATGTAAAGGAGAAGGTCTATACTCGTGACATCTTTGAGCGAGATTAGATTTAACGCTAACCTTAACGTTAACGCTAACCTTAACCTTAACGATGGTTCAAGGTGTTCAAAAGTTCAAGAGTTTAAGACTTTGGCTCTTGGCCCTTGGCTCGTGGCTATTGGCTGTTGGCTATTGGCTCTGAGCTCTTAGTTCTGAGCTCTTCCTTCTTACCTCTTACCTCTTGCCCCTCGACGATAACCTATTAACCTACTAAGCTACTAACCTCTTTCAATGAGAATTCGCGCATCTACTGCTACTACGTTGTCGGCATCTGCCAGAAGGGGATTGATATCCATTTCCTTGATTTCTGTGGCAAAGCGGAGGAGGGTAGAGAGGCGGACGATAATCTCGGCGTATTTCTGTTCGTTGATGCCCTGCTGTCCGCGCGTACCTTTCAGTATCTTATAGCCGCGGAGGGAACGTATCATGGAGTAGGCCTCGCTATAAGAAAGTGGAGCCAGACCGGAACGGACGTCCTTGAGCACCTCGACGAAGATGCCACCTAGGCCGCAGAGTACCACATGTCCGAAGCGTTCCTCGTATTTGGCTCCGATAAACAGTTCGGTTCCCTTAAGCATTTTCTGCACCATAACACCTGTGGCACCATCGATTTGCATCATACGATCGAACTCCAACGCAAGGTGTTCGGGCGTGCGGATGTTAAGGGTGACTCCACCCACATCGCTCTTGTGAATGGGTCCTACTACCTTGGCCACTACGGGATAACCTATGCGCTGTGCAAAGGCTATCAATGCGTCCTTTTGGTCCGAGACCATCTCGGGCACCATGGGGATGCCGGCACAGGAGAGGATGTCGCGAACGGTCTGGGGTGACACATAACCGTTGGTGGTTATTCCCGAAATAATCTTATGAAGTTGGAGAATGTCGATACCGTAGAGTTGTACCTCGGGAGGTGCAGGCTGTGGGGTATGCATAATCTGTGAGAGGGCAGTGGCCAGCGTTACCTCGTCGGAGAAGTTGACATGTCCCTTCTGTAGGAATTCTGCCACCTCGGGACCTGCTGTATGCAGACTGGGCAGGATGGGGAAGATAGGTTTTCGGCATTCGAGAATCTTCTGATGCAGCGTCTCGTAGGCCTCGTATAGCGTGGTCAGGCCTGGTGTTCCGTAAATAACGGCAATGGCATCTATATTATCGAACTTCTGTTCGCAGTAGTCGATGGCAATCCCCAAGTGCTCGGGCGTGCCTGTAGCAAGTATGTCGATGGGGTTGGCAACGGAAGAGCCTGGGAAGAGTTTCTCCTTCAGCTCTTCAGCCATGGGCCCCTCAATCTTAGGCACGCTCAGTCCACCTTTCGAGAGGGCATCGGTGAGCATAACGCCCGGACCTCCGGCGTGAGTAACTATTGCAAAGTTTAGAGTCAGTTGAGAGTTGAAAGTTGAGGCTGCGCACATAAAGATGCAGCCGGCGGTGGTGAGTTCCTCTCGACTGAAGCAGCGTACGATGCCGGCCTTGCGGAACAGTGCCTCGACTGCGGAATCGCTGCTGGCGATGGCTCCAGTATGACTGGATGCAGCCCGACTGCCACTCTCGCTGGAACCAGCCTTGATAGCTGCAATGCGACACCCTTTCTTAATAAGGTTGCTGGCGTGGTAGAGCAACTTGTCGGGGTTGGAGATGTTCTCGATATAGAGTAACTTTACGTGCGAATCGGTTTCGGGGTTGAAGTGCTCGTCCATGTACTGCAGCACATCCTCGATGCCTATCTGCTTGCCGTTGCCGATGCTCCAGACGCTGTTGAACTGCAGCCCCTTGATAACGGCACTCTCCAGTATGAATACTGCTGTGGCACCCGAGCCGCTGATAAAGTCCACTCCCTTGGGGTTGAGTGCAGGAATGGGTTGGGTGAAAACCGAGTGGTGGTTGCGTGTGAGCAGTCCTATGCAGTTGGGCCCGATGAGTGCTGCCCCGTACTCTTCGCAGGTGTCCAAAATGCGCTGTTCCAACAGGGCTCCCGCCTTGGTCTCCTCGCCAAATCCGGCAGAGATGATGATGAACGCCTTGGTCCCCTTTTCGCGGGCCAGCAGGTCAACCGTATCAGGGCACAGCTTGGCAGGAACCACCAATATGGCTAACTCGGTGGGTGGCAGCTCGCGGGCATCATGGAACACCCGGATGCCCTGCACCTCGTTTTCCTTGGGGTTTACCACACGCAGGGTACCCTGGTAGCCACCTTGCAGGATATTACGTACCACGGCTCCACCGGGTTTGTGTACGTTGTTAGAGCCTCCTATAACGACAATGCTCTGGGGATCAAGTAGTTCTCGGTTAATCATAATGAAAATGTATACGACGTTAGTAAATTTCATCGCAACTCGCCCACAAATATACAACTTTTATCTGAATCACAAAGAAAAGAATATCTGTTTTTTGCATCTTTAGACGTACAGAAAATAAAATCCGAAAGTTATGCTTGCTTCCGGATTTTTTCTTGTATCTTTGCAAGCAGGAGAAAAAAAGAATTAATGTATATCATGATAAAACGAGCCATTATACTTTGCAGCCTTATCGTTTGGGCGCTGATTCCCTGCCGAGCCCAGAATCAGGTGGTGGTGACTCCGGCAGGAGAGATGGAACGTGCTGTTTCGGGGCATTTTGCCGGCATGGTGAACGGGGAACTGAAGACGTGGGGCGGCTGTAACTTCCCCGATGTTCCATGTGCCGATGGTGGGAAGAAGGTTTTCTACCCCAAAGCATACGGTGCCAGTGTGGCGGTTCCGGAGGGAACGGTATTTATTGGGGGGGAGACCCCCTCTAACTCCCCCTCTAAGGGGAGGACAACCAGTCTCTCTGAGGTTTCCTTTCTCCCTTTGAGTTCTCCCCTTAGAGGGGGAGTTAGAGGGGGTCTGGAACCTATTTGTTCTCTCCCTAAGCCCCTTGACAACTTCGCGGCTTGCTACGGAGCAGGAAGAATATTTGTGGCGGGCGGTCAGTCTAATGGCGAACCCAACCTCGATGTCTATGCCATCGATTGGCCCGACGGGAAAGAGTGGCACAGCCTCACCCCTATCCCCTCTCCCGTGGGCGAGGGGGACTTTAAAGGCCGCTTACAACCTTGCATGGCAGTGCAGAATGCGCCGGAGGGGAAAGCGTTGTTTATTATGGGTGGATATAGTCTCACCCCTAACCCCTCTCCCGTGGGCGAGGGGAACTTAAAAAGCAAAGGAGTTGTATATACCCGTGGGTTAAAGTTGAACCTGAAGACGCTGGAGTGGAGTGAAACCGCCCCAGCCATCGAAAAAACTCTCCCCCAACGGGGGAGCGGGGAGGGGGCCGCTCTTGTAGGTAGCTGCTGCGCGACATCGGGGTACAGTCATATTCTCTTCTTCGGTGGCGTGGACTACGACATCTTCCTCTCAGCTATTCAGGGAAAGCAGGATAGCCTGTACTTGCGGCACGAGCCCGCTTGGTACAAGTTTAGGCAGGATGTGCTGGTGTATCATACCATTACCGACTCGTGGGCAATCCTCCCCGGCGACAGCGCACTGGCAAGAGCTGGAGCAGTTCTTACGCCATGGGAGGACGGTTGGTACTATAGCGGAGGTGAGACCATGCCGGGCATCCGGTCGAATAAGATTTCCCGCATCGAGATAAGACACGAGACGCACTTCGGTCTTGCCAACTGGACGGTATTAGCGCTCTATCTGCTGGCGATGTTGGGTATGGGCATCTACTTTATGCGAAGGGAGAACGGTGCCGACGACTTCTTCAAAGGCGGCGGGCGTATCCCCTGGTGGGCGGCAGGCATCAGCATTTACGCCACCATGCTGAGCGCCATTACTTATATGGCTATTCCAGCCAAAGCATACGCCACAGACTGGACCTACTACCCCATGCTGTGGATGATTCCTATAGTCGGTTTCCCCGTCATCTGGTATTACCTGCCCTATTTCCGTCGGCTTAAAGCAGCATCGGCCTACGCCATACTGGAGGAGCGGTTCAATTTGGCAACCCGACTGATGGCATCCACGCTTTTCTGCATCTTTATGGTTGCCCGTATGGCGCTGGTGATGTACCTGCCCTCGTTGGCCCTGACAGCCGTAACAGGCATCGACATCTATCTATGCATCATTCTAATGGGCTTGGTGACCATCATCTACTGCACTATGGGCGGCGTGGAAGCTGTTATCTGGGGCGATGTCATCCAAGGCTGCATCCTAGTGGGCGGCGCCATTTTTGCTGCCCTGTATCTGTGGAGCAATACCGAGGGCGGTTTCGCGGGAGCATGGCAATTAGCAATGGATAACGACAAACTGCGCCTCTTTGTCTGGAGCTGGGACTATCGGTACGTCACCTTCTGGGTAGCCATCATAGGCGGCGGCATAGCCAACAATCTGATTTCTTACACCAGCGATCAGACTGTCATCCAACGCTACATGACCACCAAGGACGAGAAAAGTGCAGGCCGAAGCATCTTGGTGAATGGCTTCATGAGCGTGTTCATTTCTGTGGCTTTCTACTTCATCGGAACAGGTCTCTACACCTTCTACAAGACGCACCCGACCAGCTTGGATATCACCATGCAGCAGGGTGACGCCATCTTCCCCTTCTTCATGATGAGCCAAATGCCGGCAGGTGTGGCAGGACTGTTGATTGCAGCCATCTTTGCTGCTACCATGAGTACTATCTCCAGTAATATCAACAGCGTGAGCACCGCGTTCAGCGTGGACTTTATTCAGCGCTTCCGTCCTAACATCAAGGACTCAACCCTGCTGCGTGTAGCTCGATGGACCTGTATCGTGAGTGGATTGATGGGATTAGGCATTGCCCTGCTGATGGCCACATGGGACATCGCCTCGCTGCTGGATTACTTTAATACCATCCTTGGCTTGCTGACCAGTGGCTTGGGCGGCCTCTTCGTAATGGCCGTATTCTTCCCCCGCATCAAAGGGCGGGCTGCCCTTACAGGCTTCATCATCGGCGAACTGGTGGTCTTCCTGATGTACCTGTACACGGATGCCAGCTTCTTCCTCTTCGGTGCCATCGGGATTGTGGTAAGCGTCATCACAGCGTGGCTTTTCAGCCTCAAAAGTAAGAAATAGGGCCCATAAGTCTCATAAGACTTATAAGACCCATAAGACCCAAAAATAAAAAAAACTATGATAGATTTTAATAAGCTTGCCGCTCAGTACAAGAGCGAACTGCTGGATAGGGTGATGCCCTTCTGGATGCAGAACAGTATAGATAAGGAATATGGCGGGTATTTCACCTGCATAGAGCGAAACGGCGAGGTGTACGACACCGACAAGTTCATCTGGCTACAGGGACGCGAGGTGTGGATGCTGGCCAAACTCTATAACACGCTCCCCATAGAGGGGGAGTTGGAGGGGGTCCGCCAGGAATGGTTGGATGCTGCCATTCAGGGTGCCGAGTTCCTGAAGAAGTTCGGGCACGATGGGAACCTGAACTGGTACTTCTCTCTGGATCGTCAGGGTCGTCCCTTGGTAGAGCCTTACAACATATTCTCCTATACCTTTGCCGTCATCGCTTTCGGTCAACTCTACAAGGCAACCGGTAACGAGGAATATGCCGACATCGCCAAGAAGACCTTCGATATTGTCTTATCTAAGCGCAACAATCCTAAGGGAAAGTGGAATAAAGCTGCCCCTGGTGCACGGGCCCTGAAGGACTTTGCACTACCCATGATTCTGTGCAACGTGGCATTGGAGATTGAGGACTTGCTCGATCCAAAGTTTCTGAAAGAGACCATTGACATCTGCCTTCACGAAGTGCTGGACGTGTTCTATCGTCCCGAATTGGACCTGATAGTGGAGAACGTGAGCAAGGACGGCAAACTGGTGGATTGCCATGAGGGTCGTGTCCTGAATCCCGGTCACGCCATAGAAGCTATGTGGTTCATCATGGATCTGGGAAAGCGTCTCGGTCGTCAGGACCTTATCGACAAGGCAGTCCATATTGCCCTGCGTGAGGCAGAGTACGGTTGGGACAAGGAGTACGGCGGCATCTTCTACTTCATGGACCGACTGGGACGTCCCCTTCAGCAGTTGGAATGGGACCAGAAACTCTGGTGGGTTCACATAGAAACCCTCATCACCATGATAAAGGGATACGAACTGACAGGCAACAAGGAATGTCTGGACTGGTTCATGAAGGTTCACGAATACGTTTGGAGCCACTTCATGGATCCCGAATATCCCGAATGGTTTGGCTATCTGAACCGTAGGGGCGAGGTACTACTCACGCTGAAAGGCGGCAAATGGAAGGGATGCTTCCATGTTCCCCGCGGCCTGATGCAAGTTTATCAGACGTTAGAGAGAATCGCAGCAAAGGAATAATCTTACCGGAAATACTTTCCCACAACGGGCAGCGACTTCAGGGGCAGATCATGATAAAGGATGTGCCCCACAAAGGCGCATATCAGCGCTGTATTAATGGCAAGGCGCAACACTACAGGCCACTCATGGGGTACAGCCTGCATGACGGCAAAGAACAACGCTGCCATCAGTACATAAACCATGATGCTTTTCATAGGATAGGGGATAGGATTCTTTATCTGCCCCACAATGTAGGAAAGCACCATTGCCGTTCCGTAGCCTGCCACACCGCCCCAAGCGCAAGCCATATAGCTATACTTTGGGATAAAAAAGTAATTAACGGCAAACAGAACAGCACAGCCTGCCAGTGAGAACCAGGCTCCGTAGATGGTTTTGTCAATAAGCTTGTACCAGAACGATAGATTGAAATAAACACCCATCATTATCTCTGCTGCCATAACAATAGGCACCACCTGCATTCCCTCGCGATAGTCCTTACCCAGGATATGCTGTAACACATCTATGTAACCCATTACGCACAGGAAAGCCAGCAGAGTAAAAAACAGGAAGTACTTCATGGCCACGGCATAGTACTCGTTCTTGTCGCCATCCTTGGCTTTGGCAAAGACGATGGGCTCATAGGCATAACGGAAAGCCTGTGTTATCATGGCCATAATCATGGCTATCTTCACACAACTGCCATAGACACCCAATTGCACATTGGCATCAGCCTGATCAGGATAGACAAGCGGAAACATGATCTTATCAGCTACCTGATTCAGGTTGCCTGCAATACCCAGGATAAGGATGGGCCATGAATAGGAAAACATCCGCCGAAGCAAGGCCACGTCGAAGTGCCATTGTATCTTGAATAGCTGAGGCAGGAAGAGCAAGGATATGACACTGGTACATACCAAGTTGAGCAGGAAAACGTAGAAGACGCTGGTCCTATGCAGCACCACAAAGAAGAGTACGTTCAGCCCGATATTGAGGGCGATGAACAGCATCTTCAGCGAAGCAAAGCGTATGGGTCTCTTCTGGAAACGCAGATACGAGAAAGGGAGCGCCTGCAAGGCATCCATTGCCACTACGACTGCCATCATCAATAGGTAGTTGTGATGTTCGGCATACCCCAGTTTATCGGCAATAGGGGAAATGAAGCCAAAGACAAGAATCAGGAACACTGCTGTGAGCGATGCTATCAGAGTAAAGCCTGTAGAGAACACCGTATCAGACTTTTCCTTCTCCTCGTTGGCAAAGCGGAATAAGGTGGTTTCCATACCAAAGGTCAGCAGCACGAGAATAAGAGCTGTGTATGCATAAATATTGGTGGAAACCCCATAATCGCCCGATTCCTTGGGCATATAATGGGTATAGAGGGGTACGAGCAGATAGTTCAGAAATCTGCCAACTATACTGGAAAGGCCGTAAATAGCTGTATCTTTTGCTAAGGATTTTAAGCCCCCTCCTGCTCCCCCTTTGGGGGAGTGGGAACCTTGGGCTTTATTGTTGTTTTTTATCATCTTACCGTATCAAAATTATAACTTGCCTGTCATAAGCACTCCCCCAAAGGGGGAGGTAGAGGGGGCCTTTACCCGAAGAACATATAAGCTATTGCTATAGCGGCAATGATGCCAGCCAAATCAGCCAAGAGTCCGCAAGTCACAGCATGACGCATCTTGACAACTCCTACACTACCGAAATAGACTGCCAGAATATAGAATGTGGTGTCAGTCGAGCCTTGGAAGATACAACTGAGACGACCCACAAACGAATCGGCTCCGTAGGTAGTCATGGCATCAACCATCATGCCCCGTGCCCCACTACCGGAGAGGGGTTTCATCAATGCTGTGGGAAGGGCTGCCACGAAATCTGTATTGCCACCACAAGCTCCGACACCATATTTGATACCGTTTATCAGCATGTCCATGGCTCCCGAGGCACGGAATACTCCAATACCTACAAGGATAGCCACCAGATAGGGAATAATCCTCACAGCTGTGGTAAAGCCGTCCTTGGCCCCCTCGATGAATGCATCATAAACATTGACTTTCTTGCGCACACCAGCCAAGATGAAGGCGATAATAATCAGCATCAGTATGATGTTGGCAGCACTGGTGCTTACCTTGTTCATCAACAGAGAATCCATCTGACCAAATCCCCAGATAATAGCAGCCACCACCAAAGCAGCACCGCCCAGGGTCAGCAATATAGTGCGGTTCAGTAAGTTAATCTTCTGGTACAAACTGGTAATAATAACACCTGCCAATGTGGAAAAGAAAGTTGCCAACAGGATAGGAATAAATATGTCAGTTGGTTGGGCAGCCCCCATCTGGGCACGATATACCATAATAGAAATGGGTATCAGCGTCAGTCCGCTGGTATTCAATACCAGGAACATAATCATGGGGTTGGTGGCTGTATCCTTCTTGGGATTCAGCTCCTGCAACTGCTCCATCGCTTTCAGCCCAAGCGGTGTGGCAGCATTGTCCAATCCCAACATATTGGCAGCAATGTTCATAAAGATGCTACCCGTTACAGGATGGCCCTTGGGAATTTCGGGGAACAACTTGACGAATATCGGACTCAGCAACTTTGCCAATGCATTTACTACTCCTCCCTTTTCGCCTATCTTCATAATGCCAAGCCAAAGGGACAGTACGCCCGTCAGACCCAAAGATATCTCGAAAGCCGTCTTGGAAGACGCAAATGTAGAATCCATCATAGCGGGGAAAACATCGAAATCCCCAAAGAACAACAACTTCACCATCGCGATAACGAAAGCGATGAGAAAGAAACCTATCCAAATGTAATTTAATACCATATTTTTTAAATGAAGAATGAAGAGTGAAGAATGAAGAATGAGATATACTGTTCTTTACTCGAAAAGATCTCCCTGTAATGGGTTGCCATAGCGGTTTCCCATTGCACGATTGAGATGCGAATATGCAAGTTCTGTCACCTCACGACCACGAGGAGTACGCTTGAGGAATCCCTCCTTGATGAGGAAAGGCTCATAAACCTCTTCAACGGTTCCGCCATCCTCACCAATAGCCGTTGCTATGGTGTTGATGCCCACAGGTCCGCCCTTGAACTTATCAATGATGGTAAGCAGAATCTTATTGTCAATCTCATCCAGGCCATAGCGGTCGATATTCAATGCCTCCAAAGCCACACGGGCTATCTTGAGGTCAATCTGACCATTGCCTTTCACCTGAGCAAAATCACGCACTCTGCGCAACAGGGCATTGGCAATACGTGGCGTGCCGCGACTGCGACTGGCTATTTCCCCTGCAGCTTCTGCATCTATAGGAAGCCCCAAGATACTGGCACTGCGGGTAATGATACGTTGCAGCGTCTTGGCATCATAATACTCTAAGTGCATGTTGATACCGAATCGGGCACGCAAAGGTGCCGTAAGCAGACCGCTACGAGTGGTGGCACCCACCAAGGTAAAAGGAGCCAAATCAATCTGTATGCTACGGGCACTGGGACCCTTGTCTATCATAATGTCTATACGATAGTCTTCCATCGCACTATACAGATATTCCTCAACGACAGGACTCAGACGGTGAATCTCATCAATAAAGAGTACGTCGTTGGCTTCCAAACTGGTAAGAATACCTGCCAAATCGCCGGGCTTATCCAAAACGGGACCGCTGGTGAGCTTGAAGCCTACCCCTAACTCATTGGCAATGATATTACTGAGCGTAGTTTTTCCTAATCCTGGAGGACCATGCAGCAGGGTATGGTCCAAGGGCTCTCCGCGGTACTTGGCGGCTTCCACGAAGATGCGTAGGTTCTCTACGACCTTTTGCTGACCGCTGAAGTCCTCAAATCGGAGCGGACGGAGTGCATTCTCAAAATCCTTCTCCTTGTTACGACCCTCTTGTCTTATATCGAAATCTTCCATAGTTTCAAAGCTTTGTCTTCTGCCTCTTCCATAATGGTACGTTCACCAGGTCCCTTGTCATCTATACCGCAAAGATGGAGAACACCATGAATGATAACCCGATGCAATTCCTCGTTGTAATCGCAGCCTATCTGTTCACTGTTTGTCCGAACCGTATCCACTCCAATGTAGATGTCACCTGATATGGTAGAACCCTGACTATAGTCGAAACCTATGTGGTCTGTGTAATAATCATGGCCTATGAATTCACGGTTCACACGCAGAATCTCCTCGTCATCCACAAAGATAAAGTTGATATCCCCCACATGTCGCTGGTATGTTGCTGCCACCTGACGCACCCATTCAGCAACCTTCTGTTGGTTGATGGGCGGCATCTCGGTATTTACGACATTGTACAATATCATTTCTCCAACAGTTCAACCGCCTTCTTCACCACCTCGTCATCCTCATAGATAATGCTGAAGTACTCACTCATATCCCAGAGGTCACGGGCAATCAATCCCTTCAGTATCATCCGGATATTCTCCGTTGCCTTTGTCTTGTCTTCATCGTCCTTGGGAACAATCTTCTCCTTCTCACCTTCTGCAAAGATTCCGTCGATAAGTTCTTGGGGAACCTGGAATGTAGCCTTATACTGCTCAAAGGTGGGATATTGTTTAGAAAGCTTCTTGCGGTTCTTATCCATGTACTTCAGGTTGGCGTTCACTATCAGATTCTTAGCCGAGAGCTCTCTGTAGTACTTACTGTACTTCAGTGTATCCAAGGGAACAAAGTAATCGGGCATGATACCGCCACCACCATATACGGTTCGCTTCTCACGCAAGGTCTGGTAACGCAGCGAGTCGGGGAAGTGAATGCTGTCGGCATTTGTCAGTTCACCTTTATTGTAGCGATTGATAACATCCTTGGCATAGCTCAGTCTGTCACCCTTCTCGTAGGGTTTCTGAATACATCTGCCGCTGGGAGTGTAATACTTGGCTGTTGTCAGACGAATCATACTGCCGTCAGGCAAATCTATGGGACGCTGTACTAAGCCTTTGCCAAAAGTACGTCTTCCCACTACAATACCGCGGTCCTGGTCCTGAAGGGCACCAGAAAGAATCTCAGAAGCAGAAGCACTGTACTCATCTACCAGACAGACCACCTTACCCTCCATAAAAATGCCGTTACCTGTGCTACGGAATTCCTGACTGGGAACGCTTCTGCCCCGTGTATAGACTATCATATCACCCTTGGGGAGGAACTCACTGGCTATATCAGCGGCAGCCTGAAGGAATCCTCCACCATTCTGCTGAAGGTCGATGATAAGGTTCTCCATTCCCTGTTCCTTGAGCTTCTTGATGGCTTCTACCACCTCCTGATGCGTGGTCTGTGCAAAGTTGTTGAAACGAATCAGACCTATCTTGGGAGTTACCATATAGGCAGCATCAACCGAATTAACAGGAATCTTGTCGCGCTTCACATCAAAGTACATCGTTTCCTTGATGCCCCGTCTTACTACACCCAAATGGGCAATGGTTCCCTTAGGACCACGCAGACGACGCATAATCTCCTCCCTACTCATCTTAACACCTGCAATGGCTGTATCTGCTACACTGACAATACGGTCGCCTGCCAGGATGCCCACTCTCTCGCTGGGACCTTTTGGAACAGGTTGAATAACCAGAAGTGTATCATCCAGCATATTGAACTGTACGCCTATACCCTCAAAGCTTCCTGCCAGAGGCTCTGTAAACTTCTTTGTTTCCGAAGCATTGGTATAGGCAGAGTGAGGATCCAACTTAGAGAGAATACCGTTGATAGCGTCTTCCACCATCTTCTTGGTATCTACGCTATCCACGTATGCATTGTTAATCATCACACTGGCCATTACCAGTTTCTGGATATTTTGCTGCAGATCGTTTGCCGGTGCTTGTTGTTCTGCAGGACGATTATTGCTAAAAAACTGGGCTGAAGATGCGAGTGCTATGCAGAACGCCATTACGCCCAAAACCATTCTTTTCATCTTTTATCTAATGTCTATCTTATTTCTTGTCTGAATAATGTAATCCTATGGGGAGGAAAGACTGAATATCCTTGCCAAAGTGAACCAGTTCACGCACCATACTGCTGCTGAGTGAACTATACTGTGGGTTGGCAAAAAGCAACAAGGTTTCTATTCCCGAGAGCTGTTTATTTACATCAGCCAGTTGCATTTCATACTCATAGTCTGTTACGGAACGGATGCCACGTAATATAGCATTTGCTCCACATTGCTTGGCAAAGTCGATAGTAAGGCACGAGTAGCTTTCAACCATTACCCTTGGCTCATTGGCATAGAGCGCCTTCAGCGCATCAACGCGTTCTTGAACAGGAATCCATCCGGGCTTGTGCTCGTTAAAGCCAATGGCTACAACCACTTGGTCAAAAAGTTGCAAGGCACGTTCCACCAAGTCGGCGTGTCCTTTTGTAAAAGGGTCGAAAGAACCAGGGAAAAGCGCCAGCCCCCTCCCCATCCCTCCCCCGGGGAGGAGGGAGTTTTTTTCTATATCATTATTGTTTTTTGAGTTCATTATTTATACTCTCCAAAACTTTCTCCACATTGTATTGCACATCTTCGTTTTTAACTCGCAACACCTTAAATCCTATTTGCTCCAAATGTAGGGTACGCACCAAATCATCTTCTTCCTGTTCACGTTCTGCATGATATGCACCATCTACTTCTATAATCAAACTTTTATCAAGGCAGACAAAATCAACAATATAATCACTGATAATATGTTGCCGTCTAAATTCTACCCCCAGATGTTTCTGTCTCAGATATTCCCACAGGAAAGATTCTGCTAACGTCTGGTGTTTTCTATTCTCTTTAGCAAACTCTCTCAACAGTCCATATCTGTCAGGAGAAGCCCATTTATACCGATTGGTTTCCGTTGTCATATAGCTTTATTTGTTCCCCTCCTCCCCGGGGGAGGGGTCAGGGGAGGGGGCTATCTTCTTCTGGCAAATCTTCCTCAATCACCAGATTGTCAATGATAAAGTTCTGACGCTCCATTGTATTGTCGCCCATATAGAAATTCAGAAGTTCTGCCACTTGGTCGGACTTATGTAAGGTCACCTGGTCAAGACGGATATCAGGACCAATGAAGTTACGGAACTCCTCGGGACTAATCTCACCCAGACCTTTGAAACGTGTTATCTCCGGCTCTGGCCCAAGGTCATCTATAGCTTGCAAGCGCTCCTCCTCAGAATAGCAATACTGGGTAACAAAATCCTTTGAAAGACTGAGGTGGCGGGGACGCTTTCCATCGCTGTAGGCAGAAGTGTCCTCGGCATTGTTTCGTGCTTCAAGCTCGGTCTCGATGGCATTCAACTTAGCCTTTCCTATCTTTGTCTTCTTGCCACGAACACGGAAAAGTGGAGTCTGCAAGATGAACACGTGCCCCTTCTTCACTAATTCCGGGAAGAATTTCAGGAAGAAGGTCAACATCAGCAGACGGATGTGCATACCGTCATCATCGGCATCGGTTGCCACAATCACTTTATTGTAACGAAGGCCATCCAGTCCGTCTTCTATGTTAAGGGCAGCCTGCAATAGGTTGAACTCCTCGTTCTCATAGACCACCTTCTTGGTCAGCTTGTAGCAGTTGAGAGGCTTTCCTCGTAACGAGAATACTGCCTGTGTATTTACATCCCTGCTCTTGGTGATGCTTCCGCTGGCAGAATCACCCTCCGTAATGAAGATGCTGCTCTCTTCTTGCAACTCACCTTTGGAGTCTGTCAGATGTACACGACAGTCACGTAGTTTCCTATTATGCAGATTGGCCTTCTTGCTCATCTCGCGTGCTTTCTTGGCCACACCAGCCATTTCCTTGCGGAGCTTCTCACTCTCTGCCACCTTCTGCAAGATAACATCTGCCACATCGGTATTCTTATGCAGATAGTTGTCCACTTGTTCCTTCACGAAATCTCCAATGAACTTATCGATGGAGATTCCGCCTTCCGGTTCCGTAGTGGTACTACCCAACTTCACCTTTGTCTGGCTCTCAAAGAGGGGCTCTTGGATATTGATACTGATGGCAGCCACCATACCGTTTCGGATGTCGGCATACTCATAGTTCTTGCCGCTATAGTCCTTGATGACCTCAGCTATATACTTCTTAAAAGCTGCCTGATGCGTTCCACCCAATGTGGTATTCTGTCCGTTGACAAAAGAATAATACTCCTCGCCATTCTGCTTGGTATGAGTAAACGCAATCTCTATATCTTCGCCACGAAGGTGTACTATGGGGTACAACGGTTCGTAGTCCATACGGTCGGAAAGGAGGTCGCTAAGTCCGTTGCGCGAAAGGATACGCCTTCCGTTGAACATAACGGTCAATCCTGTGTTTAGGTAGGTGTAGTTGCGAAGCATTACCTCTACAAACTCACCTCGGAAAGCATAATGTTTGAAGAGTGACGCATCTGGCTCAAAGAATACAGATGTGCCGTTCTCGTCCTGCGTAGCTTCTGTTGTGTCACTTTCCAGAATACCCTTGCAGAATACTGCCTTTCGTACCTGTCCGTCACGGAAACTCTGTACCTCAAACCGTACACTCAGGGCGTTAACGGCCTTCAGACCCACACCATTCAGACCAACACTCTTCTGGAACGCCTTGCTGTCGTACTTACCACCCGTATTCAACATTGATACGGCCTCAATGAGTTTTCCCAAAGGAATACCACGACCATAATCACGAACTCTGACACGCAGATTATCTTCGATATCAACCTCAATACGTTTGCCCGCACCCATTTTGAACTCATCAATACTGTTGTCGATGACTTCCTTCAGGAGCACATATATACCATCTTCAGCTTGCGAACCGTCACTGAGACGCCCAATGTACATACCTGGACGCGTGCGGATATGTTCCATATCGGAGAGGTGACGGATATTACCCTCGTCGTAATTCACCTTCTCCTGTACACTATCTTGTTTTGTTTCTTCCATTCTTACAAATCTTTCCCAAAAGCTGCCCTGCGCTTATGAATAGCACAATCCAAGTTCTTCCACTGGGTCTGACTGGCAATATTCTCCTCTAACTGAGGATGAGTCTCAGCCCACTCGTAACCGTCTTTTGTAGCTTCTGGAATAACGTTAGCAAATATAAGGGCATTGGCTCCCTTATCGTGATACTCTGGCAATACGCCTACTAACAGCATATCCAATATTCTGGGATGCTTGTTGAACCAAAGCGCTTTGGCTATGTGATACCATCCAAAGGGGAAAAGCTTGGATTTTGCTTTCTGCACGGCCCGGCTAAGACTGGTAACACAGACACCCATTCCTATCACTTCCCCTTCTGCGTTCTCCACAACAGACAGATAACGCTTATCCAATAGGGGCAGGAATCTGTCGGCAAAGGTCTTCATCTGGTATTCATCAAGCTCGCTGTATTCGTAAAGCTTTGCATAAGCCTTGTTAACTACACCAAAAATCTTCTCTATATAGCCTTCTTTCAGAATTTCCTTCTTGCTCTTGAACTTACGAAGCCTGAATCCATAACGCTCCTGCACCATTTGGGCAATTCTAAAATACTTCTGCATATTGGCCTCATGCCCGTTTACCGGCACCATAACCTTACGCTCTACCCAGCCCTGTTCCTTCTGGTAACCTAACTGTTCCATGTGTTGGGGGTAATAGGGATAGTTATAGATAGAGAAGACTGTTCCCAACTGATCGAATCCATCTGTGAGCATTCCTTCAGGGTCAAGGTCGGTAAACCCAAGCGGCCCTACAATATGCGTCATGCCACGCTGTCGACCCCAATCCTCTACTGTTTGCATCAGCAGGCGGGTAACCTCGATATCGTCAATGAAGTCTATCCAGCCAAAACGAACATGCTTTGTCTTCCATGTCTCGTTGGCTCGTTTATTGATGATTGCAGCTACACGACCCACAATCTTTCCATTTCTGCGAGCGACAAACAACTCTGCATCACAAAAACGAAGTGCAGGATTCCTTTTAGCGTCAAAAGTATCCAAGGTGTCCTCCAGCAGATCAGGTACGGCATAAGGGTTTCCCTTATATAGCTCATAGCCAAACCTGGCAAACTGTCTCAACTCCTTACGGGTCTTAACGCTACTTATGATGATATCTGACATCTACTAACGTTGATTTATATTTTGACGGCAAAGATACAAAAAATAACGATAACAACGGACTTAATCCCCAAATTATGTAAAATATGAACGTTAAAAGAATAAAAAATGGCACTTTGACGGCCTAATTGACTGAAAAACAAATAACTTTGCAAAGCAATGTATCAAAATAAGAAACTCAAACGTATAATAACAGCATTTCTTATGCTTGTTTTTTGCTCATCAGTTAGAGCAGAAAATACAGCAGAAGAATCACCTCGTCATCACACGTATCCCTATATGTTCGTAGGCATACAGGGAGGTATGCAAACTACCTTCACTAAAGGCTATAGCAGCAGTCAGCTCATTACTCCGACTACCAGCGTTAGCTTTGGCGCTTTCTTTACACCGAATATGGGTGCTAGACTGCATTTTAACGGACTCTGGAATCAGGGAGGTTACGATGAGAATGATCTCAATTTCAAGTACAATTATAAGTACACCACCATTAATCTCGACATAATGGTTAACCTGGTAAACCTTATCTTAAGAAGGGACTATTCTGCCGTGAATGTTTACTTCATTAATGGCTTTGGTCTGAATATGGCCTGGGATAATGATGATGCCTGTACACACCAAGATGTGCTACCTTATGCATACAACAATACCAACTATAGCCACAATATTAGATTGGGCTTGATGGTCGATTACAATATCACCAAAAACCTCTGCATCAATCTGGAAATCAGCGGCAATAGCCTTGGTGACCGATACAACAGCAAGCTATCCAACCACAATGACTGGCAACTGACAGCCCAGTTTGGTGTGGCTTATAAGTTCGGTTTTAAGAAAACCCGATAACTAAGGAAGATGTAAGATGGCTGACGGCTGAAGTTCGCTCACCGCTAAACAGTAAACCGTAAACTGTAAACGGTAAACTAATCTTCAACCAACACCGAGAACTCCGCTCCGCTGGCAAAGTCTGCTCCATTCTGGCTGCTGAGAGCAGTAAACCTGAGGTAACGGGCTTTTATTGGCTTCTGGAACAGCACCTTCTTTTCCTTTGCGTTATTCTCGAATTCACCTTCACTAACGGTTTCGCTCCACGTTTTGCCATCCTGACTCACCTGCACCTTGTAGCCCTTGATGTTACCGTTCGGACTTCCGTCCTGACGGGGCAGATAAGTAAATCCCTTCAGAGTCTTTACCTCGTTGCAGTCAAAGTCTATCCAGTGGGGATACTTGGGTACCGTAATGCTGTACATGGTGTGCCAGATAGTCGAGCGGTCGTTATCCACAAGGTTCTTCGCCACCTCGCCGCCAGGACCTTCCTCGCTGCTGACATAGACCACGTCAAGGGGCACTTTCTCAATACTCTCGAAGGTTGCTGAAACAGGGTTCTTTTCATCGCCCTCATACCATGCATAGACGGTGCCGCCCTTCTGGAAGTTGAAGGTCCCGGTATATTTTTCGGTTTTACCCTTGTCGACACGATAGTAGATGGGATATTCCTCCAATCCATACTCAGGGTCGCCGGCAATGGTGACTTTGCCCGCCTTATCACGATAAATGGCCACAGGGCAGAGTATGCTTCTTCTGATAAAACCAGCCTCGTCATCCTCATTGAGAGGACGAATCAAGATTTTCATTTGATGCAATGCACCCTGTACTCTGTCTTGCTTCAACGGGCCGCCTTGTCCGCAACTGTTCCCTCCCAGTCCGTTCACCTTGCAATCCAGATGCAAATAGGTGCCGTCGCTCTCAGGGAGCTCATACGGATGCTGGGCAAGCGTCATTTGCAGAGCACTCCACGGCAGTGCAGAGGTGCTCATGGTACCCAGTTCGCTTACGAACAGCAGACCCGTGCCTTCTTCATCTCTCAGAGAACACCAGCGTACATCCTCTCTGTTACCCATACTCTGGGGCTTGGGGAAGTTCACAAACTGCTCCTGGACCGTACTTTTATAAAGGCCAATGAAAGAGCCGGTCTTTCGGTCGTTATAGTTGTTCAAAGGTCCCCTTCCATAGTAGGCATATTGGTTGAACTGACTTGGCAACTTCACCTCGTAACCCAGTCTGGGAAGCGCCAAATCCGGATTGCTGGTAACGATGCTGCTTGCCAACACAACGGTACCATTGGGATAGATAATATAGGTTTGCGTTGTAGTAAAGGAAACATGATCACCTTCTCCTGTTGCCTCTGCCACACTCTCGTAGGGTTGCCCAGCCTTGCCTGGACGATACTTGACTCCGCCCCTGCCTCTGGCTTGGCTTACAATGGTATAGGCAATGCCAACAGGACCTTCGGGCGACTTCTCGATATAGGGCTTTCCGATGACCTTATGCTGCAAGTCGTACAATCCTTGCTCAAACCATTGGTTTCTTGCCCAATTGTCGTTATCCACAGGAGCACGAAAAGCAGAAAGATGCAACGGCGAATCCTTCAGGATGATCTTACCATCATATTGTATTCCACAAAGGCTGCCGGTTGTATTATCAAAGGTGACGTTGAAGTTCTTACCGCTTACCACCGTCTTTTCTCCCTCTTCCGATAATTGCAGAACCCCACGTTGCCAACCCGAGCCGTCCTTTCGTGTGTCCTCAATAAACAGTTGCTCTGCCATCTGCACATAGCCCTTCTTGGCCCAAGGCTTATCCTCCTTCAAACGGAACTCCACATTCAAGAAGTACTCGCCCTCCCCATCAACGTATTTATTAACAGGGCAGTAGCATCTAACCGACTTGCGAGGCTGAATGTCTTCGTGCAGAGAGATAGGTACATCCCCCATTTTCTCTCCATCCAATACTGTATATGCCACAATGTCATAGTCCCTGGAAGTGATTGGCTCAAAGTAGTTTTTGTTGAAGATGGTGAAGTCGGCTATCACCCCTCTATCTCCTTCCTTGAGTCCATTCAGGGTTACGCCCACATTCTGATACACCTTCTTTACCTCGTAATACTGAGGCTTGGGTGTAAGGTCGGGCAACATGATGCCGTTCATGCAGAACATACCGTCGTTGGGCCAGTCGCCGTGGTCGCCGCCATAGCCCATATACTTCCTGCCGTCCTTGGTATAAGTGTCAATGGCCTGATCTACCCAGTCCCAGATGGCCGCTCCGCAGAAGTAGTTGGTACTCTCCATTGCCTGCCAGTAATCCACCAGGTTACCTAATGAGTTACCCATGCTGTGGGCATATTCCGAGATGTGGTAAGGATACTTCACATTAGATTTTCCCTTGGCCACCTGTTGTACCCAGGCCACGCTGGGATATTGGTTGGAACCCATATCCACAATATCATTGTTGCGCTCATACTGAACAGGACGACTGGTATCGAACGCCTTAATCGCATCGTAGGCAGCCTTGAAGTTCTCGCCCGGTCCAGCCTCGTTGCCCAAGCTCCAGATAACAATGCTGGGATGGTTCACGTGCGCATGTACCATTTCCATATTTCGGGCCACATGAGCAGCCTTCCATTCCTTGGGATGCGAGAGCGATTCCTTACCATAATAATATTCGTGGCTCTCTATGTTACATTCATCCTCCAGATAGATACCGTATTTGTCGCAGAGATAATACCAGTAGGGATCGTTGCTGTAATGCGATGTGCGCACATGGTTGATGTTGCCTCGCTTCATCAGCATAACCTCTTCGGTCATCTGTTCACGTGTGATAGCATGACCCAGAGTCGGGTTGGTCTCATGACGGTTCACACCTTTCAGCTTCACAGGCTTTCCGTTCACATAGAAATACCTACCAGCCAAGCCAAATTCATCCTCGCTGGCTGGTGTATCCTTTATCTCTACGGTACGAATGCCAAAATAGGTACTGGTGCAGTCCAACAGTTTTCCTTTCTTATCCTTCAACTCAGCCACAAGCACATAGCGATACGGAGCCTCAGCGCTCCAAGGACGAGGATTTTCCATTGAACATTGAACATTGAACATTGAACATTGAACATTGTCTGTTGTCTGTTGACAGTTGTCTGCTATGGGAACCTCTACTTGTTTCACGGGGTCGGCACATTCGTCGGAATACAGTTTTACAGGATAGATGCTGTAATACACCTTCAGTCCCTTTTGCTTCTTACCGCTCTTGTTAGCAAAAGTTCCGTCGATGCTAATAGTTGCCTCATCCTTGCTGAGCTTTGTAGTTCGAACAACGAGGTCGCTAATCCGCACCTTGGGCATAGCCGTCAGATAGACGCTGCGGAAGATACCAGGCAAGCGGAACATATCCTGCGCTTCCAGGAACGAGCCGTCGCTGCTGCGATAAACCTCTACGGCCAGCACATTCTCGCCGGAATGATTCAGATAAGGTGTAATATTAAAGCTGGCTGTGTTTCGGCTGTTCTTCGAGAAGCCCACATACTTTCCGTTTATCCATAGGTAGAAGAAAGAGTCCACACCATCAAAGTTGATGAACACGTCCTTAGTATGGTTTTGATGCCATCCGGTGGTAAGAACGAAAGACCGGCGGTAAGAGCCTACCTCGTTGGGGTATTTGAAGGTGGTGTAACGTTCATCCTTAGGCTTACGCATCACACCTTCGCGCCAATCACCTTCCTTCACCTCGTGGTAGAAAATCACAGGCTGGTTCACATAGACGGGAACGCCGTACTTCATGCTCCCGTCCTTCTGCAATCCCTGCACATTCCAGCATCCGGGAACCTTAATATCGTCCCAAGCCGATACATCAAAATCGGGCTTATAGAAGTCCTTGGGTCGTTCCTCCGGACTGGGAACCCAATGGAATTTCCACATTCCGTCCAGGCTCTGATAAAATGTGCTATGTTCGGGGAGCACCCTCAGCGCTTGTCCCTTCCAGGCGTAAGAGAACATATAGGCCCGTGGCTGTTCCTTGTTCAGCGATAGCAACTCGGGGTTCTGCCACTCCGTTCCGTCAGGAGCACTTTGCAAGCCATAAAGGAACCCCTGCAAATTATCTGCCTTAGCCATCAGCGCAAAAGCAAACAGAAGAAATATCATTCGTTTAGTCATATTCAATAGCGTTTTAGTATTAGTTTGGGCTTCAAAGGTACAAATAAATGAACAGAATACAAAATAAAAATGCTTAAACTATTGTTTTTTATTGAAGGGGAGTATGGTGGTACACAAAAAAGAGCAACCTCGCGGTCGCTCTTTTTTTAAGTTAGTATGTTTCTTGGATGCTTCACAGCAACCATGTTGTTTGTTTTAATTAAGCACTAACTTGTTTATATAGAAAAAGCAATAAAAATGTTATCTTGTTAAGTTGATGGAGTCGGTCTGCTCAACAGCAAGCGCAGCCTGCTGTTCAGGCAAGGGCGTTGCCTCCTGTACAGGACTCTCCATACTGTCTATTTGAGCATACTGGTCCTGCTGAGGATCTTCAGAGCCATCAAAACTACGCTGAGCAGCCATTCCAATGGTGAGAATCAATGCTACCAAGCCTGCTGCCTGATAAAAGGGACGCCAAGAGCGACGCCAGCCTGTTAAAGGTTGTGCTTTGGTCATTGAACATTGAACATTGAACATTGAACATTCATCGTTGTCTACCATCTGCAACATACGGACATCGAAATCCTCACGCAGAGTGGGTTCTGCCTGTTCCTGCTGTACATCAAATACGGCCTTGTAGGGCATCAGATGAGCGGGAACCTCAGCCTGCTGGAAGAAAGTACGCAGAATCTGCTCCTCCTGTAGAGAAGTCTCGCACGCCCAATAGCGTTCCAAAAGTTGTTCTATGTACTTATAATCCATATTTCTCTATTTTTTCTGCCTGCTGGCGAACACTGGTTCTGGCCCTGTGAAGGTAAACCTTTACCTGCGTCTCGCTCAGCTTCAGTATGTTTGCTATCTCTTGATATGTTTTGCCTTCAATATCTCGCAGTTCCATAATACTGCGCTGCACCTCGGGCAATGTATCCATTATTTTTCTTACTAACGAGAGACGCTCCGTTTGGTCGAACTTTTCTTCCATTGAACATTGAACATTGAACATTGAGCATTCTTCATTCTTCACTCTTAATTCTTCACTTAATTGTACGTTTCCACGTCCGGCTTTGCCTGCCATGTCGAGTGAGATGTTGCGGCAGATGGTCAATGCGTAAGCTTCCATGCTCTCAATCTGCTCCCACTCATCGCGGTGTTCCCAAACTCTAATCAGCGAATCCTGTACTGCATCCTCCGCCTCTGCGGGGTTCTGCGTGATGCGCAGCGCCAGACGGTAAAGCCTGTTCTTCAGTGGCAACACATCATCTCGGAAACTGATCTTTTTCATCTCTCTGTCTATTATGAAGACGAACGAGGGCCGTAAATGTTACAGCCCCGTTTGTTAAAATTGTTTAATTGTTGTTCCTCCTTCGCCGTTAATACTGTCGGACCGTGTTATCACTACTTTTTGGACACCCAAATGGATGGCGTCGAAGGCATTCTCCAGTTTTGGAAGCATTCCGCCTGAGATAATGCCGGAAGCTTTATAATCGGCAAAATCCTGTTCGGTGATAACGGGAATCACACTTTCGTCATCATCGGCATCACGAAGTACACCTTTTTTCTCGAAGCAGAAGGTAAGTGTAACATCATAATAAGGTGCAAGGGCGCAAGCCACTTTACTGGCTATGGTATCGGCGTTGGTGTTCAAGAGATTACCCGCTCCATCGTGTGTAAGAGGCGTCATAACGGGCACCACGCCTTCGGCAATGAGTTTGCAGAGCATCTCGCCATTAGCCTTATCTACATCGCCTACAAAGCCAAAGTCCACCATCTGCTCGGTACCGTCGTCCATTGTCATCTTTTTGAGCGGACGCTTATGACTACGGACCACATCCATATCTGCTCCTGTTAACCCCAAGGCATTTATACCACGAGCCTGCAAGCCTGCCACAATATTTTTGTTGACCAAGCCGGCATAAACCATTGTTACAACCTGCAACATCTGGGCATCGGTAATTCGCCTGCCGCCCACCATGTGGCTCTCTATGCCTAGGTTGCCAGCTATCTTGGTGGCGCTTCTGCCTCCTCCGTGCACCAACACTTTGGTTCCTGGCAGTTCCGCAAACTGGGTAAGCAAATTATTCAGCGATGTAGCATCTTCTACTACAGCGCCCCCAACTTTTATGACGTTTAATTGTTGTTTCATTGGTCGTTTGGTCGTTTAGTCGTTTAGTTGTTTGGGGGAGGGTTCCCGTTCCCGTTTAGAAATGTTCAATGCTCAATGAAAAAAGTCTTTAACCTATAACCTTTAACCTATAACCTTTATTCAAGATACGTGTATCCGTAGAGGCCGGCACGATAGTTGCTGATGAACTCCTTGCCCTCGCTTTCTGTTATCTTACCATCCTTGACAGCTTTGCTAACCCAGATTTCCAGACGGCGAACCAACTTCTTGGGGTCGTACTGCACATACTCCAGCACATCGGCAACTGTTTCACCATCGATGAACTGCTCTATATTATAGCCGTTCTCATCCACAGAGATGTGCACAGCATTGGTATCGCCAAAGAGGTTGTGCATATTGCCCAGAATTTCCTGATAGGCTCCCACCAGGAATACGCCTATATAATAATGTTCGTCGGCCTTAACGGGATGAAGGGGAATGTAATTGGTCTGCTGACCACCATTTACGTAAGCCGAGATCTTACCGTCGCTATCGCAGGTAATATCCTGTAGGGTAGCGCTACGACTGGGTTGCTCCTCCAACCTTTCAATAGGCATAATAGGGAAGAGTTGATCGATACCCCACGAGTCAGGCATACTTTGGAAGAGGCTGAAGTTGCAGAAGTACTTGTCGGCCATCTGCTTATCCAACTTGCGGAGTTCATCGGGCACATGCTTCTGATGATGTGCCAATTCTGCTACCTCATGACTGATAGCCCAATACAGCGATTCAATCTGTGCACGGGTCTTGAGGTCGATAATACCATGACGGAAAAGGTCCAACGCTTCCTCACGGATATCCTCAGCATCGTGCCAGTCCTCCAGCATAGAACGGGAAGATAGTTTGTCCCAAATCTCTGTCAGGTCATGCACCAACTTATGGTCATCCGGACCCGGCTCGAAATCTTCAGGCATCTGGGGAGCTGAAACGCTTTCCATTACATCAATCACCAATACACTATGGTGTGCAGCCAGAGAACGACCGCCCTCGGTAATGATATTGGGATGAGGAATGTTATTCTGATTGGAAGCCTCAGCAAGCGTATAAACGCAATCGTTCACATACTCCTGAATGCTGTAGTTCACGCTGCTCTCGCTGTTGCTGCTTCGGGTTCCGTCGTAGTCTACACCCAAACCGCCTCCGCAGTCCACAAATTCTATATTGAAGCCCATTTGGTGTAACTGTACATAATACTGGGCCATCTCGCGCAAGGCGGTGCTGATACGGCGAATCTTATTTATCTGGCTACCGATATGGAAGTGAATCAGTTTCAGGCAGTCGCGCAAGCCCATCTCATCAAGCATCTTCAGCGCCATCAGCAACTCGGAGCTGTTCAGGCCAAACTTGCTGGCATCGCCGCCACTCTCGCTCCATTTGCCAGAGCCGTTGCTGGCCAACTTGATGCGGATACCCAAGTTAGGACGAACGCCAAGCCGTTCTGCTGTCTCGGCGATAATCTTCAGTTCGGGCAACTTCTCTATTACCAGAAACACACGCTTTCCCATCTTCTGGGCCAAGAGTGCCAACTCTATGTAGTTCTGGTCCTTGTGTCCGTTGCAGACAATCAGGCTGTCGCTATCCATATTGGTGGCTAACACCACATGAAGCTCAGGCTTAGAGCCGGCTTCCAGACCCAGATTGTAACGTTTACCATGACTGATAATCTCCTCAACAACGGGTCGCATCTGGTTCACCTTAATGGGGAAGATGATGAAGTGCTCACCTTTATAATTGTACTCTTTTTCTGCTTTACGGAAGCATTCATCGGTCTTCTCGATACGATTATCCAGAATATCAGGAAAACGAAGCAGTACAGGAGCCGTTACGTGGCGTGAAGCCAAATGGTCCACCACTTCTTTCAGGTCTATCTGCACCGAATTCTTCTTAGGGGTCACATACACATGCCCTTTATCGTTGATGCCAAAGTAGTTAACTCCCCAACCCTTTATGTTGTAGAGTTCCTCCGAGTCCTCAATTCGCCATTTTTTCATTTTTTTATTTCATTGAACATTGAGCATTGAACATTGAGCATTGAAGCTTTGTTTTCGCTAACCGCTAACAGCCAAAAGCCAAAGTCAATAACCTATAACCAATAACCAATAAACTTTTTAAACTCTCAACTATCGGGCAAAGCCCGCACTGCCTCTAAACTCTCAACTCTCAACTTTAAACTTTAAAGCTCCCCTCCTCCTCGGGGGAGGGTCAGGGAGGGGGCTAATATCTCTCTGAGCAACTGCACGCTTGTCTTTATCTTATCAGAATCGTCCAGCAGGGTTACATCCAAGGTGTGTTTGGCCTTTGCATAGAAAGGTTCGCGCACTTTTAGGGAATCCTTGATGTACTGCAAGAGTTCCTCCTCAGTCTTTCCCTTGATAAGAGGACGCTCTATCTTTCCCATTTTCAGATGCATGGCCAATACCTCAGGCGTTGCTTTCAGATAGACCGTTTCTGCCAGCGAGTTCATGTAGTCCATATTATCGAAGAAACAGGGTGTTCCTCCGCCACAGGAAAGTACGATGTCCTGAAACTCAGCTGCTTCATGTAACATGTTACGCTCTATCTCGCGAAAGCCGGCTTCACCCTTCTCGGCAAAGATCTGTGCTACGGTCCGGTGGTAACGCATCTCTATGTACCAGTCCAAATCGTAGAACTGAATGTCAAGGGAAAGGGCCAGTTGCCTGCCAACGGTGGTCTTGCCCGACCCCATGTAACCTATCAGGATAATGCTTTTCATTTCTTGCGTCGTGTGGTCTTAGCGCCCGACTTCTCTGCCTGTCCGTTTACTATCTGCATACACTCTTCCTCTGTGAGGTTCTTCACGCGGTCATGCAGATTCTTTGGCAAACGGTAGTTGTTGCCCTTATAAACAATGTAGGGACCATATCTGCCGTTCAGAATCTCCATATCTGTACCCTCGAACTTCTTCAAGTGGCGCTCTTCTTCCTCAACATGCTTCTTGTGAATCATTTTAACGGCCTCCTCGAAGGTAATCTTCAGGGGGTCAACATCCTTGGGGATAGAAACGTAAGTGCCGTTATGCACCACATAAGGACCATACTTGCCGGCTCCAATGGTTACCGTCTTGCCTAAGTACTTACCCAGTTCACGAGGCAGGCGGAACAGTTCCAATGCCTCCTCCAATGTGATGGTCTCTAAGGTCTGACCTTTCTTGAGCTGGGCAAAACGGGGTTTAGTATCGCCATCGGAACTACCAACCTGAACCACGGGACCAAATCGGCCTATCTTAACGGTAATAAGCTCACCTGTCTTGGGATCGTTACCCAGAATGCGCTCGCCAACCTTGTGTTCGGTATGTGTATTGCCGGCACGCTCAACCAGCGGGTCGAAGTCGTTGTAGAAGTCGCTGATAACCCCAGTCCACTCCATCTTTCCTTCTGCTATCTCATCGAATTCCTTCTCAATATCAGCTGTGAAATTATAATCCATGATGCTGGGGAAGTTCTCGCTCAGATAGTCGTTTACTACGATACCCGTATCGGTAGGCAGCAACTTGCCGCGTTCTGCTCCAATGGTTGTCTTATGACTTGCGCTAGTTATCTTATCGCCCTTCAAGGTAAGCGTCTGATATGTACGTTCCTCGCCGGGCTTATCACCCTTGGCAACATACTCGCGCTGTTGAATGGTGGTAATAGTGGTAGCGTAAGTACTGGGTCGACCAATACCTAACTCTTCCAACTTGCGTACCAGACTGGCTTCGTTGTAGCGGATGGGACGCTGTGCAAAACGCTGTGTGGCAACAATAGTGTTTCTCTGCAAAGAATCGCCAACTGTCAGCATGGGCAGAATACCTTCTGCTTCTGCATCAGACAGCTCTGCCTCGTTCTCTGTTTCTTTGTAAACACGCAGGAAACCGTCGAACTTCACAACCTCTCCATTGGCAACAAAGTATTCCTCCATGCCGTCTATACTGATGGTAACCTGAGTCTTTTCTATCTCAGCATCAGCCATCTGGCTGGCTATTGTGCGCTTCCAGATCAGGTCGTACAACTTACGTTCCTGCTGAGTACCTTCTATTTGAGTCTGTTCAATATAGGTGGGGCGGATGGCCTCATGAGCTTCCTGAGCGCCCTTAGAATTAGTCTGATACTGACGGTTCTTTACATATTCTTTACCCATCTGCTCTGTTATCACCTGCTTGCTGGCTCCCAAGCACAATTTACTTAGGTTCACGCTATCCGTACGCATGTACGTGATGCGTCCGCTTTCGTACAGGTGCTGAGCCACCATCATAGTCTGTGCAACCGTAAAGCCTAACTTATGGGCAGCTTCCTGTTGCAAGGTACTGGTGGTGAAGGGAGGTGCAGGAACGCGCTTCTGGGGCTTGGTGGCTATATCCTGAACGGTAAAGTTTACAGAACGACATTTCTCCAGGAAGGCTTCAGCCTGTTCCTGAGTAGCAAAACGCTGGTTCAGCTCAGCCTTTACCTCGCTACCTTCGGCATTAGTAAAGATGGCTGTTACACGGAAATTGTCATCGCCTACGAAGTTTTGAATCTCACGTTCGCGTTCCACGATCAGACGAACGGCCACACTCTGAACACGACCTGCACTCAGAGCGGGCTTTACCTTACGCCACAGCACGGGGCTGAGTTTAAAACCTACTATACGGTCCAGTACACGACGGGCCTGCTGAGCGTTTACCAGATTCAGGTCTATCTTACGGGGATGATCTATAGCCTCCAGAATGGCAGGCTTTGTAATCTCATGGAAAACTATTCTGCGCGTATTGTCAGGGTGCAGATCCAGAACCTCGTACAAATGCCAGCTGATAGCTTCTCCTTCGCGGTCCTCATCGGATGCCAGCCATACGGTCTTGGCCTCCTTAGAGAGTTTCTTCAGATTCTCTACAACACTTTTCTTGTCGGTGGGTACTTCATATTGTGGAGCGAACGTATTAACGTCCACACTGAAACTTCTTTTCTTCAGGTCGCGGATATGTCCGTAACTTGAAACAACCTTATAGTCCTCTCCCAGGAATTTTTCTATAGTTTTTGCCTTTGCCGGGCTCTCCACTATTACAAGATTATCCTTCATCTTTCTTTCGTTTTTTACAATTGCGGCGGCAAAGGTACGTCATTTTTTTGTTCTACACCTTATATATTAGGGATTTTTTTTGCTAAAAGTTGTTGCACACCCTTTCTGATTGAGGTTAAACCAAAGGTTTCCGGTTTTATCTCTTCCCAAGGAATCCACATAATTTCTGCTGCATCATCAGCCGGAATAGCATTTTTTGTGCTGTTTACATGGCAAAGGTAGAACATATCTATCGTATGAATGTCCAAACCGCCATACGGATAGATATTGGGAATACTGAACAGGAACTTAACACTTTCTACGATAAGGCCTGTTTCTTCCTTCACCTCACGTATCACGCCCTGCTCACTGGTCTCGTAGCAGTCGCTAAAGCCGCCAGGCAAATCCAATGTTCCCTTTGCGGGCTCCTTAGCTCTGCGTACTACCAGCAGTTCGTTCTTCTCATTTACTATCACGGCTACGGTACTGGCGCTGGGATTGAAGTAATACACAAAACCGCAGGCTTCACAGCGTTTGCTTTTATTGTTGTTCTCAACAAATCTGCCCGACCCGCATAAAGGACAAAAATGAAACTTTTTAAGAGGATGTTGGGCCATATCTATAGGTTTTTTGTCATTTTCGAGTTGCAAACTTATAAAAAAGTGACAGAATTAACAACTATCAACAGTTTTTTTATGCCATCATAACTAAGAAAAGAGTATCTTTGTCTTTTAGAAACATTAAATACACGTCTAACATTAAATTTACGAAGACTTATGAATTTCCTTTCTGATTGGTTTATCCAACTTGATCCGACCCTGCGTTTTTACTGGGGTATCGCTATTTTTGCATCCATTGTAGTAATCATCCAGATGACTATGTCCTTTGCAGGCATGGGTGATATAGATTCTGGTGATGCCGATGTTGATTTCAGTACCGACACCGATAGTCTGGACAATGCAGGAAGCATGCACTTACTTTCCATTCGTAACATATTCTATTTTCTGTTAGGATTCGGTTGGGCTGGTGTAAGCCTGTGGAGCACCATCCCCAATACTATTGCCCTGTGTGTGGTCTCCATTCTGGTGGGCTGCCTCTTTGTGGCTATCTTTATCTTCCTGTTCCGCCAGATGATGAAGTTGCAGAGCAACGGGGCCTTCAACGTCAACGATGCTGTAGGTAAGGTGTGCGATGTCTATCTGCGCATCCCTGGTCAGAACGAAGGCTTGGGAAAGGTTCAGATCAGCTTCAACGGTTCTGTTCAGGAACTGGATGCACGCACTTCTGGAGACCCCATCCCCTCAGGCGCTAAGGTGCGCGTGCTACGCGTAATAGAGAAAAAGGTATTGGAAGTAGAACCATTGAACATTGAACATTGAGCATTGAACATTATGAAAGCTGATAATCAGATTCAAACAGCAAGTAAAGCATTTGCGCTTCGAATAATCAGGTTTTATAAGTATCTAAATGAAGAAAAAAACATAAAAGTTTTATCAAAACAAGTTCTCCGAAGTGGAACAAGTATAGGTGCTAATGTTCGTGAAAGTATCAATGCTCAAAGCAAAATGGACTTTATCAATAAAATGAATATAGCCTTAAAGGAAGCTAACGAGACGGAATATTGGCTAGAATTACTCTATGAGTCAGATATAATTGATAAAAACCAATTTGAGTCTATTTATGATGATTGCAGCAAACTATCAGCAATTTTGACAAAAATAATAAAAACAACAAAAGCAAATAATTAATGTTCAATGCTCAATGTTCAATGTTCAATAAAATAAAATAAATCAAAAACATGTTACAAGATCCATTAACCCTAATTGTGGTTTGCGCCATCCTGGTGGTGGCAATTGTGGCCTTCCTGGCCAATCGTTACAGAAAGTGTCCTGCCGATAAGATTCTTGTCATCTACGGTAGCGGAAATGGTGGCAAGAAGTCGGCTAACTGCGTTCATGGTGGCGGTGCCTTTGTTTGGCCCGTTATTCAGGACTATGCCTATATGAGCCTGACTCCCATTGGTATCGATGCCAACCTTACCAATGCCCTGTCTCGTCAGAACATTCGTGTGGACGTACCTTGCCGTTTTACCGTAGGTATCAGTACCGACCCTGAGTATATGAATGCTGCTGCTGAGCGTTTGTTGGGTCAGACCGCCAACCAGATTCAGGAAATGGCCCGCGATATCCTTTTCGGTCAGTTGCGTCTGGTTATCGCTACCATGAGTATCGAGGAGTTGAACTCCGACCGCGATAAGTTCCTGGAGGCCATCACAGCCAACGTTGAGGTCGAGCTGAAGAAGATTGGTCTGAAGCTTATCAACGTGAACGTTACCGATATCAAGGACGAGAGCGGTTATATCGAGGCTCTCGGTCAGGAGGCTGCTGCTAAGGCTATAAACGAGGCTAAGGTCCGTGTTGCCGAGCAGGAGAAGATTGGTGAAATCGGTAAGGCTGAGGCTATCCGTGAAACCCGTATCCGTACTGCTGCTGCCAATGCCGAGGCTGTAAAGGGTGAGAACGAGGCAAAGATTAACATTGCCAACTCAGATGCCGTGCGTCGTGAGAACGAGGCAGAGGCTCTCCGTCGTGCAACTGCTGCCGAGAATGTGGCTCAGGCCCATGCTTTGGAGGAATCTTATGCTGCTGAGCAGAAAGCCGAGGAGGCTCGTGCTTCTCGTGAGCGTGCTACCCAGAATGCCAACGTCATCGTTAAGCAGGAGATTGAGAAGAAACGTTTGGTTATTGAGGCTGAGGCTGCCGCCGAGCAGAAGCGTGTTAACGCCAAGGGTGAGGCAGATGCTATCTATGCTAAGATGGAGGCTGAGGCTAAGGGTCTGTTCCAGATTCTGACCAAGCAAGCCGAAGGTTACGACAAGATGATTCAGGCTGCCGGTGGCGATGCTACCAAGGCTTACACCTTGTTGCTCTTGGAGAAGTTGCCTGAATTGGTTAAGACGCAGGTTGAGGCTATCAAGGGCATTAATATCGACAAGGTTACCGTTTGGGATAACGGAGGTAATGCTGATGGTAAGGGCTCTACAGCCAACTTTGTTTCTGGCCTCATGAAGAGCGTTCCTCCTTTGAGCGAACTCTTCGAGCAAGCCGGCATGTCCCTTCCCGAGTACTTGGGGAAGAAGAATAGCCTCACCCCTAACCCCTCTCCCGAGGGCGAGGGGAACTCTGAGAAAGTTGATAGTTGATAGTGTAGAGTTTAGAGTCAGTTGCGCTTCGCGTTAGTTGAAAGTTGATAGTTTAAAGTTTAAAGACAGTTTTAAAGTCGATAGTAGTAAGTTGATAATTTGACTTTAGACTTTAGCGTCAATAACCTATAACCAATAAACTTAATAAACTGACTCTAAACTCCAAACTAAAATAAACAATAAACTGTTAACAATAAACTGTAAACCGTAAACTAAATTAAAAGAACATGAAAAAGTACATTGCTGAATGTATCGGTACATTTGTACTGACATTCCTGGGCTGCGGTGCAGCCGTTAGTTTGAGTTGTGGAACAGATGCCGCATCTGTAGTAGGAACCGCCATTGCCTTTGGTCTCGCAGTCGTAGCTATGGCTTACACCATCGGTGGCGTTTCGGGTTGCCACATTAATCCTGCCATCACGCTGGGTTGCCTTGTTACAGGTCGTATTAGCGTTAAAGATTGTGCTGGCTATATGGTTGGTCAGGTACTAGGCGCCATTATTGCAGGTGCTTGTCTGGCTTATATCTACGGAGCCAGTACAGGCATAGGCAGCAACGGTATTGGAGCTGGATGCAACGGAAGTGCTGCAACAGCCCTTATTGTTGAGGCAATCCTCACCGCCCTTTTTGTGCTGGTGGTACTGGGTGCTACCCACAAGACCAATGGTGCTACAGGCAACTTCGCAGGTTTGGCTATCGGTCTGTCGCTGATTCTCATCCACTTGGTAGGAATCCACTTCACAGGCACCAGCGTGAACCCCGCTCGTTCTATCGGTCCCGCTATCTTCGCAGGTGGTGAAGCTCTGACCAACGTATGGATTTTCATTGTAGGTCCCTTCATAGGTGCTATCATAGCAGCAGGACTCTGGAAGATAATAGAGTCGAAGGAGTAATGTAAAATATGAAAATTATATAGGGCGCGCGGCGCCCTATTTTTTTTGCAATTAAAGCAATTAGTTTTTTGCTTTAACAAGATCCATAATCAGCGATTTTACTGTCTGGGAATTGGCCGTCATATAATGGGCGCGCGTCACCTTGGGTGTGTACTTCCATACCTTCTGTCCAAGGTCCTTGCTCGGTATAATCTTCTTCAATACCGCCATCAGGTCCGATGCACGCTTAACTTTCTCACCGACATGAACAAACATCACCTCATTTCTCTTATACACCATATCTATTCTGCCATCCGTTCCCAGCAAAACAGTTCCTATAGGTATAAATTCTATTTTTTCAGCTCCCATTATCAACCTGCACTTTTCCGTATTATATATTCCTAATGAGTCTTCGCTGATTGATATCTGTTCACGTTCTATGGTCATTAACCCCTCCGCTACGCTATCCCTGAACCAATCTGTCTCTAACGTATTGAAGAACTCAGACACAAGGGTCTGAAAACGGTAAATTCTTTCTGCAGGATCAAACTGTCTTCTTTTATCTCTTTTTGCTTTTTCTTTGTCCTGCAATGCTTTCAAGAACTTATTAAAGTCTTCCATAACATCTTTTTACCTTATACTACTGCATATTACTCACCCCCCCCCCTATAGCAATCAGGGGACCCTTCAAGGCACATAAGAAAAAATGTGCCAACCTTTGGCTGACACATTCTTTCTGCTACCCAGGTTTTTTACGACCGCAAAGGTACAATATTTCTATTAAACCGCAAAACTTTTCCTATTATTTTCTATATTTTATTTCAATATTTTTTTACCGTTTTCAACAAATATCCCATGGCCGGGAACCCTCTTCATTGCACGACCGGAAAGGTCGTAAACGCCTGTCCCTAAGACAGCTGCAGAGATAGCTGCATTAGCAGTCTCACCATCTTCCTTTATATTCAAGGTCAGTGTCTGAGAAACCGGAGTCCCCTCAATGCACAACGCATATTTGTGTGTACCTGGCTGCAAAAGTCCCAGTTCTATGGTACCGCTGGCTCCTGAGAGCTCTTTCACCGGAGTCCATGTTGTCTCTCCTTCCGTCTGACTGCAGAGCTGACAGGCAAATTGGGTTGGCAGTGAACTGTAAGAGAGGACTACCGCATCCGTCTCGGAATATTCCGACTTGCTGCTGCGCAGTAGGGCTGGCTTGCCTACCACCACATACTTGCGTTCGAAGGGCTCGGTATAACCGTCTGCCATAAAATAGCCTATGAAATACACACCCGTTGGGAGGGCACTCGTCCAGTTATTATTGCCGCTGGTATTCAGGGTGACGGTTCCCGATGTCTTGCTGTTGTACACATAACAAGGGCACTTGGCTTCCTTAGGCACAATACCGTCCTCATAGATTCCTATCCAGTCCTTGCTTATCGCAGGAGCACCGGCAAGGGTTACACGGATGGGATTACCCTGATTGTAAACCGTTTTGTCGGTTGTCATTCCAAACGTTGCCGGGTCATAGTCCCTTGTCAGGACAAAGAAGGGCACGCGCTCTGAGCATTCCGTATAGCCGCCATCCTTGAAGAGCACGGCAAAATATTCACCCGCAGCAGTCACCTTCACATTGACTGTACCATCCTTAGCATCAGTGTATTGATAGGTATAGGCCTTGTCACTGCTGCCGGGTGTCTTACCTGCTTGATAGATACCCACCCAGGCCTCCGTACCTACGGGAGCGTTCTTGAACGCGATGGCGATGTCGGTATTTGTCTTGTAAAACTGCTTTTCCATACTTAGCGTAGCCGTCAGGCTGCTGGGAATCTTTCCGCCTTTTATCCAACCCGTATAGATGGGGGCCCCTTTGCCGCTATAGCAGTTACACGGACGGACAACGAAGCGGTAGTCACGGTCCTTGGGCAACTCACTCAGGGCAAACACACAGGTCACCTCACCCTCATCCTGATCCTCTGCAAAAAGACTCATGGGCGAGAACACACGCTTGGTAGCCGAGATAAAGCGGCAGTCCAGCCACTCCCATTCTACCTGTACCTCAAAGTCGAAGGCTCTCACGCCCGTACGTTTCTTTAATACATTGGGGAAGTGTACCGTCACCTGTTCTGTCTCTGTTCCATTACGGTTCTTACCCTTTGCCTGGGTAACGGCAGCTATGGCACCAGCCTCAAACTGGGGTATAGGGGCCGTCTTGCTACGGTTCTCAAAACTGAGCGGTTCAGACAACGAGATGGGCCAGGGCAACAGCCAGTTCTCATCCAGCTGCTGGTCATAGACAAACTCCCTTCTCTCCAAGGTAATGGCACTGTCATAAACCCGCATTATCATACCCTGACGACCTTTTGAACAGTCCATGTTGGGCATCTGGTAAACAGGACGCAGGCTACTGTCGTCCTGATAGGTATTCTCGCGTGCGGGCATGGGATATAAGTATTGTAATGATGCTGTACCAATACTGGTAAAGGCTCCCTGCCACAGGTCGCGATCGTCGGTAAGGGGCGAGTGCGAGTGACCCGAGAAAGCCACGGCATTAGGGTAGCGGCTCATCAGCTTTGTTACGGTACCGTCATCCTGACCCCATGCCCACGGGCCGTTACAGGTGTTCTTCAGATGCGGATGCTGAATATAAAAGAAAGGACGCTCAGTCTCCAACTCACCGGCATGCTGCTGCATCAGCTCTTCCAGACCCGGAATATTATTGGTATGCCAATGGGCACCTATAAAGTGGTAACCCTTTATGGTCTTGAACCAGATGGGGGTATAGTCCTCTCCGAAGTATTTCTTCCACACCTCGGCAGGACGCTTTCCTATACCCTGCGACTGCGCGGTCTCACTGCCCACACTGTTGATGACACTGCTCCACGTATAACCCTCCAAGTCGTGATTACCATAGACAAAGAGTCGCTCCGTATGTTTGCCGTCCAGTCCCTCGTCATTGGGGAACACACTGTACCAGGTATCAGCCACCACCTTAAGCTGGGGTTCCAACCCTTGGTCAGCCATATCGCCTGCTATGATAACACCGTCCACCTTCAGGCTGCGGAAGTATTCAAGGGTATGTTTAAAAGTATCGGCAGTCTCTGTGCCACGGATATGGATATCGCTGACAATGCCAATAACCAGATTGGGATTGCCCAAAGTGCGAAGGGCTTCAGCAAAAGCAGGGACGTTCAGATAGGCTGCACCTGCTAATACCGAAGAACGTTGTAGAAATTCTCGTCGGTTCATTATTTTATTGATTTGTTACATTTCCCCTACAAAGATAGCAAATTTCTACAATACAATGCAATATTTTATGTAAACAAAGTATCAGAATTGAGCGAAAAAAGATGCTCCAATTCAGGCACATTAATAAAAAATAAGCCAAATGTTTTGCAGTTTCGCAGAAATGACGTACCTTTGCAACCGCAAAAGCCCAGATGGCGGAATCGGTAGACGCGCTGGTCTCAAACACCAGTGGGGCAACCCGTGCCGGTTCGACCCCGGCTCTGGGTACTTGGCTAAAATTTTAATCCTCTGTAAATCAAGCATTTACAGGGGATTTTTATTTTTCAAGGTGTACTAAGGGTAGCCAAAACGCGGCACACTTCTCTTTTTTTGGCTTAGAAGATGCGCTCCATCAGTTGCCACTTCTCATCGCTCCGGGCATTTGCCGAGCAACCTTGGAACTGACTCACGTAGGCTTCCCATTCAGCTTGACGCGGTAGTGTGGCCAGGCGAGCCATATCACGTTTAAAGTCGAAATCATCCACCGTATCCATAATCATAAACAAATTACGTCCGTGGCGGAAAATCTGCATATCCACAATTCCCACCTCTCGTTGGCCTTGAATCACCTCAGGCCACACATGTGCATGAGCCTCTACGTACTTCTCTATCATCTCCGGGTTATCCACCAGAGTAAGTGTTTGACAATAACGCTTCATATATCTGAAAGTTTAAATAACATTTATTTTATATCCTCGGTTTTTGGCAGAGATGAACGATAAAGGAGATAAGAAGGATGATGATGCCGTAGATAACAGGAACTAAGGCGCACTTGTATCCGCCATATATAACGGGGGACATGTCTACATCTGTGGGGGTTACATCGCCCGACTCTTCTATGATTTTAAGCGTTTCTTGCATATGTTCTTGCATGTAGCCAAACATCTGATTGAGGCCTAACGCTCCGAAGAGTAATCCACAAACAAACGCGATAGCGCCTATGTTACGTACCCAAGCGGGAGCCTTCCATGCTGCCAGGAATACCAAGGCTAACAGAAGGGTGAGGGCGGACATACACCAAGGGTTGCCCATCATAAAGAAATCAGAAATTGCATTCATAATCATTACTTTTAATTTGGTTAAACATTTTTTTTGCAGCTGCTGAATTTTAATTCGATGGCAAAGGTACGGCATTCGGGTAGGGGCACCAAATTTTTTTGCCGTTAAAACCCCTCGTTTGATTGCCGAAACCCTCTATAATGGGATTTTGTGGCCTTATAATGGCTTTTGAACGGGGGAAAAGTATTATCTTTGCTTCCGAAATGAAACGTACAGCACTTATTATTTCCTATTGGACGGTGGCACTTATTCTGTTTGCCATTGTACTTTCCAGCGCGGGTTACGCCTTGTCCGATGCATTCTTCCTTGCCAGCTCGCTTTTGCCTGTGGCCGTACTGTTCCGCTATCTGTTGGCGCAAATACGTTTTACGTCGCGATGGCAGGGAATACGTAATGTATGCTTCCTAACGCTCTTCATTCTCACGATGGCTTTCCTGGCCGTTCATCTGGCACATACTCTATTATTGGCACTCCATCGTCAGTTGTATGAAACCGATATGGTCATCTCCCCCATGTTGCTGAACCCTGTATTCCTGCTGGCTATGCTGCTGCTGATTATCTTGGGCGATTATTTTGTCGGGCGGATAATTGAAGAACATTTGCCGGAAGTAGAGGAGTCGATAACCTTCACCAGCGACCGCCAGCCCGTTACACTCCAACGCCAGGAGATTCTTTATGTGGAGAGTTGCGACACGGAAACGTGGATTTATGCTACTGAGGGTCGTAAGTATCGCAACAAGCGCCCCATTTCTGCTTGGGCCAATCTTTTGGGGAAGGATTTCCTGCGCATCCATCGTTCCTATCTGGTCCGAATTTCTGCCTGCCAAGGGCGCGAGGGCGAGAACATCATCCTGAACGACCTTCGCCTCCCCATCTCGCGCAAGTATAAAACAGAGGTGCAGGAGGTGTTGAACTTAGGATAGCAACTTTTTTTTCTTTTTTCAACTTAACATTTCTCTGTTTGATGCGTATTATAGATGTATGACACGCTCAGAATTTGAACATATAGCCGAAAGGTTGCGCCAAAAGGTGCTGAAGGTGGGGCTTCAGTTCTTTGGCTCGCAGGAGGATGCCGAGGATGCTGCGCAGGAGACAATAGAGCAGTTGTGGCGCTACTGCGAGCAGATAGATGCCAGTCGGAACATCGAGGCGCTGGCCATCCGAGTCGCGAAGAACTGCTGCGTAAGCCAATATCGTAAAAATAGACCCACCCCCAGCCCCTCCCTCTATGGAGGGGAGCTTGAGAGTACGCCTCAGGAGATTCTGGAAGCAAAGGATACGGAGCGAATGCTGGAGGAGGCGCTGGACTTGCTGAAGCCTCGAGAACGACAACTCTTTGAGATGCGACAGTTGGAGGGCCTATCGGTAGATGAAATATCGTCGGAAACGGGAATCCCCAAACTCTCCATCACGGCAATGGTGTCTGCAGCAAGAAAGAAGGTCTTCATAGAACTTAAAAGGAGGATGAAACAATGAAAGACAAGGATATAGAACAACTGATCAACAAATACCTGGAAGGCGAGACCTCTCCAGCCGAGGAGCAGAAGCTTGCGCTGGAGCTGCAACGCCCTGATATCCCAGAGGAATGGCAAGCCATCCGCCTGATGTTAGGTGAGCTGACCTTAGGCGAGGCAGAGTATGACAAGACCCTCTCTAACTCCCCCTCTAGGGGGAGGACTCATTATAAGCCCCTCGCTATAGAGGGAGAGGCGACTGGGGTCTTTAGAGTAGCCACTGAATGTGGCTATGGCCCCACAAAGGGGAGCGAATCCCCATTCGCGACGCTGGTAGGGGAGAAGGTCTTCTTTTTTGTTAGATTTATTAGCTCTATGGCTGCTGTATTGCTGGTAGGCTTGTTCCTGTATCAGCATACGCCTAACGGAAATGTGAATGAAGTACCTCATTATTATACATCCAACTTCGCTGCTGGCAGCACCCTGAAGAATGTGTACACAAGCCGTCAGCATCAGGAGAAAATCTTAAGTTACACCCGATTTAAAACGATGCTTTATGAAAACAAATAAGTTAGTTTACGGTTTGCGGTTTACTGTTTACGGTTTGGTGGTGGGGCTGCTCCTTACTTCCTGCTATCAGCCCAAGGTGGTGATGCATACAATTATTCATAATGATGATTCGATGCCTTGTACACGTGAGGTTATGTATAGCAACGTGATGTCGCAGGAGATGCGCGACTCGCTTTGGGGCAAAACAAGCGTCGGTTGGTCACAACCTTTGCCAGAATGCCTGAATATTGATGCCTTTTTTAATTCACATACAGACATCGGTGAGGGGGATACGGTAACAACATCGTTCTCGAAGTTCTTTGAATCTGTAGGGAAAATGTGCGAAGAGACTCCCCTCTTGCTTAACGGCACCAAAATGAGGTCGAACGCCAATCTGGACAAGCGCTTCCGCTGGTTCTATACCGAATACGTATATACGGAAACCTTCTGTTGTGTGGGTGATTCCTTCAAACTGGCGCCAACGGATTATGCCGACAAGGATGCCGTTAGCTATTGGTTCACAGGTCAGCCTAATCTGCTGCAAGGACTGAACGGAGCTGAGGCATACGAGAAGTTGGGCAATATGGAGCCTGCCGTTACCAAATGGTTGAATGATAATCTGTTCAAGGTGGGTTTCGACTTCATCGTGGCTCATTACGATTCTATCCCCAATCCACCCGTCAGTCGTGAGCGCTTCGTAGAACTTCAGGATTCCTTGGTACATTATATTATGGAAGGGGAGGAGGATATCCTAACCGCCCAACCGGATGATAAGTTGCGCTCTTTCTTCCACTCGGATGCTTACGCCATGTTCTTCAACGAGGACAATCCTCTGGGCAAGGAGCTGAATAAGGAGTTCATGAACCGACTGAACATCTTCTGGTTTAATGTGCCATACACGCTTACTATGCCCGGCAAGGTTACTGATACAGGAAACGGAACGCTACAGCCCGATGGCACCATCTTCTATCCCTTCACGGGCGAACGCCTTATCCCTCAGGACTACACCATTACAGCCACATCACGTGTTACCCACATCTGGGCTTACATCGTAACGCTGCTTATAATCCTCCTCGCCATCGGTAGCTTCCTTTATCGCAGAAGGAGATGAAACATCTTACTATACGCCTCTACCTTCTTGTCGAACGACAAGGGGTAGGCGCGTGAGGAGGAGGGAAGGCGGTATAATGATAGTTGATAGTTGATAGTTGAGAGTTTTGACGGTTTTGCCGCAATTGAGAATTTTGGTCAAACGGATTAGGTATTGGGATTCTCTCGTTCGTTTTGGGTAGATGATTAATGCCAAAGTAGGTGCAGATGGTTTCTGTGGCCTTCTCGCCTGTGGTAACAATGGCACGAAGGTGGGGCAACTGGGAAATAAGGGCATGAATGTCCGTTGGTTCTACTACCTCAAGGAATTTATCTGAGGCATTATCCTGCAAACGTCGGATGGCTGTGGAGGTATCAAAGAAAGCCAATCCCTTCTCCCGACAGAACGCCACAATCTCATCTATCCGGAAACACTTGTTGGCAACATCCACAAAATGGTTCTTATCGCCAAAGAATATCTGCCCCTCTATGCGCCAATGGTCGTTTATGAAATTGGGGTAATAGAAATCCATACACCAACGCTTGCGCTGAGGCGGAAAACTGCCCAGGAACAACACCTTGGCATTCTCAGGCAAGAAAGGACGGAGCGGATGATACTCCACTCCATCCTTACTGCGTGCTATATTCTCTGTGTTCAGATAAGAGGTCATTTAATACGCGTGGTCGGATTTTATTTCGTCTAAGGTCAGCTCCTTCTTGTCAATAGCGTGCCAAGCATAAATGATGTAGGCCAGAACGAAGGGGATGAGCAGACTGACGTAGAACATGGTGCGCAGAGTGAACTCGCTACTGCTGGAGTTCTGCATGGTCAGGGACGACTGCAGGTCGGCAGTTGAGGGATAGTAGGCGGTATTGTTCCAAGCAGTCAACAGGAGCAGGACGGTTACCGTAACCACCGTTCCGAAGCCTACCACCCAGAAGCCTCGCTTGTATTCCTTATGCGTTATCGACCATAGGATGCCAAAGAGCACGAATATCACTCCAATGAGCAGCACCACTAGAAGGGGCCACATGGTTAGGAGGTTATGCAGATATTTGTAAGGCTCCATAAACACAAGACCTGTCGATGGATCTACAGCATAGCCCTCGCAAGTAAGGATATGCCCTAAGAAAGCCAGGAAGAATCCAAGGAACAGTATGGTGCTGGTCCATAGGGGACGGAGGATGCGGTTATGGTCATCGAACTGGGCATCCTCTACCTGCTTATGGATGTACAGGCAACCTAAGATGCGAGCCAGAAAGACTACAGCCAGTCCCAATACAATATTCCATGGGTTAAGCAGAGCATCCAATCCATGTGAAGCGTTGGCCCAAGAACTTATAATTAGTTGACAGTTGACAGTTGACAGTTGAGAGTTGACAATATTGCCTTTTTCTACAATAAAGTTCGAGCCCGTAAAGAAGGTGGCTACGGCACCACCTAACAAAAGTGGGCCCAGAATGCCATTCAGCACCAATAGCCACTGGAATGTTTTGGCGCCAAGCAAGTTGCCCATTTTGTTCTGGAACTCATAGCTTACGGCTTGTAGCACAAAGGAGAAGAGGATAATCATCCACAGCCAATAAGCGCCACCAAAACTGGTGGAATAGAACAGAGGATAGGAGGCGAAGAAAGCGCCGCCAAAGGTGACAAGGGTGGTAAAGGTGAATTCCCACTTGCGCCCCGTGGAGTTTACAATCAGTCGACGCTCATCGGGGGTACGACCCAACGAGAAGATAAGCGTGTTAGCTCCCTGCACAAACATCAGGAATACAAGCAGGGCTGCCAGAAGTGCTACTACAAAGCACCAATAATGTTGGAGAAAAATGTATGTCATTTTTATAGAGTTTAGAGATTAGAGTTTAGTGTTTAGAGTCAGTAGTAAGTTTAGAGTTTAATCAGTTTACTGTTTACCGTCGTTTTTTAGTTTAGAGTTTAATCAGTTTATCACTTCATACTTGCAACTATCAACTTTATTAAACTGACTCTAAACTCTACACTATCAACTGTCAACTATCAACTATCAACTCTCATTTTAGGTCCTTCCTTGATGGCACGAATCATGATGCTGATTTCAACGGCCAAGAGAGTCGTGAAGAGAATGAGGAAGAGGAAGAAGGTAATCATTACAGCCGATGAACCCAACTGACTGACACCCACCCATGTAGGCAACATATCCTGAATGGTCCAGGGCTGACGACCAAACTCGGCTACTAACCAACCAGCTTCGCTGACGATGTAGGAAATGGGGATGCAGGCAATAGCCATACTCCCCCACCATCTCCCCCCGAGGAGGGAGGGCTTAAATGACGCTATCAGGAACAGCAGTATAAACAGGCATCCACCTCCTACCATCACGCGGAAGGCATAGAAGCAGACGGGGATGTAAGGCACCACCTGAGCTCTGTCCTGCACATATCCGTAGCCGAAGTAAGGAATATTAGAGTATAGAGTTGAGAGTGTAGAGTTTAGAGTGGCTGTATCAGTCATCGCGCCAGCATTGCGAAAGTCCGCAAGTGCAGCAATGGCGGCACGTCCGCGTTCTATCTTTTCATCCAACGAGGGCTCTTGCGTACCATCGGGCTTGGTATAACCATCTAAGATGTCACGAATGCCAGGCACATAGCCATTCATATCGTTGGTGGCAAGGAACGACAGAGCGTAGGGAACAGCCAGTTTCAGTGGAGCCTCATCCTGCGTCTCATAATCGGGCTGCGCAAAGGGGTTGATGCCTGCAATAATGGTCAAAGGCTGGTCGGTACCACCCTTGTAGAGTGCCTCCATAGCAGCCAGTTTCATAGGTTGGGTCTGGGCTACGGTATAAGCTGAATGATGGCCAGAGAGCATAATCAAGGCTGATGAGATAAGGCCGAATACAGCACCTATCCTAAGGCTCTTTCGGGCAAACTCCAAGTGGCGCTGCTTCAGCAAGTACCAACTGCTGACGCCCACCACGAATACAGCTCCTAACACCCAAGCCGACAGAACGGTATGCACAAACTTATCCACAGCCACAGGCGAGAGGGCAACTTCTGCAAAGCTGGTCATCTCGTTGCGCATGGTTTCGGGGTTGAACGATTGTCCCACGGGGTGCTGCATCCAGGAGTTAGCGACCAGAATCCACCAAGCTGAGATGGTGGCTCCCAAGCCTGTGAGCCAGGTAGAAGCCAAATGGAAGCCCTTGCTGACCTTGTTCCAACCAAAGAACATCACAGCCACAAAGGTGCTCTCCATAAAGAAGGCCACAATGCCCTCAACCGCAAGCGGAGCGCCAAAGATGTCACCCACCAGATAACTGTAGTTGCTCCAGTTGGTGCCGAACTCAAACTCCAGAATAAGGCCCGTAGCAATACCCATGGCAAAGTTGATGCCAAAGAGTCGTTGCCAGAACTTGGCGGTCTGCTTCCAGAACTCCTGTCCTGTACGATAATACTGAGTCTCCATAATACCCATGACCACAGCCAAGCCGAGGGTCAGGGGAACAAACAGCCAATGGTAAATGGCTGTGAGGGCGAACTGAGCTCTTGCCCAATCCACCGCTGCAAGATCGATGTTTAATAAATGAATCATGATATTAATATTAGTTTACTGTTTACCGTTTACCGTTGGTTATCGTTAACGTTAACGTTATCGTTGATGAATGTTCAATTCCCTAAACACAAACTCCGCTTCCTGCCCCTCCTCAGCATGCTCCTTTATGTAGTTTGGGAAAAAGAAGAGCTTCAGTACAACAAAGATAATGAACAGCTTAATGAATATGACTGCCCAAAGCGTCCGCCCCAATGTCATGCTGCGGAACCCATCATAGTACAAATGCCATATATTCCGTACCCACTTCATACGCTCATCCACTCCTTTCGTTCCTTCTCCGGCATCTTCTCTATGGCATAGCGGAGCATCGTGCGAGGCATCTCATGGGCATGCTGACTCAGGAAATCACGAAGCAAATCCATACTAACACGCTTGCCCATCTCGCGCAACATCCAACCCACCGCCTTGTGCATCAGGTCGTGTGGATGGCGCAAATGTATCTCGGCATAGCGCAAGCACCAGGATGGGTCGCCCATCTGGGATGTCTTCCAAGTGCAGACCATACTCATACGTTGCTTCCACAGGCACAGGCTCTGTGCCAGTTCATCAAGAATTCTTATCTTATAGTCCCTATTGTCAGTGGTATTTCCCAATTCCGTCATTCCTTCATTCCGTGAATCCGTCGTTCCCAGATTGCTGGGCAACAACAACCAATGCCCCAGAATCTTATGGACAGACAGGTCCACCAAGTCCCAGTTGTTTGCCTGCTCGGCATATTGCAGATACATCGTCAGGATTTCATCGCGACCACGAATGGCCTTCTCGTCATTCTCCAGCCGTTTGGTTGCCAGCTTCTCAAACTTCGCCACAAGGATTAGCAACCCGCAGAGACGCACCTCGTGCCAGCGGCTCATCATCAGTTCCGGCACTTCGCTCAAGGGGAAATTCTGGCCCGCGAGCTTCACCACTTCACGAGTTTGCGGCACCTTCAGGCCAAGGAACTCATCACCCTCCCCGTACTCACCCGGTCCCGTCTTAAAGAACCGCATGAGCACCTCGCGCTGCTTCTCATTCCGCAGCCCCTCCATGTGGACAATAATTTCCTTAGCTCTCATCGTCGTGAATTTATAAGGTTAAGAAAATATCGTTCTCGCCTACAAAATTACAACTTTTATCCGAACAACCAAGAAAACTCCATTTGTTTTTTGCAAACATCCGACATCTTTCAACCATATTCTGTTTGCGAAGGTAAAAAACATAATGAAATTCGACATTCTACTTTTAAGTAGGAGAAAACGAAAATGTTTTATGCCACCATTCTGTATTGAGAAAAAAGCTAAATTATGGTAAAAAAAGATGTGTGAAGGGCAAGATTTTGTTTTTTTTCGTATATTTGCCCTCATAATATGTATTAACCATTAAAAAAACGAGACTTATGAAAGATTTGAAAGGAACTAAGACTGAGCAGAACCTCAAGGAGGCTTTTGCTGGCGAGAGTATGGCAAGGAACAAGTACACGTATTTTGCAAGTAAGGCTAAGAAAGACGGCTATGTGCAGATTGCATCTATCTTTGAGGAGACGGCGGCCAACGAGAAGGAGCATGCCAAAATGTGGTACAAGTACCTGAATGGGGGTAGCGTGAGTGACACCAAAACAAACTTGGCTGATGCAGCCAATGGAGAGAACTTCGAGTGGACGGATATGTATGCCCGTATGGCCAAGGAGGCTCGCGAAGAGGGTTTCGACGAGATTGCCGAGAAGTTTGAGCAAGTAGGTGCTATTGAGAAGCATCATGAGGAGCGCTATCGTAAACTGCTGAAGAACATCGAGGATGCTGTGGTATTCTCTCGTGAGGGTGATGTTATTTGGCAGTGCGCCAACTGTGGTCATATCGTGATTGGTAAGAAGGCGCCTGAGGTTTGTCCTGTTTGCGACCATCCGCAGAGCTATTTCCAGATTAAGCCGGAAAACTATTAATCAGGGGTCAAGAGTTCAAGAGGTTCAAGGGTTCAAGAGGTTCAAAACTTTGGCTATTGGCCGTTGGCTATTGGCTCTTAGTTCTGAGTTCATAGTTCTTCCCTCTCGGCTCTTGACTCTAGACGATAACCTACTAACCTATTAACCTACTAAGCTATTAAATAGTAAACCAAATAGTTATGGGAAAGTTTGAATTGATGGCGCTACCATATGCGATTGACGCATTGGAGCCTGTGATTAGCAAGCAGACGCTGGAGTTTCATCATGGGAAACATTTGGCGGGGTATGTGAATAACCTAAATGGGTTAGCCTCACCCCCTAACCCCTCTCCCGTGGGCGAGGGGAGTTTTTGCGAATTTGAAGCGCTGAAAGAGTTTGTGCTTAATAGTGAGGGAGCAATATTGAACAATGCGGGACAGATTCTGAACCACAACCTGTACTTTGGACAGTTCGCTTCGCCTAAGGCTGATAATGCGCCTACGGGAAAGCTCGCTGATGCTATCGTGCGCGATTTTGGTTCGTTCGAGGCGTTCAAGGAAGCATTCCAGAAGGCAGGGGCTACGCTGTTTGGTTCTGGCTGGGTATGGCTGTCGGCTGACAAGGATGGCAAGCTGGTTATTACGCAGGAGGCGAATGCAGCCAATCCTGTGCAGAAGGGTCTGAAGCCGTTGCTGACCTTCGATGTGTGGGAGCATGCGTACTATCTGGACTATCAGAATCGCCGTCCTGACCATCTGGCTGCGCTTTGGCAGATTGTGGACTGGCAGGTCATAGAAAAACGTTACGAGTGAGGGATTATCCTGATAAAATGACGCCTGAGCAAGCACAGGCGTTTCGCGATACCGTGCTGAATATCGTCAGCCAGATACCTCGCGGGAAAGTGACCACATACGGCCTTATTGCTACATTGGCGGGATGGCCCAGTCATGCCCGTATGGTGGGCCGCACGCTGAAATATACGCCTGGAGCCGGGTTACTTCCCTGTCATCGTGTTGTCAACAAGGAAGGCCGCACAGCTCCTGGCTGGAGACATCAGCGCCCTCTATTAGAGGACGAAGGCGTGCGCTTCAAGGCCAATGGTCATGTGGATATGGCCCGCCATCTCTGGGAACCGCTCTCCCAACTTACCCCTTGAAATCGCTCTACAACCCGCAACAGCGAAGGAGAATATTAGGCTTGCAATGGCTCTAATTAGAACTATTATTTGCAAATTTTCTCTGTAATAGTTCTTCTTTATTCTTTTGCTTCGATGCAGCACATTCGGAAGGATCTGTTTCTTTATGAATTCAGAATTTGCTCGGCGTGCTCTTTGGTTTTCACCTGTTTGCCGGCGAAAATCTGTTCGATGATACCCTCTTCATTAATAATAAAGGTGGTGCGGATGGTGCCAAGGGTCTTCTTGCCGTACATCACCTTCTCGCCCCAGGCTCCCATCGCTTCCATTAGCGTCTTATCCACATCAGCAATCAGCGGGAAGGGCAGCGCGTGCTTCTCCTTGAACTTCACGTGCGAGGCGGCAGAATCTTTGCTCACGCCCACTACCTCGTAGCCCGCACCTTGCAGCTCACCGTAGCGGTCGCGCAAGCTGCAAGCCTCAGCCGTACAGCCGCTTGTGTTGTCCTTCGGATAGAAGTACAGCACCAACTTACGACCCTTATAATCACTCAGACGGATATCCCGTCCCTGTTCGTCCTTGCCCAGAATCTCGGGCGCCTTGTCTCCAATATTCATAATCAATAATTATCTGTTTTAATAATGTGTACTTGTTGAGAGCCGTGCTCTCGCTTACAAAATTACAACTTTTATCCGAACCACCAAGAAAACTAAACAATAAAATGAAAAAGAGAGGCTGTTCGTTGGTGAACAACCTCTCTTTGTTCAGTTATTTAAGCAAAACTTATGCTTCTGCTTCTTCTTTCTTGGCAGCCTTAAAGCTTTCGAGGTCTTCTACCTGGAATGCCTTGATGTATGCGCTCTTACCGAGAACATCCTCCTCAGTTATGCGAACATATACATTAGCAGACTTCTCGAAGAGTTCTGGAGCCTTGGTGGCATCGCGGATGATAAGCAGGCTCATTACGAGTTCTGCGGTCATGTCGTACAGACGGCGAGCGAGGAAGTCCTGAGCATCCTGATTCTCGAGGGTCTTCACGTTGTTCAGAGCCTCCTCGTAAACGGGGATGAGGCGCTCTACGCGGGCCTTGAGCCCCTCAAGAGAACTTGAGGGCGTGGTGGCTGCGGCCATCTCCTTGATGTTATTCAGCATGGTGCCGTTGGTAATGTAGCGGATAGCAGCTACAACCTGCAGCTGAGTGGTACCCTCGTAGATAGAGAAGATACGGGCATCGCGGAACAAACGCTGGCTCTTGTACTCCATGATAAAGCCTGAACCACCGTGGATGCTGATAGCATCGTAGGCATTCTGGTTGGCGTACTCAGAGTTCATACCCTTAGCAAGTGGTGTGAAGGCATCAGCCAGACGCTGGTACTTCTTCAACTCCTGCTTCTCTTCGGGCTCCAACTTGCGGTCGCGCTCGATGTCCTCAAGAGCCTTGTAGATATCTACGTAGCAAGCTGTTTCGTATAACAATGAACGACCAGCATCCAATTTAGCCTTCATGCGAGAAAGCATATCATAGACAGCAGGGAAGTTGATGATCTTGTCACCGAACTGCTGACGCTCCTTAGCGTAAGCCAGACCCTCGTTGTAAGCCTCCTGCTCGACACCTACAGACTGAGCGGCGATACCCAAACGGGCACCATTCATCAACGCCATCACGTACTTGATCAGACCCAGACGTGTGCTTCCGCAGAGCTCTGCCTTAGCGTTCTTGTAGGTCAGCTCACAGGTAGGTGAACCGTGGATACCTAATTTGTGCTCGATGTGACGTACATTCACGCCACCCTGACGCTTGTCGTAGATGAACATCGACAGACCACGTCCGTCTTTGGTGCCTTCCTCAGAACGAGCCAGTACGAGGTGGATGTCGCTGTCACCATTGGTGATGAAGCGCTTCACACCATTCAGACGCCAGCAGTTCTCCTTCTCGTCGAAGGTAGCCTTCAGCATAACACGCTGCAGGTCAGAACCGGCATCAGGCTCAGTGAGGTCCATTGACATGCCCTCACCAGCGCAAACGCGTGGGATGTACTTCTGGCGCTGCTCCTCTGAACCGAACTCAT
>JAFSRW010000081.1 GCA_017445925.1 Bacteroidaceae bacterium | reverse complement strand
TTAAACTCCTTGAACCACTTGAACCATTTAAACTGGTTAAGGTTAGGGTTAAGGTTAAGGTACGAAGTCTGGTTAGCGTTAACGTTAAGGTTGACGTTAGAAAAGGGGCAAGCTGGCAGCGGCCAGCACACAACTTATTGGTAAATAAACGAAGCGTTATGCTCTTTTCTTGCAAGCTGAAAACGTAGGAAACTTTCATCATTGCAAATCCCCGGAGGACCTATATCCGTAGGGACTCTGAGTAACAGAAAAAAAGAGACGTAACAGCTTCACGCATAGCGTGGAACTGTTCTAGTCATCTTTGTTACTCGGGTTCATCCTACGTACCTCAGCTTGAAGATGGGACATACAGTTCCACGCTTCATACATTATTTATAATGGTCTTCTTTGGGACTGAGAAGCCATGAGAAACTAACCATGAGAAAAAAACAACTAAACGTGTTTTTGACAACCATTTTAATGGTTGCAAGTATGTCTGTGTATGCACAAGACGGAGTTGGATATGTTCCACTAACTGCATTGGACGGGATGTTATCCTATGGACAATATGATCAAAGTCACCAAGAAGCTTATGACAAATTGGTGGATGCAAACGAGCAGACAAGATGGGGAGGTTGGTTTAATCCTGCCTTGTCCGATGAGAATTCATGGCCTCAAAACTCTGAAGAGTCAGCCAACAAAATGTACATTATCGTAAAGACCAAAGACGGTGAAGCCGTTGTTCCGACCTCCTATTTCTTGGTTACCGGTTATGATACAGGTAGCTATCCTGGTCGTAACTGGGCATCATGGAAAATCTATGGTGGTAACTTTGACAGCGACGAATTTGCTGTTCGCGAAGGCGAAGGCTGGACGCTCATTGACGAGCGTGAGGACGAGCCTCTTCCTGCAGAAAATTATGGAACCAAGGATTTGAATTTCAATAGGGCTGACGGAACGACAGCATACAAGTACTACTGGATCGAGATTGCTAAGACTGTTGCAAATTCGGATATCTATATACAGATGTCTGAATGGGGCTTGGGATCTTATGAAACTTTTGAACAGTACCTTGATAGGCCAACATCAGTGGATGAGCCTGTAAATTATAAGTTTTTGAGTGGTAGTAGCGGTTATGCTGGTGAAGGTGCAGAGAACCTCCTTGATGGCAATACCGCAACCAAGTGGATGTACCAATTCACAAATAGAGAGAAGGGTCAGACATCTAACGGAGCTTATATCGTATTCAGGGCATCCCGTGCTATGACTCCCTCATACTATACTCTTTCTACGGCTAACGATACCGAGTCTCATCCCGGTCGTAACTGGAAGCAGTGGCAGATTTATGGCATGAATGCTGATAATGATGAAAGCGTAACACGTGATTCTGAAGGCTGGGTTCTTCTTGATGATAAAGCTAACGTGCCAACAGGTAACGGAATAAATGAGCTTCCTGCTGCCAACTACGCTTCTTCTTTCTTCACACTCTCAGAAACCAATACAGAAGAGTATAGGTATTTCAAGATTGAGGTTGACAAGATTGTAAGTGGAGGTGACATGCAGATGTCTGAGTTTGCTCTTGGTGACGAGTACACATGTGCTTTTGAAAATATCATTTTTGCTGACGCCAATGTTAAATCAATCTGTGTAAATAACTGGGATACAAACGGTGACGGTGAGTTAAGTTATGGCGAAGCTGCTACTGTAACATCTATTGGAGAAGTATTTAAAGGTAATACGTCAATCACTATATTTGACGAGTTACAATACTTTAAAGGTTTAATTAGCATTGGAGAATCGGCGTTTCAAGGCTGTTCCAGTCTGACATCCATTATCTTACCTGATGGTATTACAACCATAGGCGACGACATGTTTATAGATTGTTCTAGCCTAACATCTATCATCATACCTAATGGCGTTACATCCATCGGATACAGTGCTTTCGACTTCTGTTCCAACCTCACCGCAATCACCATTCCTGAGAGTGTAACTATAATCGGTGATTATGCGTTCTATGGCTGCGATGCCATAAATTCCGTTATTGTCGGTATGCAGACTCCTATCGATCTATCTATGAATTCTAACACCTTTGGAAACTATTCCAATGCCACTCTTTATGTGCCTACAGGAAGTAAGGCTGCATATCAGTCAGCGGATGTCTGGAAGGATTTCAAGGAAATCATGGAATACAATTATGTAGATGGTTCACAGGATCCACCTGTCAGTGAGTTTAATGCTGCGCTGGCAGCTATTACAGATGGTTCTTATTATCTGACAACTGATGTGAATGGTACAAAATATTATGTAACCCAGAACGGCCATCTGACGAATGATGAGGAGAGTGCCTATGTGTTTGCCATCTCAAAGGTTAATGCTTCTGGTGCAGTTTCCCCGCTCTTTGATGTTGCATTCCTTATTGATCCAGGAAATGGGGTTCATTTCTCCAATCCTACACCATTGTTAGACGGTAAGGCCTATCTGCATTTAGGATTCTTCTATCAGGATGATCACAACAACCGTAATGATTGGGATAGACAGGTCTTGTTTTTAAACGAAACAGGAAAATTCGCCATCCGATCCAGTAACACTCCTTACGATGAAAACAGTTGGCTTGATGCAGGGCGGACCTTCTGGACTTGGGAGGTTGGGACAGATAATTCAATTATCCCTTGTTATAGTTATGAACCCGCATACATCTGGACGTTGGAAGAGGCTGGTGCTAAGGAAGGATTCTGGACTGATGCTAAT